>DASUQB010000259.1:0-5768 GCA_036280835.1 Microbacterium sp. | reverse complement strand
ACCGGATCCGCCTACCGCAAGCTCGGCCTCTCCGGTGAGGACCGGCTCTCCGGCCGCGGCGTCTCGTGGTGCGCCACGTGCGACGGATTCTTCTTCCGCGACCGCGTCATCGCCGTCGTCGGCGGCGGCGACTCCGCCATGGAGGAGGCCACCTTCCTCACGCGCTTCGCGTCGAAGGTGTACGTCATCCACCGCAAGGACACGCTGCGCGCGTCGAAGATCATGCAGGAGCGCGCGTTCGCGAACGAGAAGATCGAGTTCATCTGGAACACCGAGGTCATCGACATCCTCGGCGACGAGGCCGTCAACGGTGTCCTGCTCTCCGACAGGGTGGCCGACACGACACGCGAGCTGGCCCTCGATGGCCTCTTCGTCGCGATCGGCAACGACCCGCGCACGCACCTCGTGCACGACTCGCTGCGTCTCACGCCCGAAGGCACCATCTGGGTCGACGGCCGGTCCTCCCGCACCTCCCTGCCCGGTGTGTTCGCCGCCGGAGATGTCATCGACCCCACCTACCGCCAGGCCGTCACCGCGGCCGGCAGCGGAACGGTCGCCGCCCTCGACGCCGAGCACTTCCTGGCCGCGCTGGAGCAGGCCGACGGCGACATCCAGGTCGCCGAGAACATCGAGATCGCCACCGAGACGCCGAACCCGGAGACCGACAAGGCCGAGACCGGCGTTCCCGTCGCCTGAGACCTCGCTGGGTGACGGAACAATCCTCACCCCCCGTGCGTTTCGGCCTCTGACAGACTTCACCGAAGGAGAAACAAGATGACCGCCAAGTCGACCACGTCCGCAACGTTCGAGCAGGACGTCCTGCAGGCCGAGGGCCCGGTGCTCGTCGACTTCTGGGCCGCGTGGTGCGGGCCGTGTCGCATGGTCGCCCCCGTGCTCGATGAGATCCAGTCGGAGAACCCCGACAAGATCACCGTGCTCAAGCTCAACGTCGACGAGAACCCCGACCTCGCGATGAAGTACCAGATCACGTCGATCCCGGCGATGAAGGTCTTCAACGGCGGCAAGGTCGAGACGACCATCATCGGCGCCAAGCCCAAGTTCGCGATCGAGAAGGACCTCGCCGCCTACCTCGCGTGAGCTCCTTCCTCCCTTGAGGGGGACGCATTCTCACAAGCCCCGGCTATCCCACCGATAGCCGGGGCTTTTCTTCGCCCGACGCGGCCGGCGGCATCCATTTCGCTGTTTTCCCGGCCAGAATGTCGATATCGCCCCCCTTCGTTCGACGCCATGGATGAGGGGGTCACGGAGACTCCCAGAAGGAGAACGAGATGCGTTACATGATGATCATGCAGGTGGAGCCCGAAGCCGCTGCGCACGCCGCCGAGACGCTCGACATGGAGCAGGTCGTCACGGTCATGGGGGCGTACAACGAGGAGCTGCAGAAGGCAGGGGTGTTCCTTTCGGCCGAAGGGCTGGGGGATGCCGACGAGGGGTTCCGCGTGGACTTCTCGTCCACACCGCCGGTCGTGACGGACGGCCCCTTCGCAGAGGCGCGGGAGGTCTTCACCGGGTTCTGGATCCTCGAGGTCGCAAGCCGCGAGGAAGCGGAGATGTGGGCGAAGAAGTGCCCCCTGGGCCCGGGCGTCTCACTCGAGGTGCGGCGCGTTCAGGAGTTCAGCGACATCGACCTGCCGCCGGACAACGAGTGGCTCAGCAAGGCGCAGGAATGGCGGGCCAGCCAGGTGTGACCCGCGGCCTGTCCCAGCCGGGCGGATGCCGTCAGGAGGCGTCGCCGACACTCACCACCGCGTCCCAGCGGCGGTGGGTGTTCGCGTCTCCCAGCAGGCGCCATACCGCCTTGGTGAGCGGCGGGTACTCGAGGGCGATCTGCCGCAGCACCCGGTAATGCCGCGCCGGTGAGGGACGCTGGCCGCCGTTGGACTCGATGTTCTCGGCCCGCAGCATGAAGACGACGAGTTCGTCGACAGAGGGCAGGTCCTCCATGAAATCCCAGGGGTCTTCCCCGGAGCGGAGTCGTTCGTGCACCAGCGCCGCAAGCTCATCCGAGGCCTCGGCGCGCAGCACTTCGAGACTCGCGCGGCGGCGCAGGGCATCGTGAGGCTGGACCATTCCTCAAGCCTACGACCACCTCCTGGCCCTCGGCTTCGAGCCCCACGGCATGCCGCCGTACGCTGAGGTGATGAAGACCCGCGCGGCCGTCGACACGCACGCGCGCCGTGCGGTGGAGGCGGTGTGGCGTGCCGAATCCGCACGCATCGTCTCCGCGCTGACGCGTCACACGGGCGACTTCGCCTGGGCCGAGGACCTCGCCCAGGAGGCGCTCGTCGAGGCGCTCGCACGGTGGCCCGACTCGGGCATCCCCGACAACCCCGGTGCGTGGCTGCTCTCGGTCGCCAAGCGCCGGGCGATCGACGGATGGCGTCGCCGTGAGCGCCTGCAGGCGCGCGAGGCCGTGATGGCGCATGATCTCCGCGAGGCGGAGGCGGAGCACCCCGTCGAGGCGGAGGGCGACCCGGACCGGATCGACGACGACGTGCTGCGCCTGGTGTTCGTGGCCTGCCACCCGGTCCTTCCCGCACAGGCCCGGCTCGCCCTGACCCTGCGGACCGTGGCCGGCCTGACGACCGATGAGATCGCCCGCGTGCTGCTCACGAGTGTTCCGACGGTGCAGCAGCGCATCGTCCGCGCGAAGCGAAGCCTCGCGGAGGCCGGGGTTCCCTTCGAGGTCCCCGACCGGGCCGAGCGGCCGCAGCGCCTTGCGAGCGTGCTGCAGGTCATCTATCTGCTGTTCACGGAGGGGTACGCGTCGGCGTCCGGGGATGCGGCCTTCCGACCCGACGTGGCGCGCGAGGCCGTGCGCCTCGGCCGGGTGCTCGCGGCCCTGATGCCCTCCGAGCCCGAGATCCACTCCCTCATCGCCCTCATGGAGTTCCAGTCGTCGCGGTTCGCGACCCGCGTCGGAGTGGACGGCCTGCCGGTGCCCCTCGCGGAGCAGCCGCGCTCGTCGTGGGACCGCTCCGCCATCCGCCGTGGGCGTGAGGCGCTCGCCCGCGCCGAGGGTTTCGAGCGCGGTCTGGGCTATTACGGACTGCAGGCCGCGGTGGCCGAGTGCCATGCCGTGGCGCCGACCTTCGACGACACCGACTGGGCGCTGATCGTGCGGCTCAACCGTGCGGTCGCGGTCTCGATGGCGGGCGAACCGGAGCAGGCTCTGCGGCTTGTCGATGAGCTCCTCGCCGAGGGCTCTCTGGGCGACTTCCGTCCGCTGCACGCGGTGCGCGCCGAGCTGCTCGAACGCGTGGGCGAGGCGGATGCCGCGGCCGACGCGTTCCGCCGCGCCGCGGCCCTGCCCGGCAACGACGCCGAGGGCCGGGCGCTGCTCCAGCGCGCCGACGCGCTCGACTGAACCTGGCTCTAGGCCTGGCCGTACCCGGTCTCGCCGATCTCACCGAGGATCCGGTTCAGGTCCTGGATTGTCGCGAAATCTATTACGACCTGGCCTTTTCTCGCTCCGAGCGAGACCTTCACCTTCGTGTTCAGTCGATCCCCGAGCCGTTCGGCAACTTCGTCGAGGTGAGCACGGCGGGCTCCGGGCTGCGGCCGGAACGATGGCCGCTGCGCGGCATCCCCTGCCTTCGCTGCAGCCTCGGCGGCGCGCACCGAGAGATCCTCATTGACGATCTTGTCGGCGAGACGCTGCATCGCCTCCGGAGTGTCGAGCGAGAGGATGGCGCGCGCATGGCCGGCCGTGAGCACGCCGGCGGCGACGCGCTGCTGCACCGGCAAGGGCAGCTTCAGCAGGCGGATGGTGTTGCTGATCTGCGGGCGCGACCGGCCGATGCGGCTGGCGAGCTCCTCTTGGGTGATGCCGAAGTCCTCCAGCAGCTGCTGGTACGCGGATGCCTCCTCGAGCGGATTCAGCTCGGAGCGGTGAAGGTTCTCGAGCAGGGCGTCGCGAAGCAGGTGCTCGTCCGCCGTGTCGCGAACGACCGCGGGGATGCTGGTCAGGCCCGCCTCACGGGCGGCGCGGGTGCGCCGCTCCCCCATGATGAGCTCGTAGGTGCCTGACGCGTCGTCGCGCGCTCGCACCACCACCGGCTGCAGCACCCCGAACTCTCGCACGCTGTGGACGAGCTCGGCCAGATCGTCCTGATCGAAGTGCGTGCGGGGCTGCCGCGGGTTCGGCACGATCTCGTGAGGATCGAGCATCATGAGGTGCGCGCCCGGCACCTCGAGCAGATCCTCCTCAGCCGCCTCCGGCGCCTCCAGGGTGGCGACGGGAGCACCGGGGAAGAACACGTCGACGGGACGGGACTCGCCCTCGGCCGTGGGGATCAAGGCGCCGATTCCTCGACCCAATCCGGTTCGCTTGGCCATTACGGTGCTCCTTCTTGTGACGCTGCAGCGCCGCGCCGAGCGATCTCGATGGCGGCCTCGCGGTATGCGACCGCCCCCGCCGACTGCCCATCGTAGGTGATGACGGTCTGACCGAAGCTCGGGGCCTCGGAGACGCGTACGGATCTGGGGATAACTGTGTGGAGAACTTCGTTCGGGAAGTGCGTCCGCACCTCTTCCGCCACCTGCTGCGCGAGCCGGGTGCGCCCGTCGTACATCGTCAGGAGGATCGTCGACATGTGCAGGCCCGGGTTGAGGTGCTTCTGAATCATCCGCACACTGCCGAGCAGCTGGCTGAGGCCCTCGAGGGCGTAATACTCGCACTGGATCGGGATGAGCACCTCGTGCGCGGCGGTGAACGCGTTGATCGTGAGAAGCCCGAGCGAGGGCGGGCAGTCGACGAGCACGAAATCCAGCTCCGGCCGCGACGCGAGGTACTCCTCGAGGGCGGTCTTCAGCCTGTGCTCGCGCGCCACCTGCGAGACCAGCTCGATTTCGGCGCCGGCGAGGTGGATCGTGCTGGGCGCACAGAAGAGATGGGGTGATTCCGGGCTGGGCTGGATGATGTCGGCGAGGGGGAACTCGTCGATCAGCACGTCGTAGATGCTCGGGATGTCGGCGGTGTGCGGAACCCCGAGTGCCGTGGAGGCATTCCCCTGCGGATCCAGATCGATCACGAGCACCTTGGCGCCGACACTGGCCAGGGCGGCAGCGATATTGACGGTCGTCGTCGTCTTTCCGACGCCGCCCTTCTGGTTCGAGATCGTCAGGATCCGCGTCTTTCCGCCGAATTCCACCTTCACGGATTCGAGCGTGCGGCGGCGGGCGGACAGATCGGCGAGTTCGCGAGCCAGTGGGGTGTCGTCTTCGAAGGATGCCGGAGCACCGGCCTCTTCGGACTGTTTCACGTGAAACACTCTTCCTCTCGCGTGCCGATCGTGCTGCCTGTCCACTCTAGCCGCGGGTCGCCGCCGCACCTTCCACGGCACCCCGGGCGGCACGTGAGAGCTTCGTCATCACCGCGTTTCACGTGGAACATTGCAGCGTGATGCGCGGCGCATAGTGCGGCCGCAACCCAGCTGCGCGCGTAGGTCTCACGGGCAAGACACGTGAAGCGCGCACGGAAACTCGCGGTGTCCCACCCAATGGGAAATGGATAGAGTCGCGTCGCGGGACCGCAAGTCGCCGGGACGTTTCACGTGAAACGTGGTCGTGGTGGCGGTCTACACCCTATGACGAGCGGGCGAGATTGGGAACCGGCGGCAACGTTCACGCGTGTACCCCCAGCCTGAAGGAAATCCCGCCGTAGCAGTCAGCGTGAAGGGCACGGCGCTTGTGTGGTTCTACGCCTGCGGGCGGGCGGCGGGTTAGTGGCCGCCTTACCTCGGGTG
>DASUQB010000258.1:0-12891 GCA_036280835.1 Microbacterium sp. | reverse complement strand
ACGGGCACCTCGTACCGCTCGCGCGCGTCGCGGAGCATCGCCGATGACGCGGTGTTGCAGGCGATGACGAGCATCTTCACGCCCTGGTCGACGAGGTCGTCGAGCACTTCGAGCGAATAGCGCCGCACGTCGGCGATCGGCTTGGGTCCATAGGGCGAGTGGGCGGTGTCGCCGACGTAGATGATCGACTCCCGCGGGAGCTGATCCGTGACCGCCCTCGCGACGGTGAGCCCGCCGACCCCGGAGTCGAAGATGCCGATCGGCGCGTCGTTCATGGTTCCCCAGCCTACGCCGCACTTCGTCTCGCTTCGCTCCCGCGGGGACCGCGCGCGCTTCGCCCGTCAGTAGGCTGTGGCCATGACCGCCTCGACGGCCCTGCACACCGACCGCTACGAGCTCACGATGCTCGACGCCGCCCTGCGCGATGGCACCGCCCACCGCCGCTGCGTGTTCGAGCTCTTCTCCCGCAGACTCTCGGCCGGCCGCCGGTTCGGCGTCGTCGCGGGCACGGGCCGCCTGCTGAGCCTCATCCGGGACTTCCGCTTCGGCGACGACGAGCTGCGCTTCCTCCGCGACAACCGGGTGGTGGATGCCGAGACGCTGACGTGGCTCGAGGGCTACCGGTTCACCGGCTCGATCACGGGCTATCGCGAGGGCGAGCTCTACTTCCCCGGCTCCCCCGTGCTCACGATCGAGGGCACCTTCGCCGAGGCGGTCGTGCTCGAGACCCTCGCGCTCAGCGTGCTGAACCACGACTCGGCGGTCGCCACGGCCGCGGCGCGCATGAGCATCGCCGCCGGTGACCGCCCCCTGGCCGAGATGGGCTCCCGGCGCGCCGGCGAAGACTCGGCGATCGCCGCGGCCCGCGCCGCCTTCATCGCGGGATTCGGCGCCACCAGCAACCTCGAGGCCGGGCGGCGATGGGGCATCCCGACGATGGGCACCGCGGCGCACTCCTGGACCCTGCTGCACGACACCGAAGAGGACGCCTTCCGCTCGCAGGTCGAAGCCCTCGGCGTGGACACGACCCTGCTCGTGGACACCTACGACACCCGCGAGGGCGTCGCCACCGCCGTCCGCATCGCCGGCACGGGCCTCGGCGGTGTGCGCATCGACTCCGGCGACCTTCCCACCGTCGCCTCGGAGGTGCGCGCCCAGCTGGACGAGCTCGGCGCCACGGGGACGAAGATCACCGTGACGAGCGACCTCGACGAGTTCGCGATCGCCTCGCTCGCGGCATCCCCGGTCGACGCCTACGGCGTCGGAACGTCGGTCGTCACCGGTTCGGGCACCCCCACCGCGGGCATGGTCTACAAGCTCGTCGCCCGGCAGGCGGCGGATGACTCGTGGATCGCGGTCGCGAAGGCCTCCACCGACAAGGGCTCCAAGGGCGGCCGGAAGGCGGCGTTCCGCGCCCTGGATGACGGCACCGCCACGCAGGAGCTCGTCGCCGTCTCCGACGGGTTCGAAGCCGTCGACACGCCGTCCGAGCATCCCGGGGCGCGTCCGCTGCAGGTGACGTTCGCGGCGGAGGGCGACATCGACACCGCGCACGAAGGGCCCGCAGGCGTGGTGAGCGCCCGCGACCATCACGCGCGCGTCCGCGAGGAGCTTCCCGTGCGCGGCCTGGCTCTCAGCCGCTCAGATCCCGCACTCCCGACGGTCTACATCGACGCGTCGTGATGCCGGCGACGCTCATCCGTCGCCGCGCGGGCCGCTACTTGTTCAGCGACTCGTAGATCTCTTTGCAGGTCGGGCAGACCGGGAACTTCTCGGGATCGCGCCCCGGCGTCCACTTCTTGCCGCACAGCGCCCGCACGGGCTTGCCGGTGATCGCGGACTCGAGGATCTTGTCCTTCTTGACGTAGTGCGAGAAGCGCTCGTGGTCGCCCGGCTCGATGTTCTCCTCGCGGATGAGCTCTTCGAGCTCGCGGTCGAGGGTCGCAAGTCCGCCCTGGTCTGGGCTCTCGAGGGGGGTGCTCATGGTCAGCCAGTCTAGCCGCGCGAGGGCTAGGCGGCCTCGGCGAACTCCATCAGGCGCGCGCCCCGCTGACGGAACAGCAGCGAGCCGATCGCGATGCCGCCGAGGAGCACCGCGACACCGGTGCCCACGCCGGCCCACAGGGCCGGTTCGGCATAGGAGATGTCGCGGGTGAGGGCCAGCCAGGCCCACCACAGGGTCGGCGCGCTCAGGGCGATCGCGCCCAGAAGCACGAGCCCCTGCGACATGACTCCCCCGGCACCGGAGCGCTGCGGCTGCTGGAACGGGCTGTCGCCCGGCCGGGAGACGGGATACGGCGCGACGACCGACGAGATGCTCGACAGTCCGAGACCGCAGAGGAACAGCGCCGCGCAGACGCCCACCATCGCCGGAAGGAGCGCCCAGCGGTCGTAGACCGTGATCGCGAAGGGGATCGAGACCGCGAGCAGCGGGATGCCGATGAGCATGATCGGCACGAGGCGGCCGAACCGATCGGCGGCACCGCGGATTCCGGCGGCGATGTGCATCCAGATGGCGGTGTTGTCGTACGCGACGTCGTTGTGCGGCATCCACCCGAAGAACAGGGCCATGATCGGCACCGGCACGAGCGCGACGATCGGCAGCGGAACACCGGCGATGAGCAGGGGCACGGTGGCGAGGGCCGCGGCGACGGGCACGACCAGCACGTTCACGAGGTAGCGCGCATCGCGCAGCCAGTAGAGCAGGCTGCGGGCGGCAACGGCGCCCGTCGGCGTGCCGGGGGCGACGGCGAACCAGCCGAGACCGCCGCGCTCGCGCACCGATGCGGGGCGCTCGGTCGTCGTCAGCAGCCGTGCGACCAGCAGGTACCAGAGCGCGATCAGGGCGACGACCGTGCCGGCCGCGACGAGCACAGGCATCCAGACGTCCTCGCCCCGCGCGAGCGTGCCCGGGATGGCCCACGCGGCGCCGAGCGGCGTCACGGCCAGGAACTCGGCCGCGGAGAGGAGCTGGGTCGGCACGCGGCCGTCCCACTCGAGCGAGGCGAGGAAGACGACGCTCGGCACGAGCACGACGATGATGCCGAGGGCGAAGAGCCCCGACAGCTCCCTCGAGCGGCGCTCGCGCAGAGCGAGCGCCGTCACGGCCATGCACACCCGCGCCAGGAGCACGCACGTGAAGACCCCGAGCACGACGGCCAGGATTCCCGCGGCGACCGGCACTCCGTGCGACTCCCACACGATGACGGTGCTCACGGCGAGGGCGATGAGCGCGAGGATCGGCACGCTGATGAAGCCGGCGACGAGCAGGACGCCGGCCAGCGACGAGGGCCGCAGTCCGAAGACCGCGAATCGGCGGGGGTCCAGCGGATCACTCGCCCCGGCGACGAGGGGCGCGAGCGCGAAGCCGAGGGTGAGGGCCGAGCCGCCGAAGACGATCACCGTCTGAGCGACGTCCACCGGCGCATCCGTCAGGCTCAGCAGCGCCCAGCAGCCGGCCGCCGTGGCTCCGGCGAGCAGCACCACCCCGAGCACGACCCGGGCGACATGCGTCGGATCCCCACGCAGCGCACCCAGCAGCAGAACGGCCCTCAGTCTGAGAACGTGTGCAGCCACTCGAGGCCCTCCACGTCGCTGAGCCCGCCGGCGAGTTCGACGAAGCGCTGCTCGAGCGTCAGCTCGCCGCGCACGTCGGCGATCGTGCCCTCTGCCAGGGCCTGGCCCGCGACGATGACGGCGACACGCGAGCACACCCGTTCGACGAGCTCCATGCCGTGGCTCGAGAGGATGACGGTGCCCCCGTGCGCGACGTACGTGCCCAGGATGTCGAGGATGATCGCCGACGAGACGGGGTCGACGGCCTCGAAGGGCTCATCGAGCACCAGCAGGCGCGGCGAATGGATCATCGCCCCGGCCAGCATGACCTTCTTCGTCATCCCCGCCGAGTAGTCGGACACCACGCGGCCGAGCGCATCGGTCAGGTCGAAGGCGCGGGCGAGGTCGGCCGTGCGTGACTCGACGACCGCGGGGCGCAGCCCGCGCAGGATGCCGTAGTAGTAGAGCAGCTGACGACCGGTGAGCCGGTCGAAGGTGCGCAGGCGATCCGGAAGCACGCCCATGATCCGCTTGGCGGCGACGGGATCCCTGGCCGCATCGATGCCGCACACCTCGATGTGTCCGCGGTCGGGGCGGAGCAGGCCGGTGACCATCGACAGCGTCGTGGTCTTGCCGGCGCCGTTCGGCCCGACGACGCCGTAGAAGGTGCCTGCCGGCACCGTGAGGTCGATGGCATCCACGGCGATCGTGTCGCCGAAGCGCTTGGTCAGGCCGCGTACGGCGAGGGCGGGCACGCCCGACAAGGGCGGGGCCTCGGTCTGGACGCCGGTGAGCGCGACCGCGAGCGCCTCGGCCGCGGCGTGGTCGGCGGGCTCGGACACGACCGCGACGTCCTCGCGCTCGGGCGGGGCGGGGGGCGCTGCGACAGCGGCCGCCGGCAGCGCCTGCGCCTCGGGCTGCGGATCGACTGCTCGCTCGGACTCGCGTTCCTGCTCCGGCTCCGGCTCCGGCTCCCCGACGAGGTCGGGTTCGGCGACGACGTCCGGAGCGGCGATCGGCTCGACCGTTGCGGGCACGACCGCCTCCGGCTCGGGCGCTGGCTCGTTCTCGGCGATCTCGGGCCCGGGCAGGGGCTGGACGCGCGCCTCCGCCTCGGCTCGAGCGCCGGCCGCGACGGCGGCGGAGACACCCGGAAGCGGCGGTTTCGGCGGGACGATGACCGCAGGGTCGCCCGTTCTCGTGGCGAGGACGTCCGCGGGAAGGGGCGGGGGCGGTCCGGGATCCGCCGAGCTCGAGGGGCGCGGAGCGATGATGGTGTCCGGCTCCCCCGCGACGCGCAGAGCGCGTGGCTTCTTGGCGGGGCGGCGCTTCGGCGTCTTGCGCGGCACCGGGGTGGGAACGGCCCCGGCCTGCTCGCCCTCGCCACTGCTGACGACCCGGTGATCCGGGTCGTCTTCGAATGGCTCTGAACGTGCCGGCATGGGTGCAGTCACCGACCCAACGTATCAACCAACCCGCGAATGCGACGTTCCGTTAACCAAGTCGTTGCCGCTTCGAAGTGTCACGAAACGGCAACGGAGGTGAGGCATTGTGCCACTTCCCAGGCCGCTTCGCTACCCTGAGGGAGGCACAAGGGAGTGTCGCGTCGATTAATCGATAATGAATACGGCACTCCAGGAGCACATCTTGACACTTCAGACAGTCATCCTCGCCGCGGGCATGGGCTCGCGGCTCGGGCGTGCCCTGCCCAAGCCGCTGACGGAGTTGAGCGACGGACGCAGCATCATGCGTCAGCAGCACGACAACATCCGCGCCGCGTTCGGCGACGACGCGAAGATCACCACGGTGGTCGGCTACCGTGCCGAGACCATCGTCGAGGCCTTCCCCGACGCCGACTACGTCTACAACGACCGCTACGACCAGACCAACACGTCGAAGAGCCTGCTGCGGGCGCTGAACGCCACCGGGCGCAGCGGCGTGCTGTGGATGAACGGCGACGTGGTCTTCGACCCGCGCGTGCTCGGCCGCGCGATCGAGCTCATCGAGCGCGACCAGTCGTTCGTATCGGTGAACACGGCCAAGGTCAGCGACGAAGAGGTCAAGTACACCGTGACCGCCGAGGGCTACATCGACCAGCTGTCGAAGACCGTCAAGGGCGGGATCGGCGAGGCCGTCGGCATCAACTACATCTCGCGGGCCGACAAGAAGGCATTCATCCGCCAGCTTTCCCGCGTCGATGACCAGGACTACTTCGAGCGCGGCCTTGAGCTCGCGATCGCCGAGGACGGCGTGCGCATCGAGCCACTCGACATCTCGGACCTCTACGCCGTCGAGGTCGACTTCGCCGAAGACCTCGAGCGCGCGAACCTCTTCGTCTGAGTGCGCTGCGGCCGAGCCGGCCGCAGCCGAGCCCTCATCGCTGTCAAGCCCCAGCGGCCGCCCAGCGTGCCCGCCTAGGATCGGCGTGATGGCCAAGAAGGTGCACAAGATCCACTCCCTCCCCGAGGACGCTCCTTGGGTCGGAGGGCTTCCTCCCGTGGGCTCGCCCGAGCATCCGACGATGATCCGCGGCTTCGACCGCGTGCTCGCGATCCAGCGGCCCGTGGTGCTCGCGCACATCCGCAGCATCCGCCGCCGGCATCCGGATGCCTCCACCGCCGACATCGTGCGGATCCTCGAGCGCCGCTATCTCGCCGCCGTCACCACCGGGGGCGCCGCCGTGGGCGCCACGGCCGTCGTGCCCGGAATCGGCACCGGTGTGACCCTCGCACTCTCCGGCGTGGAGACCATCGGATTCCTCGAGTCCACCGCCCTGTTCGCGCAGTCGGTGTCCGAGGTCCACGGCATCGCCGTGGAGGATCCCGATCGCGCCCGCGCCCTCGTGCTGACCCTCATGCTCGGCAAGGAGGGCACAGATCTCGTCGCCCAGCTCGCCGGGCAGGCGCGCGGCACTGGTGCCGGTCGCGACAGGTACTGGGGAGAACTGGTCACGAAGTCCATCCCTCGCGCGGCCGTCGGACCCCTGGTGGACCGACTCAAGTCGTCGTTCATCCGCCAGTTCGCCGTCAAGGGCGGTGCGTCGTGGATCGGCAAGGCGCTGCCGTTCGGCATCGGCGCCGCCGTCGGCGGCGCCGGCAACCACATCCTGGGCCGGCGGGTGCTCATCACCTCCCACCGGGCGTTCGGCGTCCCGCCGGTGGAGCTGCCCGTCGAACTCGAGCCGCGCGCCGGTGCGGCGTCGGTCGGCGGGGCCACGACGCGCGGCGTGCGGCGTGTGGGCGGAGCCGTGCTGTCCGCGGTGGGCACCGTGGGCAAGGCCGCCGGCGATGCGACGAAGGCCGCCGGCGGTGCCGTGACGGGGTCGGCGCGACGTGAGCGCCGAAGGGCGGCCGCCGAGTCGGAATCGGCCCCGGAGCTCTCCCCCGATTCCCCGGACACCTTCAGCCCGGACGACGCGACGGCCGCTCGCCCTCGCTGAGCCCAGCGGCGCAGGGCGGCCGAACGCCGGGCGCGTGACACGCGCCCTCTCCCGGCGGTACTCTCACCGCGGGGAGAGAGAAGCGAGGGGGAATGGCCGACAAGGGCGAGCAGGAGGCGCCGCTGCCACGGGAGTTCCCCGGCAGACCGCCCGAGACCGCTGACACGACACCGCCCGCCGAGCCGAGCCCTCAGCGGCCGCGCCGCGGCTATGCGCCACCCACCGCGCCCGGCGAGGACGCCGAGGCACCACCCGCCACGCCGAGCGACTTCTCGCTGCCCGGCATGCCTGAGACGGTGTCGCTCGTTCCCGATTCCGTCATCACGCGCCCACTCGCGCAGCGGATGGCGCAGTCGCCGGCCGGCCGCCGGATCGGCGTGCTGATCGAGGTGCGGGCGGAACTGGCGACGAGCACCGACGACATCATGGACTTCGTGCTCGCGATGATCGCGAAGGTGGCCAACGACGCCCCGCGCCGTCGCACGCGCTCGTACGTCTTCGCGGCGCTCACCGCCGACGAGATCCGCTCGCTCGTGGCGCTCGACGGCGGCGAGGAGCACGCCAGCTCCCCGCAGGGCCAGATGACGAAATCCGCCCCGCGCCGCTACGTGCACCGCATCTGGCCGAACTTCGAGGTGCAGGCGACCATTCACCGCAGCTCGCTGACGACGAAGGCGGATGCCGCGGTGCGCTCGTTCGAGGCCACCGGCGAGGGCATCGTGTGGGCCGTGCTCGACTCCGGTGTGGACGCCGGTCACGAGCATTTCCAGACTCACGACAACTTCGGGCTGCCGAAGACGTGGCACCGCAATTTCCTGCCGGGGGGCGTGCACGAGGACGCGCTCGAGGACGCGAACGGCCACGGCACGCACGTCGCGGGCATCATCGCGGGCGGCCGCGTGGCGACATCCCGCAAGCCGATCGTCGCGGCCACGTGGTATCGCACGGAAGACGGCAAGACGGGCGTGTCGGATGTGCGGCTCGAGCGCATCCAGGGCATGGCGCCGAAGACGCGCATCGTCTCGTGCAAGGTGCTCGATGACGACCGCGTCGGCGACACCGAGTCGCTCATCACGGCGCTGGAGTACATCCAGGACCTGAACCGGGGCGGACGCGAGATGAACGTGCACGGCGTGAACCTGTCGCTCGGATACACCTTCGATCCCGAATGGTTCGCGACCGGGCTCAGCCCCGTCTGCCGCGAGGTGGACCGCCTCGTCAGCCAGGGCGTCATCGTCGTCGTCTCGGCGGGCAACACCGGCTACGGCTTCGCCTCGGGCACGAACGGCAACGACATCCCCATGGCGTTCGGCATGACGATCAACGATCCGGGCAACGCGGCCCGCGCCATCACGGTCGGCTCGACATCCATCAAGCCGCACGTCACCGGGGTCTCGTACTTCTCGTCGAAGGGCCCCACCGGAGACGGGCGGATCAAGCCCGATCTGGTCGCGCCCGGAGAGCGCGTTGTGAGTGCGGGCACCGGCAAGCTGCTCGAACGCGCGGGCGGCCTGAACGGCAAGGCGACCTATGTCGAGGACTCGGGGACATCGATGTCGGCCCCTCATGTATCAGGGATCGCCGCGGGCTTTCTCTCCATACATCGGGAGTTCATCGGGCGCCCCGACGACGTCAAGCGCATCCTGATGGATGCCGCGACCGACCTCGGCCGCGACCGGCACTTCCAGGGCCGCGGGCTCGTCGACGCCATGCGCGCGATCCAGAGCGTGTGAGGGGCGCCCGTTCTTCGCGGTGCCGATTCGGAGAAGGAGCAGGACATGAAGCTTCCCTACACCAGCGTCTCGATCGACAAGAAGGGCGCGTTCGCCGACCCCGCCGAGCTCACGGAGCTCGATCGGCTGCTGGGCGACAAGCGCCCCACCGACGTCATCGTGCTCTCGCACGGCTGGAACAGCTCACCCGGGCAGGCGCGCGATCTGTATGAAAGGCTCATCGACTCCATCGCCGCCGTGCGCGGCGAGGTCAGCGGCGCGAGGTCCCGGCGCTTCGTGGTGGTGGGTGTGATCTGGCCCTCCATCCAGTGGGCACCCGACGAGAACGACGGGGCAGGGGCATCCGCCGGCGGACCGGCCGACGCCCTCGCCGACCTCGTGACCCAGCGCATCGAGAGCCCCACGATCCGCAGGCGCCTGCTCGCTCTCATCCCCCGTCTCGACGCCGACCCGGCCGCGCGGGCCGAGTTCCTGACGCAGCTGCGCAAGAGCGTGCCGGCGCGCGTGCTCAAAGACACGACCGAGGACGGCGACGCGCCGCCGACGCGATTCGCGACCGGCGACCCGGACGATGTGTTCTCCGTCGTCAAGGGCACGCCGAGGCGCCGGGGATCGGGAACGACCACGGGCGGCGCCGCCTCGGTCGGCGGCACCGGAGGGATCACCGAGTCCGGCGGCGGTGCGGGATTCTCGCTCGGCGGCTTCTTCGACGCCGCACGGAACCTCGTGAACATCACGACCTTCTACACGATGAAGGACCGCGCGGGGGTGGTCGGGCAGAAGGGCATCGCCACCCTGCTCGAGCGCGTGCACGCAGAGGCCCCCGACGCGAAGCTGCACCTCGTCGGGCACTCCTTCGGCGGCCGTGCGGTCACGGCGGCGGCGCTGGCGACCAAGGCGCCGCTGGCATCCGTGACACTGCTGCAGGCCGCGTACAGCCACTACGGGCTGGCCCGCAACTTCGACCGCGACGACTGGGACCAGCCCGGCGTGCTGCCCGGCCGCAACGGCGCGTTCGCCGACATGCCCGCCAAGATCGGCGGACCCGTCGTCATCTCGCACACCCGCAATGACAAGGCGGTCGGCATGGCCTACGCGATCGCGGCGCGGTTGGCCGGGCATGTCGGAGTCGACCTCGGAGACGCGGGCGACATGTTCGGCGGGATGGGGAGCAACGGGGCGCAGCGCACCCCGGGTGCCGTGTCAGGCGACCTCCTGCCGGTCGGGGGACGGTACGCGTTCTCCCGCGGGGTGGTCTACAACGTGAAGTCTGATGCGTTCATCGCGGGCCACAGCGCCATCACGGGCCGCGAAGTCGGCTATGCCGTGCTCTCGGCCGTCATGTCCTGACGCGGCGGCGTGAGGCGCACGATCTCGGGGCTCAGTCCGGTCTCATCGCGCGTGATGTCCTCGATGCGTCTGCGTCCCGCATCGGTGAGGCCGCGCTCGACGAGAAGCACGACCCGGAAGGGCTCGCGCGTGACGCGCGCCGTGAAGCCGGCCGGGAGCCGGGCCTCGAGGGTCCGCTCGAGCGCGGTGTCCCGCACCGGCGGGATGCGCACGGCGGTCGGCAGCAGGGCGCGGTCGAGGAACGCCAGCACCTCGTCGACGCCGAACTCACGGCGGTGGCGGGTGAGCACCGAGTGGCCGGTGCCCTCGAACTCCACGGCCAGGAAGCGATCGCCGAGCTCACGGCGGAGCGTCTCGAACCGCGTGCCCGTCGCCGCGTCGGTGCGGTAGCGCAGCCCGAGCACCTCGCAGCCGCTCGCCTTGACCGCCGCGAGATCTCCGGCATCGAGTCCGAGATCCGCTCCACGCAGGGCGGCGCCTTTCGGGAAGCCGACGGCCGCCGGAAGCGACGGCTCGGCGAGCACGGGCGCGATGACCGGGGCACCGGCCATCATCGCGAGGGCGAACCCGCCGGTGAAGCACATGCCGATCACACCGACCCCGCCTGCCCCGCACTCCCGGTGCAGGTCCCGGGCGAGGGCTCGCAGCCACCCCGCGATCGGGCTGGTCCTGCCGCGGGCGAAGACGGAGAACTCCCGCCGCACGCAGAACTGCCGCACGGTCGAGGCCACGTCGGCCGGCGAGAATCCGGCGCCCGGGGTCCCGAACAGCCGGGGAAGCAGCACGGTGTAGCCACGCGCCGCGATCTCGTCGGCGAACCGCACCAGATCGGGCTGGATGCCGGGAATCTCATGGATGACGATGACCCCCGGCCCCGCTCCCCTGCGGTACACCGCGCGCGTCTCGCCGTCGTGCGTCACGTCGGTGCGGTTCCAGCCCGCGAGCTCCTTCATCGCCCCATGCTGGCAGAGCGTCGGCGTACCATGGGCACCCTCACCGCACCGGAAGGATCGCAACATGGGTCTGTTCAGCCCGCGCCCCGAGGAGCCCACCGAGTGGGCCGGCCTTCCCTCCGAGCCGCTCGAGACGCGATCGCCCGCCGACCGGCTCGCCGCCGATGGCCCCATCGACGCCCTCGGACTGCTCACCGGCTCGGGAGTCGCATCGATCCCGTTGGAGGTGACGCCCCCGGAGCGGGGGGCGGGGGACGGATCCGAGGACGACGCGGCGGACGCCTAGCCCGCCCTCATCGGGTCGGGTCGAGCACGAGCTTTCCCATGGTGCGGCGGGCGCGCAGGTCTTCGTGCGCCCGGCGCGCTTCCGCCAGCGGGTACTCGCCGCCGGCGATGGCCCGCAGCGAGCCGCTCGTCACGAGGTCGAACAGCTCCGCCATCGCGCGCGGCATCAGGCCCGGCACGGTGAACGCATGCGGCAGCCACATTCCGGACACCGACGTGGAGTGGGCGAGAAGGCTCGCGGGCGCGACGGGCGTCGGCTGGACGCGGCTGGCCATGCCGTAGAACGCGAGCCGCCCGAAGGGAGCGAGGGCGGCGATGCTCCGGTCCGTGGTCGCGCCTCCTGTCATGTCCAGCACGGCGTCCACTCGTCTGCCGCCGTTCGCGGCGCGCAGGGCGACGGTCAGATCCTCGACCTCGGGGTCGATGGCGACGTCGGCGCCGAGCGAGAGCGCCAGGTCGCGCTTCTCGGGTGTGCTCGCGGTGGCGATGACCCTGCCGGCACCGAGCGCACGCGCCAGCTGCACCGCGAGGCTGCCCACCCCGCCCGCGGCGGCGTGCACGACGACGCTCTCCCCCGGCTGCACGCGGGCCGTGTGGTGCAGCAGCAGCCATGCCGTCGCACCTTGGACGATGAGGGCGAGGGCGGTCACGTCATCCACGCCGTCGGGCACGTCGAAGGCGCTGCGCGGATCGATGACCGCTCGCTCGGCGTAGCCGCCGCTGTCCACCAGCGCCACGACGCGGCGTCCGTCGCCGGTGCGGCCGACCACTTCGCCGCCGGGGATGAGGGGCAGCGTGGTGCGGGAGAGGTAGGAGTCCTCGGCCTGGTGCGTGTCGGCGTAGTTGACGCCGGCGCGGTCGACCGCGAGAAGCAGCTGCCCCTCTCGAGGCTCGGGCTCCGGCACTTCGGTGGCGATGAGGACCTCGGGTCCCCCGAACTCGGTGACCAGGATGGCGCGCATCCGCCCAGCTTAGGCTCGAGAGGTGATCCCGCTGCTCGCCGCCCTGCTGCTCGCCAATGCCGTCTTCAACGTGCTCGTCTGGCCGACGTTCTACCGCCGCGTGGCGAAGGATCCCCGCTCGAAGGACGACGCCGGCCGGCCGACCCGCTTCCTGGTGGTGCACGCGGTGCTCATCGCAGTGGCGCTGGCGCTCGCACTCGCGTCGGCGATCGCGGCGATCGTCGCGCTCACTGCCTGAGCGCAACGATCGCCGCGTCGCGACTCAGTCGTGCTGCGGGAAGCCGAGGTTGAGGCCGCCGTGCGAGGGGTCGAGCCACCGCGAGGTGACGGCCTTCTCCTGCGTGAAGAAGTCGAACCCGTGGGCGCCGTACGCCTTGGCATCGCCGAACAGCGAGTCCTTCCATCCGCCGAACGAGTGGTAAGCCACCGGCACCGGGATCGGCACGTTGATGCCGATCATCCCGACCTGCACCTCCCGCTGGAAGCGCCGCGCGGCGCCCCCGTCGTTCGTGAAGATCGCGGTGCCGTTGCCGTACTGGCCGGCGTTGATGATGCCGAGGCCGTCCTCGTAGCCCTCGACACGCACGATGGAGAGCACCGGCCCGAAGATCTCG
>DASUQB010000257.1:0-7553 GCA_036280835.1 Microbacterium sp. | reverse complement strand
ATTACGCGCTGCTCGCCGACGGCCTGGCGGCGCTCGCCGCGGCCACCGGCGAGGTGGCCTACGCGGTGCGGGCCCGGCAGCTCGTCGACGACGTCGCACCGCTCGCGGGGGCGGATGCCGCGGCGGCCGACGCGTCGCGGGACCCCGTGCTCGCGGCCCAGGGCCTGCGCGCTCCGGCCGATGAGAACGACGGCACGCACCCTTCCGGGCGGTCGGCGCTCGCGTCGGCGGCGTTCACCCTGTGGCTGCTCGGCGCCGGCGAGACCTACCGGGCGCTGGCCGAAACGCTCGTCCGCCAGGGTGCCGCGGCATCCATCGCCCAGCCCATGGGTCACGGATCGCTGCTGCGGGTCGCGTGCTCGCTCGCCGCGGCGCCGCGCCAGCTCGTGGTGGCCACGGACGACGTCACGGATCCCCTCGTGGCCGCGGCGCGCCGCCTGCCCACCGACATCACCGCCATCGTCGGCGACGGCGCGGCGCGGGCATTCGCGGACGCGGGCTTCTCGCTCTTCGAGGCCAAGTCCGCCCTCGGCGGAGCGGCGACGGCCTACGACTGCCGATCGTTCGCGTGCCGCCTCCCCGTCACGGACCCCGCAGAGCTGGGGGTCACCGCCTAGCTCCGCTCCGAATCGCCGCGCCCCACGGGGCGGGCGCGAGGGGGGACGTAGGATTCGTGACGTGGAGCACGGGGAGCGGTCCAGCGGCTACTGGTACGGAGACGACGACGACGACGCCCGTCGCCGCCGGGCCGTCGCCCTGCTGCAGTCGTTCCGGCTCTACCGCGCCGCGGAGTCGGCGATGCGCCGCCGCACACGCACCGAGATGCGGATGGGGGAGAACGACCTGCTCGCCCTGCGGTACCTCCTGAAGGCGAATCGTGAGGAGAGGCTCGTCTCCCCGCATGAGCTCGCCCGCTACCTCGGCGTCTCCACGGCATCCATGACGGCGATGGTGGACCGCCTGGTGAGGAGCGGCCACGTGCGCCGGGAGCCGCATCCGAGCGATCGGCGCAGCGTCGTGGTGGTGCCCACTCCAGAGACCGATGTCGACGTGCGTCGCACGCTGGGCGAGATGCACACGCGGATGCTGGATGCCGTCATCGACATGTCGCCGGAGGAGTCGCGCGTCGTGATCGAGTGCCTGGAGCGGCTGCAGGCGGCGCTGGACTCGGTGCACCCGGCGGAGGGCGCGACGAAAGCGGCGACCCCGGCGGAGACGACGACCCTCTAGAGGACGAGGGCCCCGAGCGTGGCGGCGAACAGGATCGTCGCGGCACCGGTGGCGGTCGCCGCGGCGAAGGCGACGCGATCGAACGAGTCCCGCGAGCCGCGCCGCTGCGGGCGGCGCTCGGAAGCGAGCGCGGCCTTGGCCTGAGCGATCGTGTCGAACCGGCCGAGAGGCTCGCCGTGCGCGTTCACCGGGACGAATCCGTTCCGCACGCGGTCGATGCATCCGACGTACGAACCCTCGATGTTCCCGACCGTCAGGGCGGAGGTCACCTTCACCCACAGGATCCTGCGGGTGCCGGGCAGTCGATCGACCGTCATGGCGGCCATGAGTCCTCCGAGGTGGCTGGCGTTTACGTATCGCTAGCTTGACTTCCTTTCCGGATCCGCCCGCACCCCTTGACTCTCCGCGCCCGATATGCAGGCACCGGTCAGACCCAGGTCGGACTCCAGTTGTGCAGGCGCCAGAAGTCGTACGGCACCTCCATTCCGGTCCAGACGGGGTAGAAGAACGCCGACACGAGAGTCGCGATGGCGAGGAAGACGACCACCACGCCCTGGCCCGATGCGCGCCGGTACGTCGGGGCGTGCGGCCGCCCGGCGAGCTCGCGCAGCGCGAACATCAGCGCCAGCAGCATGAACGGCAGGATCGCGATCGTATAGAACTGGAAGATCGTGCGCTCGGGATAGAGCAGCCATGGCACGTAGGTGATCGCGACGCCGGTCAGCACCGCGGCATAGCGCCACTCGCGGGTGCGCGCGAAGCGGTAGGCGAGGAAGAGCACCGCCGCGACGGCGGCGTACCAGATCAGCGGATTCGGAACGCTCGAGATCGCCTGCACGCAGCTGCCCGCTGCGGTGCAGCCGTCCTCGCCGGCCGGCACGCTGTGCCAGTACATCGCCGTCGGCCGCGCGAGCAGCGGCCACTGCCACGCCGGGCTGGCGTACGCGTGCCCTGTGGTCAGCCCGACGTGGAAGTTGTAGATCGCCTGGTGGTACTCCCACAGTGCGGCGAGGGCGTTCGGATGCGTGCCCCGGTCGTACCCGTCGGCCGTCACCAGCCAGCCGGTCCATGACACGAGGTAGACGACGACGGACACGGGAACGAGGAGAAGGAACGAGACCGGCCCCTGCCGGAGGACCGCATCGGCGGGCCAGTAGGCGATCCCCGCACGCCGCCGCGCGAGCGCGTCGGTCACGACGAGATAGACGCCGAGGCCTGCCAGCGCGTAGAGCCCCGACCACTTCACCGCGGTCGCCGCTCCCAGCGCGACGCCGGCGGCGAGCACCCACGGCCGGTTCCAGAGCACCGGACCCCAGCGGACGACGCGGTCTTCGGCGTGCGCGCCGAGGGCCGCCGCGATGCGGGGGAGCGAGCGCTCGCGGTCGATCAGCACGAACCAGAACGCGACGAGCACCAGGAGCATCAGCGACGTGTCGAGCAGCGTGACGCGGCTCAGCACGATCGCCAGGCCGTCGATCGCCATCAGGAAGGCCGCGATCGCGGCGTAGAACATCGATCCGGTCAGGCGCTTCGCCACGAGATAGAGCACGAGCACCGCGACGCTGCCGATCAGCGCGGTCGCGATGCGCCATCCCCAGCCCGATTCCGGCCCGAGGGCCAGCATGCCGAGGGCGATGAGCCACTTGCCGAGGGGCGGGTGCACGACGAAGCTGCCGTCCGTGCGGAAGACGTCCGCGTCGCCCGCGAGGAAGCTCTCGTTCGCGCCGTCCGGCCAGGACGCTTCGTAGCCCAGGTTGAGCAGCGTCCAGGCGTCCTTGACGTAGTACGTCTCGTCGAAGATGAGCGCGTGCGGGTGGGCGAGGTTCCACAGCCGCAGCACCGCCGCGAGGAGGGTGAGGACGGCCGGCACGATCCACCGCAGGTGTCGCCGGCGGCGGGGATCCGCGATCAGGGCGTCGCGCCACCGCTCCCACACCGTGTCGCGCTCCTCCGGCAGCAGGGGCTCCGGCACCTGCTGCTCGGCGGTCGACGTCACGGGGTCAAGCCTAAACTGGGGCCCGTGATCATCCTCGCGGCGACGCCCATCGGAAACCTGGGGGATGCGTCGCCCCGCCTGGTCGCGGCGCTGGAGGCCGCGGAGGTCATCGCCGCCGAGGACACCCGCACGACCCAGCGACTGCTCGCAGGCCTCGGAGTCGTGAACCGGCCGCGCCTGATCGCGCTGCACGACCACAACGAGAAGCAGAAGGCGGGCGAGCTCGCCGAGCTGGCCGAGACGACGGATGTCGTGGTGCTGAGCGATGCGGGCATGCCGACGGTCAGCGACCCGGGCTTCGGGCTCGTCGCGGCCGCTGCGGCGCGGGGGGTGAGGGTGAGCGTGATCCCCGGCCCGAGCGCCGTGATCACCGCGCTCGCCGTCTCCGGCCTGCCGACCGACCGGTTCACCTTCGAGGGCTTCCTGCCGCGGAAGCCCTCCGAGCGCCGGTCGGCCCTGCGCGCCCTCTCCCGCGAGCCCCGCACGATGGTCTTCTTCGAATCGCCCGCCCGGCTCGCGGCATCCCTCGCCGACATGGCCGGCGCGCTCGGCTCCGACCGCCGCGTGGCCGTCTGCCGGGAGCTCACGAAGTACTACGAGGAGGTCCGCAGGGGCACGGCGTCGGAGCTCGTCGCGTGGGCCGAGTCGGGCGTCAAGGGCGAGATCTGCATCGTCGTCGAAGGAGCGCTCGCCGTGCAGGTCGAGTTCCCGGACGCCGTCGCACAGGTGCGCGACCTCGTCGCCACCGGCATCCGCATGAAGGACGCCGCCACCGAGGTAGCGAGCCACACCGGCCACCCCAGTCGCGCCCTCTACCAGGCCGCGCTCACCCCGGCCCCCTGACAACCCACTGCGCGAGAGGGCACGGATGCACCTTCGCGCGGCCCGGGAAGGTGCAGCTCCGCCCTCTCGCGCAGGCCGTCTGTGACGGTGTCATAGGGGAGGGGGGCCGCCCGGGCCACCGTAGACTCGAAGGTATGCCCAACGGCGAATCCTTCTACATCACGACGCCGATCTACTACCCGAGCGACGTCCCCCACATCGGCCACGGATACACCACCGTGGCCGTCGACACGCTGGCGCGCTGGCACCGCCAGGCCGGCGATGACACGTGGATGCTGACGGGCACCGACGAGCACGGGCAGAAGATGATCCGGGCGGCCGCGGCCAACGGCGCGACCCCGCAGGAGTGGGTGGACCGTCTCGTGGCCGAGTCGTGGCATCCGCTGCTGGAGACCCTCGACATCGCCAACGACGACTTCATCCGCACGACGCAGCCGCGGCACGAGGAGCGCGTGCGCGCCTTCGTGCAGGCGATCCACGATCGCGGCTACATCTACGCAGGGGAATACGAGGCGCTCTACTGCGTCGGCTGCGAGGAGTTCAAGCCCGAGAGCGAGATCGTCGACGGCACCGGACCCTTCGAGGGCCTCAAGGTGTGCGCCATCCACTCGAAGCCCCTCGAGCTGCTGCAGGAGAAGAACTACTTCTTCAAGCTCAGCGAGTTCCAGGACAGGCTGCTCGCGCTCTACAAGGACCAGCCGGACTTCGTGCGACCCGAGTCGGCCCGCAACGAGGTGGTCTCCTTCGTCTCCCAGGGCCTCAAGGACCTCTCGATCTCGCGCTCGACCTTCGACTGGGGCATCACCGTGCCGTGGGACGAGTCGCACGTCATCTACGTCTGGATCGACGCGCTCCTGAACTACGCCACGGCCGTGGGCTACGGCTCCGACCCGGAGCAGTTCGCCCGCCGGTGGCCGGCGGTGCACGTCGTCGGCAAGGACATCCTGCGCTTCCACGCGGTGATCTGGCCCGCCATGCTGATGGCCGCCGGCCTCGAGGTGCCGCGCTCGGTGTTCGCCCACGGCTGGCTGCTCGTCGGCGGCGAGAAGATGTCGAAGTCCAAGCTCACGGGCATCGCACCGGCCGAGATCACGGACGTCTTCGGCTCGGACGCCTACCGCTTCTACTTCCTCTCGGCGATCGCGTTCGGGCAGGACGGCTCGTTCTCGTGGGAGGACCTCGCCGCCCGCTATCAGGCCGAGCTCGCCAACGGCTTCGGCAACCTCGCGACGCGCACCGTCGCGATGATCGAGCGGTACTTCTCCGGGCTCGTGCCGCCCGCGGGGGAGTACACCGCGCGCGATCTCGAGATCCAGAAGATCGTCGCGGATGCCGCATCCGGCGCCGACGCGGCGATGGAGCGCTTCGCGATCCAGGACGCCATCGAGCGCATCTGGACGATCGTCGACGCGCTCAACGGGTACATCACCGAGAACGAGCCATGGGCGCTCGCGAAGGACGACGCACAGCGCGAACACCTCGGGACGGTGCTCTACACGTGCGCCGAGGGGCTGCGCGCGCTCGCCGTGCTGCTCTCGCCGGTGATGCCGGTCTCGACCGAGAAGCTCTGGATCGCCCTCGGCGCCGCCGACGCGCTCGGACGCCTGCACGACCAGCCGCTCCGCGAGGCCGGAGGGTGGGGCGTCCTGGCGCCGGGCACGAGTGTCAACGGGCTCGCGCCGCTGTTCCCGCGCGTCGAATCCACGGCATGACCGACCCGTCGTCCTACGTGCGCGAGCGCTCGAAGGAGGGCCGCAGGGAGCTCCGGTATCCGGTCGCTCCCGAGGCGCTCGCCGTGCCCGTCTACGACAACCACGCGCACCTCGAGATCGCGGACGGCGACGAGCCGCTCACCCTCGCCGAGCAGCTGGACCGCGCCCTCGCCGTCGGGGTGCTCGGCGTGGTGCAGGCGGGCGGCGACATCGAATCCTCCCGCTGGTCGGCGGATGCCGCGGCATCCCACCCGCGCGTGCTCGCGGCCGTCGCGATCCATCCGAACGAGGCGCCGGCCTACGCCGCGGCGGGCGAGCTGGCCCAGGCGATCGCCGTGATCGACGAGCTCGCGGCGCAGCCGCGGGTGCGCGCGATCGGCGAGACCGGCCTCGACTTCTTCCGCACCGGCGAAGAGGGCGTACCCGCCCAGTTCGAAGCGTTCGAGGCGCACATCGCCCTCGCCGAGAAGCACGGGCTCGCGATGCAGATCCACGACCGCGACGCCCACGACGCGGTGCTCGAGACGCTGGCGCGGGTCGGCGCGCCGGAGCGCACGGTGTTCCACTGCTTCAGCGGCGATGCCGACATGGGCCTCGCGTGCGCCGAGGCCGGCTACTACCTGTCCTTCGCGGGGAATGTCACGTTCAAGAACGCTCAGAACCTGCGCGACGCCCTCAAGGTCACGCCGCGCGATCGCGTGCTCGTCGAGACGGATGCCCCGTTCCTGACGCCGGAGCCGACGCGCGGCCGCCCGAACGCTCCGTACCTCATCCCGCACACCGTGCGCTTCATGGCGCGGGAGCTCGACGTCGACCTCGACGAGTTCTGCGCGCAGCTCGCCGCCAACACCCTCGCGGTCTACGGGCCGTTCGAAGACTGAGCCGGACTACTCCGACATCGACTCGAGGGTGCGGCCCTTCGTCTCCCGCACGAACCTCAGCACGAAGAAGATCGCGACGAAGGCGAAGAACGTGTACACCCCGTACGCGAGGCCCAGCCCCACCGCGGCGAGCGAGGGGAACGTGGTCGAGATGATGAAGTTCGCGACCCACTGGGCGGCGGCGGCGACCGAGAGGGCGACGGCGCGGATGCGGTTGCTGAACATCTCGCCGAGCAGCACCCAGACCACCGGGCCCCACGACGCCCCGAAGAAGACCACGTAGAGGTTGGCGGCGATCAGCGCCGTCGTCCCGGCTGCGCCCTCGAGCTGCGGCTCGCCGCCTACGAGCGGTGCGGTGGCGAAGATCACGCAGAGCGTCGCGAGGCACAGGAACTGCCCGATCGCGCCGACCAGCAGCAGGGGCTTGCGGCCGACCTTGTCGACGAGGGCGATCGCCACGATGGTGGTGACGATGTTCGTCACCGATGTGATGACGGTGATCGTCAGCGAGTCCTGCTCGGTGAACCCCACCGCCTGCCAGAGCACGGTCGAGTAGTAGAAGATCACGTTGATGCCGGTGAACTGCTGCAGCACCGACAGCCCGATGCCCACCCAGACGATGGGGAGCAGTCCGCCCTTCGGTCCGCGCAGGATCGACAGGCGCACCTTGTCGGACTTGCCCTGAACGGTCTTGAGGATGTCGGTCGTCGTCTTCTCCACGTTCCCGCCGACGTACCGGGTCAGCACCTCTTTGGCGCGCGTCATGTCGCCCCGGGCGATCAGGTAGCGCGGAGATTCCGGGATCGTGAGCGCGAGAGCGCCGTAGATGATCGCGGGAACCAGCGCGGAGAGGAACATCCACCGCCACGCGTCGAGGCCGAACAGCCACGG
>DASUQB010000256.1:0-2902 GCA_036280835.1 Microbacterium sp. | reverse complement strand
GAGCTGACCGTCTGACGCTTCGCCGCGGCGCGGTCCTCGCTGAGGCGCTCCTCGTCGATGCGGTCGAGCTCGTGCAGCGACGAGCCCTTGGTCTCGCGCAGGGAGATGACCGCGACCAGCGTGATCGCGGCGGCGATCGCGAGGTAGATCGCGACGGGCACCCAGGTGCCGAACCGCTGCAGCAGCGCGGCGGCGATGATCGGAGCGAGCGAACCCGCGACGATCGACGTCACCTGGTAGCCGAGCGAGACGCCGGAGTACCGCATCCGCGTCGGGAACATCTCGCTCATGATGGCCGGCTGCGACGCGTACATGAACGCGTGGATGACGAGGCCGATGCAGATCGCGAGGAGGATCACCACCGGGCTCTTGGTGTCGAACATCGGGAACGCGAAGAAGCCCCACGTGCCGGCGAGCACGGCGCCGATGAAGTAGACCGGCTTGCGGCCGATCCGGTCCGCGAGTCCGCCGATCAGCGGGATGACGATCATGTGCACGATGTGCGCGATCACCATGTATCCGAGGATCTCCGCCGTGTTCACCTCATTGACGACCAGGTACGTGATCGAGAACGTCACGACGAGGTAGTACATGATGTTCTCCGCGAAGCGCAGACCCATGGCGGTGAAGACGCCGCGCGGGTAGCGGCGCAGCACCTCCCAGACGCCGTAGCGCACGTGCTCGGACGCCTCGACCTGCTTCTGCACCTCGAGGAAGATCGGGGCATCGGTCACGCGGGTGCGGATGTAGTAGCCGACGGCGACGATGACCACCGACAGCCAGAACCCGACCCGCCAGCCCCATGCGAGGAACTGCTCCTCCGTCAGGGTGCGGCTGAGGACCAGCAGCACGACGGTGGCGAGGAGGTTGCCGATCGGGACGGCGGCCTGGGGGAACGAGGCCCAGAACCCCCGCGACTTGTCGGGGGAGTGCTCGGCCACGAGCAGCACGGCGCCGCCCCATTCGCCGCCGACGGCGAAGCCCTGTGCGAAGCGGAGGGTGACCAGCAGCGCCGGAGCGAGGAAGCCGACCTGCGCATAGGTCGGGAGGCATCCCATCAGGAACGTCGCGACGCCCACGAGGATGATCGCGACCTGAAGGAGCTTCTTGCGGCCGTACTTGTCGCCGAAGTGGCCGAAGACGATGCCGCCGAGCGGGCGGGCGAAGAAGCCGACGGCGTACGTGACGAACGCGGCGATGATCGGGGTGAGCGGGTCGTCCGACGGCGGGAACATGATCTTGTTGAAGACCAGGGTCGCGGCGGTGGCGTAGAGGAAGAACTCGTACCACTCGACGACCGTGCCCGCCATGGACGCCGTGACGACGCGACGAAGACTCGACTGCTTCACGTCGGGCGTCGTGCTCGCGCCCCCGGGGGATGTGGCTGAAGCCATGCGCTTGTTACCTCCTTGTAGAGCGCGGAGCGGCACAGTGGTGCCGCCCCGCGACACTACCTGAAAAGGGATTCAGGTTTCAAGGAGCGTGATCCAACCGAGACGGATGCCGCTACTCGCGGAGCCGGACGAGCAGTACGTGGCCCGTCTCCTCGAGCTCGGCGATCGCGTCGCGCTCCTTGAGGAAGTCGGAGAAGGACCGGAAACCGAGGGCCTTCTCGCTGAAGGACGGGTCCATCCGGCGCATGTGCGCCTTGACCGCCGAACTGTGCAGCCACTCGGTGTCGTCCTTGTCGTTGCCGAGCCGCAGGGCCCGCTCCAGCAGGCGAGTGGCCACCTCCTGCGGGTCCTCCACCGGCTCCTCGACGGGCGCGGGCGGCTCCACCTGCTCGGTGACCGCGGCGACGGTCTGGGAAGACGCGCGGCGGTTCGTGCGCTTGGGCGGCGATGCCGGACCGAGCGCCTCGATGAGCGACGCCTCGACCGCCGCCGGGGCGAGGGCCACGGGAGGAGCCTCGGGATCGGGCGTCGGAGCGGTGTCCGGAACCGGGACGTCCGCGGCGGCCTCTGACGCGGCATCCGGGCTTGCGGCCTTCGTCGATGCCCGACGGCCGCCCGCTCGGCGCTTGGGCGGCGCCGCTTCTGCGGGCTCGCCGGTGGCGTCGGATGAGGCGGCCTCGGACACGGCATCCGTCGGCGCCTCCGCCGGGGCATCGGCGGTGGAACCGGCCTTCGACCGCGAGCGCGGTGCGCGTGTCGTCGGCTCCTTGGGCGCGGAGTCCTTGGCGGGCGAGTCCTTGGCGGGGGAGTCCTTGGCGGGGGACTCCTTCGGCGCGGCCTTGGCGGCGGCCTCCCGGGCCGGCGCCCGCGGCACGCGCGGCACTCCCGGGAGCGAATCGTAGGCCTCGAACTCGTCGCATGCGGCGGCCAGCGACTTCGCGGTCGAACCGGCCACCCCGATGCCCACGACGTACCGGCCGAGGCGCTTGCAGCGCTGGGCGAGCGGCACGTAGTCGGAGTCGCCGGCGACGATCACGACGTGGGTGAGGTCGGGGAGGCGGAACATGTCCTCGACGGTGTCGACGGCGAGGCGGATGTCGGCGCCGTTCTTGGCATACGCGGCGGCGGGGAAGAGCTGGACGAGGTCGACCGCCTTGGCCACGAGCTGGCTGCGGTAGACGGCGTTGACGGGGGAGGACCAGTCGGCATATGCGCGGGTGAGCACGAGCGTGCCGAAGGATGCCGCGTAGTCGATGATCGCGCCGACGTCGATCGTCGCGCGCGCCAGCCGGTCGGCGATCTCGGGGTCGTTGGGCGTCTCGATGATGCGCTGGCGGTCGCGCCCATAGGAGTTGCGGCCGTGGACGCGGTCGTACCAGGAGATGACGATGTTGTCGAAGTCGAGGTAGACGGCCACGCGGGCGTTCTGCGAGTCGGGCATGCCCTCAGTCTGACAGGCGGTGCTGCCGGCCGGAGCCCAGAGAGTGCCGAGGTCAGCGCCCGCCGGG
>DASUQB010000255.1:0-13029 GCA_036280835.1 Microbacterium sp. | reverse complement strand
ATCGATGAGCAGGACGTGCGCCTCGAGCTGCCGGGGGGCGACGTCTCCGGCGTGGCGGTGTTCTTCCCCGGCTCCGCGGATGTCCCCGCGAACGCGCTGACGAGCCCGTGGGCCCTGGCCCTCCTCGATGCGGGATGGGCTGTCGCCACCAGCGACTTCCACGGCGCGAGCTGGGGCTCTCCGTCCTCCAGCGCCGACCTGCAGGCCCTGCTCGCATGGACGAGCAGCCTCACCGACGCGACCCCGCGGCTCTTCGTGTCGCACGGGATGGGCGCCACGACGAGCCTCGCCGCGATGGCGCGCCGGCCCGCGGCTCCGATCCCGTGCTGGTACTCCGCCGCTCCCGTCGTCGACCTCGTCTCCCAGGTGGAGACCGACCCCGCCGTGCAGGACCAGATCCTGGATGCGTGGGGGCGCGTGCCCGGCACCCAGGAGGCCCCGCTGGCCGTCGTGGACACCCTGCCGACGGAGACGGCCTACCGCGTGGCCGCACCGCCCGCCGGGGCCCCCGCGCTGCTGGTCCAGGACTCGGCGACCCTGGTCGCCTCGCTGGAGTCATCCGGGCACGCCGTGACCACGGCGACCCTCACCGCCGACGACCCCCTCACCACCGACGACGCCGTCGCCCTCGACCCCGCCGATCTCCTCGGCTTCGCGGAAGGATGCGACGCATGACGACAGCCACCGGAACAGCCTCCGACCAGGTGCGGGTGCTGCACTCGCTCGCCCCGCCGGATGGCACCACCAAGTTCGTCGATCAGATGACCGAGGGCGCGCCGGAGGACGTCCGGGTGTCGTACTTCTCCTGGAAGCGGGCGCTGGCGGGCGACTACGACGTGCTTCACGTGCACTGGCCGGAGTTCCTGCTGCGCGCGCGGACCGGCCGCGTTCGCCTCGGCAAGCGGCAGGCGATGCGGGCCACACTGCTGGTCACGAGGCTCCGCGGCATCCCGATCATCCGCACCGTCCACAACCTGCACCCGCACGAGGTCGGCAGCCCGGCGGAGCGGCGCCTGCTCGACAGGCTCGACCGCCGCACGACCACGTTCATCCGGCTCAACCCGACGACCGAGGTCGAGCCGTGGATGAGCGCCGTCACGATCCTGCACGGGCACTATCGCGATCGCTTCGCGCAGCACCCGCGCGAGCCGCGCGAGGACGGCCTCGTGCTCTACTTCGGCATCATCCGGCCGTACAAGGGGGTCGAGCGGCTCATCGACGTGTTCACGTCCCGGGACCGGCCGGGGCAGCGCCTGCGCATCGTCGGCTCCCCCACGCCCGAGCTGCGGGAGCGGATCGCAGAGCTCGCGGCACCCTCGGCGAATGTGTCGACGCGTCTCGCCTTCGTGGACGACGACGAGCTGGTGCGCGAGATCAGCAGGGCCTCCCTGATCGTGCTGCCGTACGCGGAGATGCACAACTCGGGCGCGGCGCTGGTCGCCCTCTCCCTCGACCGGCCGATCCTGGTGCCGCGCACGCCGTCGAACTCCGCCCTCGCGGCCGAGGTCGGGCCGGGCTGGGTCATCGAGTACGACGGCGAGCTGACGGATGCCGTGCTGACGGCCGCGCAGGAGGCCGTGACGAGGATCGACCCCGCCTCCCGCCCGCGGCTCGACGGCCGGGACTGGGACGAGGTGGGTCGGCGGCACCGCGATGTGTATCGGCAGGCGATCGGCACCCGGCGCCGCGGGAAGGGCACCCGATGACCCGCGGCCGGCACGGTGCCGCCGCGCTCCTGGTGACCGCGCTCCTGGTGACCGCGCTCGGGATGACGGGCTGCGCCGCATCGCCGGCGCCCGCGCCGAGCACCTCCGACGCGAACGTCGACGTCGAACGCGGCATCGCCTACCGCGAGGTAAACGGCGAGGAGCTGCAGCTCGACGCCTGCCTCCCTCGCGAGCGCGGCCCCCACCCCGCTCTCGTGCTGATCCACGGCGGAGCCTTCGAGGTCGGCGACCGCTCGACGATGCTCGGAGTCTGCGAACTGCTCGCGGGTGCGGGCTTCGCCGCGTTCTCCGTGGACTACCGGCTCATCCCCGACACGTATCCCGCGCAGGTCGACGACGTCGCCGGCGCCGTGGAGTGGCTGCGCGATCCCGCGCAGGTCGAGCGGTTCCAGCTGGGCGAGCAGGTGTCTCTCCTCGGCAGCTCCGCCGGCGGCATCATCGCACTCAGCACCGCCGCCTCGCTGACCGAACCGGTGACGTCCGTCGTCACGCTGTCGGCCGCCGGCGACCTCACGTCCGACGCGGCCGAGCTCGGGAACCCGGCGCCGGACCTCGAGAAGGTCGTGCTCGCCTACCTCGGCTGCGACGGCGCGGACGACTGCGCCGTCGCGGTCGCGGCATCCCCCCTCACGGTGGCGTCGGCGCTCCCGCCGACCCTTCTCGTGCACGGTTCCGAGGAGATCATCCCGGTTGAGCAGGCGGAGGCTCTGGATGCCGCCCTCGGCGCGTCCGGCGTCGAGCACGAGCTGATCGTGGTCGACGGCGAGCGCCACGGCCTGCAGCTGCTCAACGATCAGACGCGCGCCGCCATCGTGGAGTTCCTCGACACGAGCACTTCATCTTGACGTCACACAACGCTCATCGACCGCAACACACCCGCAACATGGCCCGGATACTGTCGACGTGTTCACTCGCAACCGGAGCGTGGCGTTCCGTCTGGTTGCGTCGTGATTCCGGGAGACGAGACCTCGACTGACCGTCAGGCACCGACGAACGGATATGACATGAGCTCCACGACACTGATCCGATCAATCAAGAAGTGGTGGTGGGCGGTGATCGCCCTCACCCTCGCCGGAGGACTCGCGGGCGCGGCCAGCACACTGCTGATGACCCCCGAGTACTCCTCGACCAGCCAGATCATCGTCGCGTTCGACGCGCCGACCGGCGCCGGCTCGGCCGAGCTCGTGCAGGCCAACAACTTCGCGATCCAGAAGGTGTACTCCTACCAGGAGGTCGTGGTCTCGCCGCGCGTGCTCGACGCCGTCATCGCCGAGCTCGGCCTCGACATGACCACCGACGAGCTCGCGCGGGACGTCACGGTGTCGGTGCCGGTGAACAGCGCGGTCATGCACATCTCCGCGTCGGCGGCCAATCCGGAGGATGCGGCCACGCTGACGACCACCGTCGTGGACACCTTCACCGACGTCGTGCTCGAGCTCGAGACGCCGTCCGCCGGCGGCGTGGCGCCCGTGCGCGTCGAGTCGCTGCAGCAGGCCATGCCGGCGGACGAGCCGTCGTCGCCGAGCGTGCTGCTGAACATCGCGCTGGGTCTGTTCGTCGGGCTGGCCGCCGGCGTCGTGTGGATCGCCGTCGCCGCGGTCGGCGACCGCCGCGTCTACACCTCCTCGGGCCTCACGGCGGGGCGCCACGGCGCTATCCGGAGCCTCGGGAACGTGCCCGCCTCCTCCGGCGCCCCGTCGGTCACCGCGGTGTTCGACGAGCCGCTCAGCCCGGTCGCCGAGGCGTACCGCACCGTCGCCGCGACCCTCGGCCACACGCCGGGCGCGCAGCTCGGCATCGTCGCGGTCGCCTCCGCGACGCCGCGCGACTCGACGTCGGCGCTCACCTCCAACCTCGCTCTCGCGATGCAGGAGTTCGGCGTGCGCACCGTCGTGGTCGACGCGAACCTGCGATCGGGCACGATCTCGTCGTCGCTCGGCCTCACCGGCCCCGGACTCGTGGAGTGCCTCACGGGAACCTCGAGCGTCGCGCAGGCCCTGCAGACCGTCAAGGGCATCGCGGTGCTCCCCTCCGGTGCGACCACGGACAGTCCTGCCGAGCTGATCTCGGGGCGCGGGTTCGAGGAGATCCTCAGGTCGCTGCGATCGCAGTTCGACATGGTGCTGGTGGATGCCGCGCCGGCGATCCCGCTGAGCGACACCCTGTTCGCCGCCACGGCGGCCGACTCGACGGTCATCGCCGTCTCGGCCGGCCGCGTCACCTCCTCGGAGGTCACCGCCGCGGTCGACGCGCTGACCGCCGTCGACGTCTCGGTCGTCGGGGTCGTGGTGCTGGATGCGGCCGTGACGGGAGCGGATGCCGACACGTCGACGTCGATGTACCGGGACCTGCGACCGGCCGCGGTCTAGCTTCCGCCGCGCGGAGCCGCCATCGTGCGCATCATCATCCTGACGACGTCCCTCTCGGGTGGCGGCGCCGAGTTCGTCGCGCGCTGCTGGGCGATCTGGCTGAGCGAGCACGGCAGCGACGTGCGCGTGCTGACCACGTCCCCGGCCCCCGCCCGGATCCTCGAGGGGGGAGCGCGCGTGCGCACCCTGAAGGGGCGCACCCACCTCGGCGTCGCCCGCTCACTGCGCGCCGAGCTCGCGCGGGAGCCCGCCGACGCGGTGCTCGCGCTGCAGAGCTATCCGAACCTCGTCGCGATCGCGGCGCTGTCCGGCCGCGGCCGGAGCGGGCCGGCGCTGGTCATCAGCGAGCGCAACATCACGACGCGCGAGAACGAGCCGGTGCGCTTCGGCGACCGCTCGAAGATGTGGCTCGCCAAGCGCCTGTACAGCCGCGCCGACCTCGCGATCGCCGTCTCGCATCCCGTGGCCGCGCAGCTCATCGGCGCGTTCGGCATGCGGGCCGGCCAGGTCGTCGTCGTGCCGAACCCGTCCGGACGGTCCTCCGAGCAGCGAGTGGTCGCCGGCGCGGCTGCCGCGCCGGGTCGCGGCGCGACCCCGGTCCCGATCGATCGGCCCCTCCACCTCGTGCTGCCGCTCCGGCTCGTTCCCCAGAAGCGCGTCGAGCTCGCCGTCTCGGCGGTGGCCCTGCTGCGCGCCGGGGGCATCGACGCGCGCCTGCTGTGCTTCGCCCAGGGCCCGGGACGCGGCCGGCTGGAGGCGGTGGCCCGCGCCGCCGGCGTTCCGCTGACGATCCCCGGCTGGGCCGAGGACTGGGTGTCCGAGACGCCGCCCGGCTCGGTCGTGGTGCTGCCGTCCTACCGCGAGGGATTCGGCAACGTGCTCGTCGAGGCGGCCCTCGGCGGCATCCCGAGCGTCGCCGTGTCGAACGCGTACGGGGTCGCCGATGCCCTCGTTCCCACGATCACCGGCGAGCTCGCGTTCGCCGGCACCCCCGAAGCCCTCGCGGAGGCGGTGCTGCGGGCGCGGGGCTCCACCATGCGACACGTCACCGGCTGGGCGCGGCGGTTCTCGACGGACGAGAGCGGCCGCCTGCTCACGGCATCCCTCCACAAGGCAATCGCAAGGAGCAGAACGACATGAGGATCCTCGCATCGGCCGTAGGCCAGTACGACAACGTCGGCGACACCGTGCTGCGGCGCGGCTTCCTCGACCACCTCCGCACGATCGCGCCGCTGCGCGTGTACGTCGGCGACAAGTCCGAGGACTACATCAGCGGGCTCGGCCTGCATCCGGACGACGTGCCGGTGCGCGACGCGAAGGAGTGGCGCGGTGCGGTCTCGAAGCAGCTCCTCACGGGCGGCGGCGTCTACGCCTTCGACACCGGCGAGACCGAGGTGCAGGCGGCGTTCGCCAAGAGATACCTGAAGCTCGCCCCGCTGCTGGCCGTCAACCGGGTGCGGGGCGGCGTGGCGGTGCAGCTCGGCGTGGGGGTGCGGGAGCAGACGGCCTGGCGGCATCCGATCGCGGCGGTGCTGCGGCTCTGCCACATGGTGTCGTGGCGCGACGCGCGCAGCCGCGGCATCATGGGCCTCGGCACGGTGACCCCCGACTGGGCCTTCGCGCTCGGATCCCCCGACGAGCTTCTCTTCGATGACGAGCGGCCGCGGCCGCGGCTGGCCATCGCCTTCCGCCAGGGCCTCAGCCACGCGGCGCGCGACAAGCCGTCCGACGAGTGGGTCGACACCGTCCGCTTCATCGCCGGCGAGCTGGGGCTCGAGCCGGTCGTCGTGGCGCAGATCGAGCGCGACGGCCCCCTGGCGATCGAGCTGGCGGAGCGGCTCGGCTGCGAGGCCGTGGCCTGGCTCGACGACAACCACGCCCGCCAGGAGGAGCGGCTGCGCGCCGTCTACCGCGACAGCGCGATCGTGCTCAGCGACCGGCTGCACGCCGTGGTGATCGCCGCCACCGAGGGCGCCGTGCCGATCGCGCTGAACACCGGCCCGATGGACAAGGTCACCCGCACCCTGGAGGGGGCCGACATCCCCCGCACCAGCGTGCCGCGGGACCTCGCCGACCGCGACGCGGCCCTGGCCGTCATCCGCGATGCCCTCGACCGGCGCCCGGCCATCATGGCGGCCGTCTCGACCGCCCGCACGCGGCTGGACGCCCTGACCGAGACACTCAGGGAGCGCGTGCACGGCACGCGCGTGCACGGCAACCGCGACAACGCAGGGGCGAAGGTCTACGCGTCATGAGCGCGCCGCTGGTCTCCGTGGTGATTCCGGCGTATCGGGCCGCGGCCCACCTGCCCGAGACGGTCGCCCGGCTGGCGCGCCAGGACTTCGCCGACTTCGAGGTGGTGATCGTGGAGGACGGCTCGGGGGACGGGACGGCGGATGTCGCCCGCGACCTCGAGCGGCGCTTCGAGCGGGTGCGCGCCGTCGTGCTGCCGCAGAACGGCGGCGTCGCGCGCGCCCGTCAGCGGGCGGTGGCCGAGGCGACCGGCGAATACCTCTGGTTCGTCGACGCCGACGACGCGTGGCCGGACGACGCCCTGCACACGCTGGTGCGCCTCGCCCAGGACACGGGCGCCGACGTCGCCGTCGCCGGAGCCGAGTTCGTCTACCAGGACGGCGCGCGGCGGGCGCTTCCCGCGCCCCGCTCCGAGCCGGTCTCCGGCCACGAGGCGTTCCGGATGCTGCTCCGCGGTGAGCTCACGGGGCACCTCTGGAACAAGCTCTTCCGGCGGTCCGTGATGCGGCAGGCGTCCTTCGCCCCGGCCCGGGTGCAGTCCGACCTGGTCATGGTGGCCGACGCGCTGTCGCACGCCGGGCGGGTCGCATTCGCCCCGGCCACCGTCTACGAGTACCGCCTGCGCTCCGGTTCGATCATCACCTCGACGTCCAAGCGCGCCGAATCGCTCGCCATCATCGATGCGGCGGTGCGGGCGGATGCGGAGCGCCTCGGCCTCGCGGCATCCGAGGACTACCGGTACTTCCGCGCCCGCTACATCCAGCTCTCCGGCATCAAGGACGCACTGCTCGCCGCATACGAGCCCGCCGAGCGCGCCTCTCACCTGCGCGCCCGGCGGCGCGCGCTCGGGGTCTCGGACGTGTGGCTCTTCGCGCGCCGCCGCGACGCCCGGCGCTTCGCGCTGGCGGCCACGGCGAAGGCGTCGGTGCGCGCGCACCGGGCGCTGCTGAAAGTGGCGGAGCGGTGATCGCGAGTGTTTCGCAACCGAGACGATCTGGTGAATCCTGGCCGGAATCGCCCCGGGACGACGGGCCTCGCCCCCTAGCATGGGGCTCAAGACAGGTTCGACTGCATTCTCCGGAATGCTCTGGGGGCGGACGCCGCCGGCTCGTCGTCGCAGTGTGGGGGCAACGCGGCGCGGGCAGCACCGAAGGAACCCTGCCGATGACCCGCTCGACCGCACCACGCATCCACCCGACCGCACTCTCCCGACCCGCCGTCACCGTCCTGCTCGCCGCCGCGCTGATCCTGGCCGGGCTCGTGGGGGCGGCACCCGCCGCGCGCGCCGCGACCGTCGTCGGGGCCGGCACCTATCAGGAGACCTCCACCGCGATCGCGTACTCCTCGTCGTGGAGCTCGCTGGCCTCCTCCGCCTCCAGCGGAGGGGCCATCCGGTACTCGGCGTCGGGCACCGCCACAGCCACCCTGAGCTTCACCGGCCCGAACATCACCTGGTACACGTGGAAGTCGCCCTCCGGCGGCGTCGTGGACGTCTATCTCGACGGCGTCCGGGTCGCCACCGTCGACAACTACGCCGGCGCCTCGAAGTACGGCGTGCTCGGCTTCAGCGCGCACGACCTTTCCAGCGGCACGCACACCATCAGCATCCGCGCCACGGGCCGGGCCAACGCCGCCTCCTCCGGCAAGATCACGCACCTCGACTCCTTCGTCGTCGGCGAGAACCGCCCGGCCGCGGCGAAGTCGACGGCGGCCTACCGCTACGACGCGTGCCCCGCGGCAACCACGACGGTCGCGACCGCCACCCAGCTGACCACTGCCCTGGCGGCCGCGAAGCCGGGCTCCGTGATATCCCTCGCTCCGGGCACGTACCGCGGCGGGTTCCAGCTGACGGCCTCCGGCACCGCGGCGCAGCCCATCTGGATCTGCGGCCCGCGCACCGCCGTCGTGGTGGGGACGTCGGTCACATCGGGAACGGCGCTGCGCATCACCGGCGCCAGCAACGTCCGGGTCGCCGGGTTCACCGTGCGCGACGCGCTGCAGGGGGTGATGGTCAAGCAGAGCAGCTTCGTCACGGTCGCCGACCTCGTGGTCAAGGACGTCGGGTACGAGGGCATCCACCTCTACGGCCACACGACCGACAGCGCCGTGCTGCACAACACCGTCGCCCGCACCGGCACCGCGGACGTCGCCTTCGGCGAGGGCATCTACATCGGCACGTCCCAGCGCAGGTGGGCCGAGGTGACCTCGGGTTACCCCGATCGCTCGGACCGCAACACGATCATCTACAACACGGTCATCGACGCCGGCGCCGAACCCATCGAGGCCAAGGAGGGCACGAGTGACGGCCTGATCGAGGGGAACACCATCCAGGGCTACCGCGCGGGCTCCCGCGCGATCGGCTGGGTGCTGGTCACGGGCAACGACTGGATCGTGTCCGGCAACAGCGGCTCGAGCGCGGTCGAGGACGGCTACGTCTCGATGTCCTGGGACGCCTGGGGGTACCGCAACTCGTTCGTCGGCAACACCGGCGTGGTGGGCGCGAGCGGCTACGGGGTCTGGGTGCACGGCGTCAATCGCGGCGTCATGGTCAGCTGCGACAACCGGATCACCGGCGCAACGGAGGGATTGACGAATGTCTTCTGCACACCCTGATCGCCCGCCCTCCCGGCAGCGGGTCGCCTTCGTGGTGACCTCGCTGCACGGCGGCGGCGCCGAGGCCGTCGGCATCGCCTGGATGCGCTGGTTCGTCGAGGCCGGCCACGAGGTCAGCGCGCTCATGGTGTCGGACAAGCCGGTCTCGGACCTGGTGCCCGCGGCCGTCACCGTGCATCGGCTCGGTCGGATACACGGGCACGGCGGCAAGGTCCGCGCGCTGCGCCGGCTCTTCCGCGGCGAGCGGTACGACGCCGTGGTCGCCCTGCAGACGTATCCGAACCTGCTCGCGATCGCGGCGCGAGGGCGCTCGGTCGCCTCGCCCACCCTGGTGGTGACCGAGCACAACCTGATCAGCCTCGGCCTGCCCGGGTCATCGCGGTCGCACCGCCTGAAGATCTGGCTCGCGAAGCGCTGGTACCGGCGGGCGGATGCCGTGACCTCGGCCTCGCACCCGGTGGGCGCGGAGATGGCCGCCGCGTTCCACGTCCCGCCGAGCCGCAGCCTCGTCGTGCCCAACCCGGCGCTCGCCAAGGTGACGGATCGAACCCCCGTCGCGCGGGTGCCCGGCACGGCGGCCGGCATCCAGCTGGTCCTGGCCTGTCGCCTCGTGCAGCAGAAGAGCCCGCACCTCGCCCTGCATACGGCGCACGCGCTGCGGGCGCGCGGCATACCGACCGAGGTCGTCTCCTTCGGCGGCGGCCCCCTCGAGGCGGACCTCGTAGCGCTGGCCGAGCGGCTCGATGTGCCCTTCACCCCCCACGGCTGGGTCGAGGACTGGTTCGAGCACTTCGCCGAGAACTCCGTCGTCATCCTCCCCTCGCACCGCGAGGGGCTCGGCAACGTGCTCGTCGAGGCGGCGGCACGCGGAGTCCCCTCCGTCGCCGTGTCGACCGCGCTCGGGGTCGCCGACGCCATCATCCCCGGCGTCACCGGCGAGCTCTCGCTCGATGACGATCCTGCGTCGATCGCCGACGCGGTGGAGGCCGCGGCAGGGCTCGACGTGCGCGACATCGACGCGTGGCTCGAGCGGTTCAGCGCGGACTCCAGCGGCGCCCTGCTCGAGCGGACGATCGACTACGCGCGCGTCGCCCGGGCGGCGCGTTAGGGATGCGCGCGGGCCGCGCGGGCGTCGTGGCGGCGGTGGCCGCATCCGCGGCCCTGCTCCTGGTCGCCGGCGCGGTGGTGCTCGGCGCGCCCGCGCACGCGCCGCTGGTGCCCCTCGACGCGGAGGACCCCTCCGGCGGCGCGACCGTCGGCGAGCGGCCGGATGCGGAGGAGCTCCGCTTCGGCGACGGCACCTACCTGAACGGCCACGACTACCTGCGGGGCGTCAACGTCTACAGCCTCATCTTCGCCGGACGCGGAGGCGACCCCGCGCTGATCGGCGAATCGCAGGCGAGCTACGACTACCTCGCGTCGAGGGGGGTCGCCATCGTGCGCCTCGCGGTGCCGTGGCAGCGCCTGCAGGAGATCCCGCGCGGTGGCACCGCGGCCGACGGGCTCGAGGCTCCCGTGAGCGAGGCGTACCTCGAGGTCGTCGACGAGCAGGTGCGCCGGGCCGCGGTCGCCGGCATCCGCACGGTCATCGACCTGCACAACGGATGCACCTACCCGTGGGGCGCGGGCGCGTTCGTCGAAGGAAGCCTGCGCTGCGGCGCGGGCATCACCGAGGCGCATGTGACCACGCTGTGGGCGACCCTCGCCGAGCGATTCCGCGGCGACGAGCGGGTCGCGGCCTTCGACATCTTCAACGAGCCGCGGTGGTCGGTCGGCGCCGACGTCTACAAGCGCTACGCGCAGGTGGCGGTCGACGCCATCCGCTCCACCGGCGACGAGCACACCGTGTGGGTGGAGGGAATCCTCAGCGACGAGCGCGGACGGCTCGCGGCGATCGCGCCGGAGGGTCCCTGGGTGGATGATCCGCTCGGCAAGGTCATGTACTCGGAGCACTTCTACGACAACGAGGTCGGCGACGCCTTCGATCCCGCCACCGACCACACACGCGTGCTCGACCGGCTGCGCACCTTCGCGCAGTGGTGCAGGGAGTGGGCCGTGCGGTGCTCCGTCGGCGAGGTGGGCTGGCCATCGGGCGGCCCGGGAGGCGTGCAGACCGAGGCCTCCGGCGCGGCGTGGAACGAGCTCTTCGAGGAGTTCTACGCGGTCGCCGACGAGTACGAGCTCGACGTCACCTACTTCGCGGCGTCGAGCGCGGCGAAGGTCGGGACGCTTCTCGCCTACGTCGCCAGCGCGCCCGGCATCCCGTCGGCGAGCGGAATCGACACCGCCCTGTCGTAGGCCGGGGTCATCGAGCGCCATCTCTCCCGCCCGGCGGAGTGAGGCACGGGTCGACTCCCGGCCCTCCCCCGCCGGTCTGGCAGTCAGTTCTTCACGGTCACCGTGATCGGGGCGCTGACGCCCACGTTGCCCGCGGCATCCGTCGCTCGCGCCGTCGCCACGTAGGTGCCGTTCGGGGTCACCGATGTCTTCGTGTTGAAGGTCAGCCGGTAGTCCGTTCCGGTGAAGGTCGCGGTCCCCATGCGGCGCGTGCCGACGTAGATGCCCACGTCGGCGACCCCCACGTTGTCGCTGGCATTGATGATCACGGTGGTGGTGCCCGAGACGGTGGCGCCGGAGACCGGGGCGACGAAGCTCGCGACGGGCTTCTGCGTGTCCGCCGGCGGGGTGGAGCCGAAGGCATTCCAGCGGTCCATCGCCGTGAGGAAGTCGACGGTGGCGAAACCCGGCGTGCTGTGCCCGTTGGCGTGGGTGCGCAGCGAGGCCTCGGCGGCGAAGGGCGTGGCGAGCGCGAGCAGCGCGAGGCCGTGCTGCCGGGGCGGCACGATCACATCGCTCTCGTCCGGCTGCGACACGACGATGCGCATCTTCGTCTGCGTCCACGACGCCCCGGGGTGCCGCGCCGGGTTGGCGGCGTCGATGGCCGCGAGGTCGTCCCCGAAGGCGGCGACGATGGATGCCTGGCTGCCGCCGCCCTGGTCGTAGTGCGCGCGCAGGTCGTAGGTCGAGTTGACGTTGTACATGCCGGCGATGTTCGGGATGAGCCGCTTGGCGTAGGTCTCGGTGCAGAGGGCTCCGCCGCCCGAGGTGGAGCGGAGCGTGCTGCTGGAGATCGTGAAGAGACCCGACATGTAGGCGTAGCCGGCCTGCTGCAGCGCGACGGCCGTCGGGTTGGAGTACAGCGTTCCGCCCGCCGTCTGGCAGATCGCGATGGCGCCCCGGTCCACGACGGCCTGCGAGCTCGACTTGAAGCCGCCGTCGAGCGCATTGTGATCGCTGCCCGAGCCGTGGAAGAACCACACGACCGGCACGGGGGTGCCGGAGTAGGGCTTCACCGTCTGGGGGACGTAGATGCGCGCCACGTCGCCGTTGATGCGCACGCAGATGTTGTCGAAGAGGGTTCCGCCGCCCTCGGTGATCTGGTTCGCCTTCCGGAAGTACTCACCGGGCAGCTTCGGGGTCGGCGAGGGCAGGGCACCCCAGGCCGGTCCCGCCGACGAGGCGACCAGCAGGCCGCCGACGCCGCCCGCCGCGATCGTCATGAACCCGCGACGGGACACGCGTCCCTTGCCCTTCGCACCATCGCCGGTCGTCGTGCTCTCGAGTCCGTCGCTCACCGTCATGTGTGTTCCCCCCACGCTGTAGATACGCACGGATCACGCCATCGGGATCACACGACCGACACTACGGCGGCCGTGTGAACGCGGCGTGAAGAGTCGTTACGGGGCGGTTAACCCCTGCCCTTTCCGCCCTTTCCCGACACATCCGGTGGCTACTCTGACGGTTGATGGGCAGTCGCCAACGGCGTGTCGGCTCCACGTAGGTGCGAGCGGGTACTCCCCCTCGCGCACGACGCGAGGAACGATCACATGGCACACGCGGACATCCCCGGCGCGGGCGGCAAGGCGCTGCTGATCTGCTCGACCGGGGGGCATCTCTCCGAGCTGGTTCGCCTCGAGGCGCGGATGGGGGCCCACCCGGACAGCCTCTGGGTGACGTTCGACACACCCCAGAGCCGCCAGCTGCTGGAGGGCCGCCGGGTGCACCAC
>DASUQB010000254.1:0-15995 GCA_036280835.1 Microbacterium sp. | reverse complement strand
CCGACGATCGTCTTGAAGAGCGTCGTCTTTCCCACGCCGTTCGGGCCGATGATGCCCACGATGCCGTTGCGGGGCAGCGTGAACGTCAGGTTGTCGATGAGGATGCGGTCGCCGAAGCCCTTCTTGAGCTTCTTGGCCTCGAGCACGAGCTGGCCGAGTCGCGGGCCGGGCGGGATGACGATCTCGTCGAAGTCGAGTTTGCGGGTGCGGTCGGCCTCGGCCGCCATCTCCTCGTAGCGCGCGAGACGGGACTTCGACTTGGTCTGGCGGCCCTTGGCGTTGCTGCGCACCCACTCGAGTTCGCTGGCGAGACGCTTCGCGAGCTTCGCATCCTTCTTCCCCTGCACCTGCAGGCGCTCCTGCTTCTTCTCGAGGTACGTCGAGTAGTTGCCCTCGTAGGGGTACAGGCGGCCGCGGTCGACCTCGCAGATCCACTCCGCGACGTGGTCGAGGAAGTACCGGTCGTGCGTCACCGCCAGCACGGCGCCGGGGTACTTCGCGAGGTGCTGCTCGAGCCAGAGCACGCTCTCGGCGTCGAGGTGGTTCGTGGGCTCATCGAGCAGCAGCAGGTCGGGCTTCTGCAGCAGCAGCTTGCAGAGCGCGACGCGGCGCTTCTCACCACCCGAGAGGTTCGACACGACGGCCTCGGGCGGTGGGGTCCGCAGGGCATCCATCGCCTGCTCGAGCTGAGAGTCGAGGTCCCACGCATCGGCGGCGTCGATGTCCTCCTGGAGCGTGCCCATCTCCGCGAGCAGCGCGTCGAAGTCGGCGTCGGGGTCGGCCATCAGGGCCGAGATCTCATTGAAGCGGGTGATTTTGCCCATGATCGGGCCGACGCCCTGCTGCACGTTCTCGAGGACCGTGAGGTGCTCGTCAAGCACCGGCTCCTGCATCAGGATGCCGACGCTGTAGCCCGGTGAGAGCTTCGCTTCGCCGTTGCTCGGGGTGTCGAGCCCGGCCATGATCTTGAGGATCGTGGATTTTCCGGCCCCGTTGGGGCCGACGACGCCGATCTTCGCGCCGGGGAGGAACGCCATCGTGACGTCGTCGAGGATTACCTTGTCGCCGACCGCTTTGCGGGCGCGCACCATCGAGTAGATGTATTCAGCCATAACGTCACCAGTCTATTGGCCGGGTGTTCCCGACCAGGCACCCGCCCCCCTCCAGGGGGCGGGCGACGACCGCCACGGGGTCGCCCGTCGCGGGGCCGACCTGCCCGATCAGGCACTCGCCCTTCCACAGCACCGAGAACTGGATGCTCTCCGCGGGGTTGCCCACGGTGGACTCGTCACGGGTGACCTGCATGGCCGCCTTGTCGAACCCGCCGGCGACCAGGGCGTCGATGTAGGCCCGGCCCTCGCCGCGGCTCTCACTCGACCAGACCTGATTCGTGAGCCCCGCGAAATAGGGCAGGTTCTCTGCCGCCGACCCGTCCGGCAGAAGCGCGACCGGCGGAGCCGCCGACGGCTCATCCCCGGGAGCCGCGGAGGACGGGGAGGCGTCCGGCCCGGCCGATCCCGGACCGGCGCTGGTCGATGAGGGCACCGGCTCCGCCGGGGAATCGCCGGTGCACCCGGCGAGGACCAGCGCGAGCGAGAGCGCGAGGGCGGCCGCCACGACGGCGCCCGGGCGTCGATCGGGGTGGCGGGTCACGGACCGAGTCTATGGCCGCCACCCCGCGCGACCGCCGGGAGCCCGAGCAGCGGCCCGCGTGGCGGATGGAGCGAGGAGGCTCGGGGCTTCCGTGTCAGAACGGCGCCGCTGCGGCATCGACCTCCTCACCGCTCGGACTCACCGACGCCCAGTCCGCCGACGCCGTCTCCGCCGGCGCGCCCCAGCCGGCCGCATCGCCCGGGTTCGCGTCCTGCAGCGCATCCGCCTCCGCCGGGTCGGCGGGAGGCTGATTCGCCTCGTCCTTGCGGAAGCGCGTCGTGCCCCACAGCAAGTCGTGGCCCACCGCGTCGGCGTCGATCTCGGCCGCGAACCCCTTCTTCGCGCCGTTGTCCCACTCGCGAAGCCGCAGCTTGCCCGTCGCGATGATCCGCTCGCCCCGATGCAGCGATTCGTACGCGTGCTCGGCGAGCCCCCGGAACGTCGACACGGAGTACCAGTTCGTCTCCCCGTCGATCCATCCGCCGCTCGTGCGGTCGTATCGCCGCTGGCTGCTCGCCACGCGGAAGCTGGTGATGACGACTCCCGCCGGCGTGACTCTGCGCTCCGGTGGCGTGGCGATGTTCCCGGTGATGGTGATCATGTCGCTCATGTGCGATCCCTTTCTCGCGGAGGCCTTCCCCGCGTGTCCGCGAGCCGGCGTGCTCCGTCGTCTCTCGAATTCGCACCAGCGTGGCGCCCACGGGGTGTGACGGCGGCGTGTGACCGCCGTCTGTGTGCAGTGCGAGCTCGATAGCGGCCTGTGCAGGAGGGGATTCCCTGATGAGCCGGTACTTGCCGCTCGCATCGATGTCGGTGGTCGTAGATATGTTCGATCACGAGACGGAGGACGCCATGGAGGGACAGACGACGAGCGTGACCTACCCGCTGCAGGCGGAGCGAGGGACGACCGAGATCGCGCTCACGCCCGCGGGGACCCGGGAACGGATCCAGCGCGCCGGCAACGACCTGTGGCGGGTGATCAGCCCCGCCGGGCGTGTGATCGGACACCTGGAGAGCGTGGACGACCCGCGCGGAGTCCGGTTCCGAGCCAAGCGGTATCACGCACCGACCATGCGGTTCCGCGAACTCGGGGAGTTCTGGGCGGCGGAGGACGCCATCGCCTGCCTCCGCTACGCGGGATGAATCAGATGACGGCCGAGAGCGCGTCGGACCCCTCGAACACGACGCCCGCGGCGACATCCCCCCAGGCGTCGGCGAGCGTCTCGACCGCGCGCTCCATCGTCCGGCGGGAGACCGTGAAGGGGATGCGCAAGTGGCGCTCGTGGCCTCCATCGACCGAGAAGCGCGGTCCGGCCGAGAGCAGGAGTCCCTGTCGGCGGGCGCTCAGGACCAGGCTCGAACTCAGGGGCTCGCCGAGTCCGATCCACAGCGACACTCCTCCGTGCACATCGGGGACGTCCCACTCGGGGAGGCGCCGCCTGAGCTCGGCGACCGCCGCGTCACGCCCCTCGCGAAGCAGTCCCGAACGCTGTGCGAGGATCTCCGGCATCTGCCCGAAGAGATGCTCCGCGACGGCCTGCTCGAATTCCGCCGTCCCCAGGTCGTACGCGGTGCGCGCCGCGACGAGGCGCCGGATGGTGTCCACTTCGGCGCGGATCCAGCCCACGCGCAGCCCTCCCCATACGGTCTTTCCGAGGGAGCCGATGGTCACCATGCCCACTCCGCCGACCGTCGCGGCCATGGCCGCGAACGGCACCGTGGTCGTCGGCCGGTCGATGTCGAGCTCGGCCGTCGTCTCGTCGATGATCAGGGTCGCCCCCGCCTGGCGCGCCGCCTCCGCGAAGGCGAGACGCTCGGCGTTCGTCATGGTGGAGCCGGTCGGGTTCTGGAAATCCGGCATCAGGTACGCGGCACTGGGCACGGCCCGCCGGAACGCGTGGTCGGCCCGCTCGAGGTCCCAGCCGTGGCCGCTGACGACGGGCACGCCGACGAGCCGCGCACCGCGACGCCGGAAGGCCTCCGCCGCGTGCGGATATGTCGGCGTCTCGATGACCACCCGGTCCGCCCTGGCGACGAACAGCGCAGCCACGAGGGCGATGGCGCTCTGAGCGCCGTTGGTGACCATGATCTGAGAAGCGGCCGTCGGCAATCCCCGCGACGCGTAGTGGGCGGCGATCGCCTCCCTCAGTCCCAGACGGCCGATGACGTCGTACCCGGTGCGCGAGACGAGGGATGACACGCTCGTCGCCGCGTCGGCGTACGCTCCCGCGAGTCCCGGCCAGGCGGATGGGCTCGCCTGCTGGAGGTCGATCACGCCGTCTGCCGTCGAGAAGCCGCCCGGGGTGGCCCCTCCCAGCGGGAGGGTGACGCTTCCCGACCCGCGGTGGCTCTCGATGTGTCCGCTGTCGCGGAGGCTGCGATACGCGGCGGCCACCGTTGTGCGGCTGACCCCGAGTCGGGCCGCCAACTCGCGCTCGGCGGGCAGCGCGGTGCGAGGCGCGATCCGGTTGTCGAGGCAGAGGAGGCGAACGCTGTCCGCGATCGCCTCGTAGGCCGGCTCGCGCGTGCGCCAGGGCCCGAGGAGCGATTCGAGGGTGCGCGCCGAGACGCGGGAGTCCATCATGGAGCCACTATAGCGAGATTGGCATCTACGTCCCGGTCCAATCGTGCGATTGGATTGATGTCATGACCCGGCGCGTGCTTCAGCTTCTCATCGGCCTGCTCCTCTACGGCGCGGGCTGTGCGCTCACGATCGAAGCGGGCCTCGGCGTCGACCCGTGGACCGTCTTCGCACAGGGTGTGTCCCTGAAGACCGGCATCGGCATCGGCTGGGTGACGAACCTCATCGGCTTCGGCGTGCTCCTGCTGTGGATCCCGCTTCGTCAGAAGCCCGGCATCGGCACGATCGCGAACATCCTGCTCGTCGGAACCAGCATGCAGGCGACGCTGTCGCTCGTGCCCTCCCCCACCGGGCTCGGCTTTCAGGTGCTCGTGTTCACCGCCGGCCTGCTGATGGTCGCCGTCGCCTCCGGCCTCTACATCGGGGCCAGATTCGGGCCTGGACCCCGAGACGGCCTGATGACGGGCATCAAGGCGCGCTTCGGCTGGCCGATCTGGGTGGCACGAGGCACCGTAGAGATCTCGGTGCTGGTCGTGGGGTGGTTCCTGGGCGGCACCGTGGGGATCGGGACGCTGGCCTTCGCCTTCCTGATCGGGCCGCTCGTGCACGTCGCGCTGCCGCTGCTGGACACGGGCAACGGGCAGGCCGCAACGTCATCCGGAGCTCACGACGAGGCGGACGCCGCCGGCGACGTCGGCGGTGTGCCGGAGGTCAGTGCTCCCGGAACTCCGGCCAGGCCGAGCCCGGCTTGAGCTGCGAGAACAGGGCGTTCTTCGCCACCTCCATGCTCGGATACGAGCCCGCCGGCTCATCGCGCCCGAGCATGCGGACGACATAGGTCTCGCCATCCTGCTGGATGGTTCCGACCGCGCCTGCCGGACCGTGGGCCACCCAGAGGCGGTGGGTCTCCGTGTTCGTCATGGTTCTCTCCTTCCGCCCTCCCGACGTTACGCCCGAGCATGAGCGCACGCCAGTGCCCCGTGCGCCGTGTCGCGCGACGGGTACCCTGGAAGCAGTGACCCCCAGTAGCTCAGTGGATAGAGCAGCGGCCTTCTAATCCGCTGGTCGCAGGTTCGAATCCTGCCTGGGGGACGGCGGCGGCCTGGCCCGTCGGTGCCCGTCATTAGGATGGGTCGCATGGTGGGGGCTTCTGAGAACGACCGACTCGTGTGGATCGACTGCGAGATGACGGGACTCGATGTCGCCGTCGACGAGCTGGTCGAGATCGCCGTGGTCGTCACCGACTTCGAGCTGAAGCCGCTCGACGCGGGCTTCCACATCGTCATCAAGCCCGACGACAGCGCGATGGCGAACATGAGCGAGTTCGTCACCGAGATGCACCGCTCCTCCGGGCTGCTCGAGGAGATCCCGAACGGCGTGAGCCTGGCCGAGGCGGAGTTCCTCGCCCTGGAGTACATCCAGCGGTTCGTGCCGGCCGAGGGCAAGGCGCCGCTGGCGGGGAACACGATCGGAACCGATCGGATGTTCCTCGCGACCTACATGCCGAGAGTCGATCGCTGGCTGCACTATCGCAACGTCGACGTGTCGAGCATCAAGGAGCTCGCCCGCCGCTGGTACCCGCGGGCCTACATCCACGCGCCGTCGAAGGACGGCGGTCACCGCGCCCTCGCCGACATCCTGGAATCGATCCGCGAACTGGCCTACTACCGTCAGGCGGTCTTCGTCCCGCAGCCCGGTCCCACCAGCGACGGCGCCCGCGCGGCTGCGGCCTCGGCCGTGTCGGCGTTTGCCACGGACGTGTAATACAATCGTCTGGTTGCCCGCGCTTGCGAGCACACGGTGGGTATAGCTCAGTTGGTAGAGCGCGGCCTTGTGGTGGCCGATGTCGCGGGTTCGAGCCCCGTTACTCACCCCAGATGAGCGAGGTCGAGCACGCCTGATGATCGACATGGATGCCGCGGCGTTCGAAGCGCTGGTGGTGGACGAACTCGACCTCCTCCCCGACGACATGATCGACGGACTCGACAACGTCGTCTTCGTGGTGGAGGACCGCCCGGAGGACGGCAGCCTCGACCTGCTCGGCCTCTACGACGGCCTCGCCCTCACGGAGCGCGATCGGTACGGCCAGGGCGAGCTGCCCGACCGCATCATCGTGTACCGCGAACCCCACCTCGATGTCTGCGAGAGCGTGGACGAGCTCCGCGACGAGGTCCACACCACGCTCGTACACGAGATCGCCCACTTCTACGGAATCGACGACGAGCGACTGCACGAGCTGGGCTGGGCATGATCGCCATCGACTCGGCACCTGATCTCGACCGCGATCTGCGGCTCGACGACGCGCCCGCCCTGACCGGTGCATGGCAGACGGTCGTCTGGAACGACCCCGTCAACCTGATGACCTACGTCGTGCGGGTCTTCCGGGAGTACTTCGGCTTCTCCGCCGAGAAGGCCCACGAGCGCATGCTCGCCGTGCACAACGACGGCCACGCCGTCGTCGCGGAGGGCCCGCGCGAGCAGATGGAGCTGCATGCGCAGGCGATGCACGACTACGGGCTGTGGGCCACCGTGCGGAGGGCGGACGGATGAGCGAGCGGATGCTGATCCTCACGATCACGCGCATGGAGGCGCTTCACCTGGCCGACCTGGTGACCCAGTTCGCGGAGCTCGTCGAGGAGTCCCGTGACGACGCGGGCGATCCCGCGATCGCACGCCTGGTGCCGGATGCCTACCCGGGCGACGCGGAGGCGTCGGAGGACTTCCGGCGGGCGACGCAGTCGGACCTGCTCGGCCGTCGCGCCGACGACGCCGCGCGCGTGCTGGCCGATCTCACCGGCACGCCGGATCCCCTCGACCCCGCTGACGAGCGGGGCGACGATGCGGCGGAGCGCGCGCTGCGCCCCGTCGACATCGCCCTCGACGAGGATGCGGTGCGCTCGTGGATGCGCACGCTGACGGCGATCCGGCTCGTGATCGCCTCACGCCTCGGCATCGTGGACGAGGATGACCGCGACGAGGACGACCCGCGCTTCGGGGTCTACGACTGGCTGGGCTACCGACTGGAAGGGCTCATCCAGGCATCCGAGCCGTGAGCCGTTCCCTCCACGCAGAGCGGGGCATCCGTCCGTCTCAGGGCATCACGAAGACGTGCGTGGCGTGCAGCGCCGGCTCGTCGCGCCGCAGGTGCCGCTCCTCCTGCTCTGCCCAGCGATCCCAGTGCGGCCGGAACGCGTCACCGTCGCGGTCGAGCGCGCGGCGCTTCCGCGAGGTGGGTGGCGCCTCGAGCAGCACCCTGATGTCGGCGAGGCGAGCCGTGGCTGGGGTGATGATGCCCGACCCCTCGACGATCAGCGGAAGCGACGGGTCGACGGCGTGGGCCTCGGCGTACTCCTGGATCTCCCAGTCGAATCGCTGCCAGACGCCGATGAATCCCCGCGCGTGCGGAGCGAGGATCAGATTCCGCGCCGCAACGACGCCGTCCTCCAGACCGTCCCAGCCGGGATAGATCGAATCCAGCGCCACCGCCTGCACGCGTCCGCGGAGGGGCCACTCCGCGACGAGGGCACGGGTGAGACTGGACTTGCCGACCCCGCTGCGCCCATCGATCAGGATGACCGGATTCGACGCAGACAGCTGCACGACGGCATCGCGGAGGGCGGCGGTCGCCCGTCGGAGGGCTGCCGCGAAGGGGTCGGCCTGCGCGCTGCTACTTCTTGAGGGCGCGGATGACACGGCTGAGCGCGCGTCCGGCAACCCAGACGAAGGGGATTGCAACGGCGAGGAACGAGACGACGTTGGGCTCGAAGCGGAGGTCGTCGCCGCGGCGGATGTATGCGCCGATGGGAACGGCGTAACCGCCCCCGCCGCCGCCGCCGTTGCCGGCCTCGTCCGAGCCGCCGCCGAATCCCGACCAGGAGATGGCGACAGGGATCAGGCGGATGCCGTCGACATCCTGCTGCTCGCCGTAGGCGCTGTGAACGCCGAGGGATGCGGACTGCTTGCCGAGCTCGAGTGCGATGTTGGGCATGCGTCCACGCTACCCCGCCCCGCTCCCGCTGCCCAGCGTGGGATCGCGATCGACCGGGTCAATCCTCCGACGGCTTCGGCGGACGCGGATGCGAGGGCAGTGCGGCGTGCCGATCCCCCCGTCCGATGAACGTCGCGCGGGTCACCGCGCCCTTGCCGAAGCGCGCCGACGCGTCATCCAGCGCACCGTCGATGCGGCGCCACTCCGCGTCGTCGTCCCACAGGCCGAGGCCGCTTCCTCCCGCGGGGCGGAGCTTCTCGGCCCGCACCCCCACCAGCCGCACCGCTTGACGCATGTCGATGGAGGTGAAGAGCTCGCGTGCCGCGTCCCCGATGCGCTGCCCGACGTCGGAGGGCTCCGACAGGGTCTGGGAGCGGCTGATGGTCGTGAAATCCGAGAATCGGACCTTGATGGCGACGGTGGATGCCTCCCAGCCGCCCTTGCGCAGGCGAGCGGCCACCCGGTCCGCCAGCCGCAGCAGCTCCGCCCGGAGATAGGCGGCGTCGGCGATGTCCTCGTCGAAGGTCTCCTCGTGCCCGATGCTCTTCTCGACATGCGTCGCGGACACGGAACGCGCGTCGATCCCGCGCGCGAGGTGCCAGATCCGCTCGCCCATGGCCGGTCCCAGCGCGCGATCGAGCACGTCGCGCGGCGTGTCGAGCACGTCGGCGACGGTGTGGATGCCGCGGCCCTCCAGCGACTCGGCGGACTTGGGCCCGATCCCCCACAGAGCGCGCACCGGACGGGGGCGGAGGAAGTCCTGCGTGCCCGCCGCCGGCACCACCAGCATGCCGTCGGGCTTGCAGATCGTCGATGCCATCTTCGCCACATGCTTCGTGGAGGCCACGCCCACGCTGCACGTGATGCCCGTCTCCGCCTCCACGCGCCGGCGGATCGCCCGCGCGATCTCGGCAGGGCTCCCCCAGAGCCGGCGCGCGCCTCGCACATCGAGGAAGGCCTCGTCGATCGACAGGGGCTCCACGAGCGGGGTGACGTCGTGGAAGATCCGCATCACCTGCTTGGAGATCTCCAGGTACCGATCGAAGTGCGGCAGCACGACGATGGCCTGAGGGCAGAGACGCAGCGCCTGCGACACGGGCATGGCCGACCGAACCCCGAACCGGCGGGCCTCGTACGACGCGCTCGAGACGACGGATCGGCCCTCGGGCGCACCGACCACGATCGGCTTGCCGCGCAGCGACGGGTCATCCAGCATCTCGACCGACGCGTAGAACGCGTCCATGTCGACATGCAGGATGCCGGTGCCGGAGTCGTCGGTGTCGGCTCCCGAGACGATGCGTTCGCTGCCGTCACCGCGACCCATGGCACCATCCTCCCCGAGTGCGCCGACATCCGTCCCGCGTCTCAGTCCGGGCTCTCGCCCCCGCGACCCAAGCCCCTGCGATCAGACCTCTGCGGCGTTCGCGCGCTCGAGCACCAGCTCGCGCACGCGCGCGGCATCCGCCTGTCCGCGCATCGCCTTCATGACCGCGCCGATGACTGCTCCCGCGGCCTGCACCTTGCCGTCGCGGATCTTCGCGAGCACGTCGGGCTGCGCGGAGAGGGCGTCATCGATCGCGGCGATCAGAGGGCCGTCGTCCGAGACCAGCGCGAGTCCGCGCGCATCGATGACCTCCTGCGGCGTGCCCTCCCCCGCGATCACCGCGCCGAGCACCTGGCGCGCGAGCTTGTCGTTGAGAGTGCCGTCCTCGACGAGCTTCTGCACGGCGGCGACGTCGGCCGGCGACACGAGATCGGTGGCCTCCCGCCCTTCCGCGTTCGCGATGCGCGTCACCTCGCCGGTCCACCACTTGCGGGCGGCTGCGGGCGTCGCTCCGGCGGCGACGGTGGCCTCGACTTCGGCGAGGAGTCCGCCGTTCGCGACGTCCTGGAACTCCAGGTCGGTGAAGCCCCAATCGGTCTTCAGGCGGCGACGACGCTCGGCGGGCGCCTCCGGGAGCGCCGCGCGCAGCTCGGCGATGAGCTCCGCCGAGGGCACGACGGGGAGCAGGTCGGGCTCGGGGAAGTAGCGGTAGTCGTCGGCGTCCGACTTCGGGCGGCCCGGCGAGGTCGTCCCGGTGTCCTCGTGCCAGTGCCGCGTCTCCTGCGTGATCGTGCCGCCGGCCGCGAGGATCGCGGCCTGGCGCTGGATCTCGTAGCGGACGGCCCGCTCCACGGAGCGCATCGAGTTCACGTTCTTCGTCTCGGTGCGGGTGCCGAGCGGCGCGGGGGGCTGCCCCTCGGGCGTGCGCGGGCGCAGCGACACGTTGGCGTCGCAGCGCAGGTTGCCTCGCTCCATCTTGGCGTCGGAGATGCCGAGCGAGAGCACGATGTCGCGGATCGTCTGCACGTACGCCTTCGCGAGCTCCGGAGCGCGGTGCTCGGCTCCGTAGATGATGTTCGTGACGATCTCCACGAGCGGCACGCCCGCGCGGTTGTAGTCGACGAGGGAGTACTCGGCTCCCTGGATGCGGCCGGTCGAGCCGCCGACGTGCGTCAGCTTGCCGGCATCCTCTTCCATATGGGCGCGCTCGATCGGAACAGTGACGCGGGTGCCGTCGGCGAGCTCCACCTCGACCGATCCGTCGAACGCGATCGGCTCGTCGTACTGCGAGATCTGGTAGTTCTTGCCGAGGTCGGGGTAGAAGTAGTTCTTGCGCGCGAACCGGCTCGACTCGGCGATCCGGCAGCCGAGCGCGAGGCCCAGGCTGATCGAGTGCCGCACGGCCAGCTCGTTCACCACCGGCAGCGAACCGGGCAGCCCGAGGCACACGGGCGACAGGTTGGTGTTCGGGTCGGCGCCGAAGTTGTTCGGAGCGGACGAGAACATCTTGGTCTTCGTGTTGAGCTCGACGTGCACCTCGAAGCCGAGCACCGGCTCGAACAGCTCGAGGGCCTTGTCGTAGTCCATCAGCGCGGCCTTGGCCATCATGCCTTCCCTCCCATCGATCCCTGAGCCTGTCGAAGGGTCGGTGCGCGGTCCAGGAGCGGTCCGCCCCATTCGTCGACGAGGGCCGCCTCGAGTGCGGCGCCGACGCGATAGAGGCGTGCGTCCTCGCGAGCGGGTGCGAGGAACTGGATGCCGACCGGCAGGCCGTCCTCGGCCGCCAGCCCCGACGGGATCGAGATGCCGGGGACGCCCGCCAGGTTGGCGGGGATCGTCGTCACGTCGTTCAGGTACATCTGCATCGGGTCGTCGATCTTCTCGCCGAGCCGGAAGGCGGTGGTCGGCGCCGACGGCGTGGCGATGACGTCGACCTTCTGGAAGGCCGCATCGAAGTCGCGCTGAATGAGCGTGCGCACCTTCTGGGCGCTGCCGTAGTACGCGTCGTAGTAGCCGGCGCTGAGGGCGTAGGTGCCCAGGATGATGCGGCGCTTGACCTCGTCGCCGAAACCGGCCTCGCGGGTGGCCGCCATGACCTCCTCCACGGTGGAGCCGGCGTGCGGCGTCACCCGCATGCCGAAGCGCACGGAGTCGAACTTGGCCAGGTTGCTGGATGCCTCGGCGGGCAGGATCAGGTAGTACGCGGCCACGCCGTATTCGAAGTGGGGCGCGCTGATCTCGACGATCTCGGCACCGAGCGACTCCATCTTCGCCAGGGCCGCGCGGAAGGACGCCGAGACGCCGGGCTGGAATCCCTCGTCGGGAAGCTCCGTGATGACGCCGACGCGGAGCCCCTTCAGCACGTCCCCACGAGCGCCCTCGCGGGCAGCCTCCGCGAAAGACGGCCACGCATCGCGCAGCGACGTGGAATCGAAGGGGTCATGGCCGCCGATCACGTCGTGCAGCAGCCCCGCGTCGAGCACGGTGCGCGTCACCGGACCGACCTGGTCGAGGCTCGACGCCAGGGCGATCGCGCCGTAGCGGCTGACCCCGCCGTACGTCGGCTTGAGGCCGACGGTGCCGGTCACGTGTGCCGGCTGGCGAATCGAGCCGCCGGTGTCGCTGCCCAGGGCGAGCGGCGCCTCGAAGGCGGCGACGGCCGCCGCCGAGCCGCCACCGGATCCGCCGGGGATCCGGTCGAGGTCCCAGGGGTTGTGCGTGGGCCCGTAGGCGGAGTGCTCGGTGGAGGAGCCCATGGCGAACTCGTCCATGTTGGTCTTGCCCAGCGGCACGAGACCGGCCGCGCGAGCACGGGCGACGACCGTGGCGTCGAAGGGCGACATGTAGCCCTCGAGAATGCGCGAGCCGCTGGTGGAGGGCATGTCGGTCGTGACGAGCACGTCCTTGATCGCCAGGGGAACACCGGCGAGCGGGCCCAGTGCCTCGCCGCCGGCGCGACGGCGATCGATGTCCGCGGCGACATCCAGCGCCGTGTCGCTGACATGCAGGAAGGCGTGCACGTCTGCGTCCACGGCCGCGATCCGGTCGAGGTGGGCCTGCGTGGCCTCGACGCTCGAGACGTCGCCGGAAGCGAGGCTGGAGGCCAGGTCGGCCGCACTCTGGCGCGTGATGTCGGTCGAGGCGCTCACTGCTCCTCCCCCAGGATCGCCGTCACGCGGAAGCGGCCGTCCGCGGCGTCCGGCGCGTTCTGCAGCGCCTGCTCGAGCGTGAGGGTCTCGCCGAGCTCGTCGGGGCGGAACACGTTCTGCAGCGGGATCGGGTGGCTCGTCGCCGGGACGTCGGGGGTGGCGACCTGCGAGACCTTGGCGATGTTGTCGACGATCACGTCGAGCTGACCGGTCAGACGCTCCACCTCCTCGTCGCTCAGCTGGATCCTTGCGAGCACGCCCAGATGGCGCACGAGATCGGGGGTGATTTCAGACACCTCCCCATCCTACGAGCGCCGGGTCGCCTGCCACGACGAGGGCCGGAGTCCTAGGCTGTGCGGGTGACGACATACGACCCCCCTCGCCCTTGGATCGCCAGCTACGCCGAGGGGGTGCCGGCCGACCTGGCTCCCCTGACGGGCAGCCTCGTCGACATCGTCCAGAGCTCCGCCGAGGAGTTCCCCGCCGCCGTGGCCCTGGAGTTCTTCGGCCGCGAGACGACCTACCGCGAGCTGAACGACCAGATCGAGCGCGTGGCAGCGGGTCTCAAGGGATTGGGCGTGGGCGCGGGCGACCCCGTCGCCATCGTGCTGCCCAACTGCCCGCAGCACATCGTCGCGTTCTACGCGGTGCTGAGGCTCGGCGCCGTCGTGGTGGAGCACAATCCGCTCTACACGCCGCGGGAGCTGCGGAAGCAGTTCGAGGATCACGGCGCGAAGACCGCGATCGTGTGGAGCAAGGTCGTGGAGACGGTGCAGCAGTTCCCCGACGACCTCGCCGTCACGGCGCTCGTCAGCGTCGACGTCACGCGGGCCATGCCGTTCAGGATGCGCGCGATGCTGCGGCTTCCGGTATCCAAGGCGAGGGAGGCGCGGGAGGCGCTGCACGCGGCGGTGCGCGGCACGATCGAGTGGGACCGCCTCGTCGGCTCGGCGCCGTTGCCGGCCTCGTATCCCCTGCCCGGCACCGACGACCTCGCGATCATCCAGTACACGAGCGGCACCACCGGAACGCCGAAGGGCGCCTCGCTGACCCATCGCAACCTGCTCTCGAATGCGGCGCAAGCGCGTGCCTGGGTGCCGAGCATCACGCGCGGGCCCGGATGCGTCGTCTACGCCGTGCTGCCGATGTTCCACGCCTACGGACTCACGCTGTGCCTCACCTTCGCGATGAGCATGGGGGCGCGACTGGTGCTGTTCCCCCGGTTCGACCCCGATATGGTCCTCGCGGTCATCAAGAAGCGGCCGGCCACGTTCCTTCCCCTCGTGCCGCCCATCGCCGACCGGCTGCTCAAGGCTGCCAAGGAGCAGGGCGTGTCGCTGCAGGGCACGGAGGTCGCGATCTCCGGCGCGATGGCGCTCCCCCACGAACTCGTCGTGCCTTTCGAGGCCGCTTCCGGCGGCTACCTGGTCGAGGGCTACGGGCTCTCTGAGTGCTCCCCGGTGCTGATGGCGAATCCCGTCGCGCACAATCGGGTGCCCGGCACGGTGGGACTCCCGCTGCCCGGCACGGAGCTGCGGGTCGTCGACCCCGACGATCCCACGAAGGATGTCGCGGCCGGCGAGCGGGGCGAGCTGGTCGTGCGCGGGCCCCAGGTCTTCCAGGGCTACTACGGCAAGCCCGAGGAGACCGAGAAGGTCTTCGCCGACGGGTGGTTCCGCACCGGTGACATCGTGACGGTCGACGAGGGCGGCTTCGTGCGCATCGTCGACCGCATCAAGGAGCTCATCATCACCGGCGGCTTCAACGTCGCCCCGACCGAAGTGGAGATCGCGCTGCGGCAGTTCCCCCAGGTCGAGGACGCAGCGGTCGTCGGGCTCCCGAGCGAGCACTCCGGCGAAGAGGTGGTCGCGGCGGTCGTGGTCGCCCCCGGCGCCGAGATCGACATCGAGGCCATCCGCGAGTTCGCCCGTGGCATCCTGACGCCCTACAAGGTGCCGCGGCGCATCTTCGTGGTCGACGAGCTGCCGAAGTCGCTGATCGGCAAGGTGCTGCGGCGGCAGGTGCGGGAGTCGCTGCTGAACCTGACGTCCGGGGGCTGAACCGGCGACGGTCCGCCCCCTACCGCTCCAGCCCGTCGCGCGCGACCGCGACGGCGTAGGGATGCAGCGTGGCTGCCATCACCCCGCCGGCCACGGCGGGATCGGCCTCCATGATCGCCCGCGCCGCGTCTTCGTCGGCCGCATCGAAGATCGTGATGCCGAACGTGGCCTCGGTCTCCTGCGTCCGCCCCGCGAGGATGAGGTCGCCGCGCGCCTTGAGGTCGAGCAGGTACTGGAAGTGCGCCGAGATGACCGCGACCTCGTCGTCGGTCGGTTCCGCCACCATCTCCGGGCGGGTCGGCACGATGCGGTAGAGCCACTGGGCCATGGGCTCGATCATGCCTCCGGTGCGGGGAGCCCGTCCAGCGCCGCCGGGCCCTCTGTCACGAGCAGATGGAACTGGGCGGCGTCGATGATCCGCACACCGAGCTCCTCCGCCTTGCCGAGCTTGGAACCCGCTCCCGGTCCCGCGGCGACGAAGTCCGTCTTCTTGGAGACGCTCGAGGCCGCCTTTCCGCCGGCCTGGAGGATCGCCTGCTGGGCCCCCTCACGCGAATAGCCCTCGAGCGACCCGGTGGCGACGACCGTGAGCCCGGACAGCACGCCGCCCGCTTCGACCGCCGCACCGGGACCGGGGTGGCCAGGCGTGGCCAGCTGCGCCCCCGCGGCCGTCCAGCGGTCGACGATCTCGCGGTGCCAGTCGATCTCGAACCAGTCGATCAGCGCATCGGCGATGATCGGACCGACCCCCTCCACCGATGCCAGCTCGTCGCGCGATGCGGCCCGGATCGCATCCATGGACCCGAACCACTGCGCCAGCGCCCGGGCGGCCACGGGGCCCACGTGGCGGATGGAGAGACCCACGAGGAAGCGCCACAGCTCCTTGGTCTTGGCGACCTCCAGGTTGGCCAGCAGCTCGAGCGCCGACTTGGAGAGGACGAATCGCTCGTCGCCGTCGAAGGGACCGTCGGGGTCGAACGGCTCGGTCTTCTTGCGCAGCCGCCGGAAGGGCGAGCGCGTGTCGGGCGTGCCGTCATCCAGGAGTCTCGGAAGCCCGGTCTCGGCATCCCGCACGATGACGTCGATGGGGAACAGGTCCTCGGCGCGCAGTTCGAACAGGCCCGCCTCGGTCTCCAGCGGCGGCCGCTCGGGACGAACGGGCTGCGTGAGCGCGGCGGCGGAGACCTCGCCGAGACCCTCGATGTCGAGGGCGCCCCGTGACCCCACGTGCTCGACACGA
>DASUQB010000253.1:0-4659 GCA_036280835.1 Microbacterium sp. | reverse complement strand
GGATGCTGTGCGGGGACGTAGGGCGCGGCATACGGCGGCGCGGATGCCGCGTACGGGGGCACGGGGGCGGTGGATGCCGCGTACGGGGGCACGGGGGCGTTGGATGCCGCGTACGGCGCGACCGGCGCGGTGGATGCCGGCGTGGCCGGCCGATCCGGGGGCACCGGGGGCGGCGGCCCGGGGTGGCCGAACGGGGGCTGAGGGTCGCTCACGGTCCTCATCCTAGGCGCGCGGCGCGGTCCGACCCCGGAGCGCTCGGGCGGCGTCGGTGTCGCACGCGCGCAATAGACTCGTCCGGTGACTGTCTCGGGGATCGTGCGCGGGCTCGAGCGTTCAGAGTCCTTCCGCGACGCGCTGGCCGCGGCATCCGTCGATGCGGAGTTCTCGCTCGTGGACGGACTGGACGCGCCGCTGCTCGCGGCGCTGCTGCAACGCCGTTCGCAGGGTGGCCGGCCGGCGGCGCTGCTGGCCATCACCCCCACCGGGCGCCGCGCCGAATCCCTGGGACCGGCCCTCGCGGCCCTCATCCCCGAGGCAACCCTGCTGCACTTCCCCGCGTGGGAGACCCTGCCGCACGAGCGACTGAGCCCGAGCCCCGAGACCGTCGGCCGCCGCCTCGCCGCGCTGCGGGCGATCGGATCGTGGGACGGCACATCGCCGCTCGTGATCACCGCGTCGGTGCGCTCCGCCCTGCAGCCCCTCGCGGCGGGCCTGGCCGACATCGAGCCGATCGCCCTCGCCGTCGGCGGACGCGGGCACGACCTGGCGCAGGTGTCCGACCGGCTCGTCGAGCTGGCCTACGCGCGCGTCGACATGGTCTCGCGCCGCGGCGAGTTCGCGGTCCGCGGCGGCATCCTCGACGTCTTCCCCCCGACGGCCGACCACCCCTACCGCGTCGAGTTCTTCGGCGACGAGGTCGATCAGGTGCGCGCGTTCCAGGTCGCCGACCAGCGGTCGCTGCCCGGCGACATCCCGGCCGTGGAACTGGCGCCGAGCCGCGAGCTGCTGCTCACGCCCGAGGTGCGCCGGCGGGCGCGCGAACTGCGCGACGAGTTCCCCGCCATCCAGGGCATGCTCGAGCGGATGAGCGAGGGCATCGCCGTCGAGGGCATGGAGTCGCTGACCCCGGTCGTCGCGGGCCCGCTCGTCTCGCTCGCCGACTATCTGCCGGAGGGCGCGGCCGTCGCGCTCGTCGATCCCGAGCGCTCGGTGTCGAGGGCGATCACGCTCGGCGACACGAACCGCGAGTTCCTCGAGGCGGCGTGGAGCGCGGCGACGTCGGGCGCGAAGGCGCCGATCGACCTCGGCGCCGGCGACTTCCTCACGATTCCGCGGCTGCGCGATGACGCGCACGAGCGCGGGGCGGTGTGGTGGACGCTCAATCCCTTCGACAGCGGGGCGGCCGACATCGACCAGGGCCCCGGCGAGACGGCGGCGGTGCGCGTGCCGGGCTCCGCCGTGCCGTCGTTCCACGGCAACGTCGACGGCGCCACGGCGCACGTGGGCGACCTGCTCAGCCGCGGCTGGAGCGTCGTCGTCGCGGCATCGGGGAGCGGCCTGGTCGAGCGCGCCCGCGACGTGCTCTCCGAGCGCGGCTTCGCGGCGCGCATCGAGGACGGGCTCCCGGCCGCGCCGGAACCCGGCGTCGCGGTGCTCGTGCAGTGCACGATCGAGCAGGGCTTCGAGGTCGAGGACGCACGGTTCGCCGTGCTCACCGAGGCGGAGTTCTACGGCCGGACGATCGGCGGCGACACCAGGGTCATCAAGAAGCTGGCCTCCCGGCGCAAGAACGTCGTCGACCCGCTCCAGCTCAAGGCCGGCGACCACGTCGTGCACGCCACGCACGGCATCGGCCGCTTCGTCGAGATGACGCAGCGCGAGGTGTCGACGGGCGGCCGGAACGCCGTCAAGACCGTGCGCGACTACCTCGTGATCGAGTACGCGCCCTCCAAGCGCGGCTACCCGGGCGACAAGCTCTTCGTGCCGACCGACCAGCTCGACCTGCTCTCGAAGTACGTCGGCGGCGAGACACCGGTGCTCTCGAAGATGGGCGGCAGCGACTGGGCTCAGGCGAAGGGCCGCGCCCGCAAGGCCGTGCGGGACATCGCCGTCGAGCTCGTGAAGCTCTACTCGGCGAGGATGGCGGCGAAGGGCCACGCCTTCGGCCCCGACACCCCGTGGCAGCGCGAGCTCGAGGAGGCGTTCCCGTTCGCGGAGACCCCGGACCAGCTGCAGACGATCGACGAGATCAAGGCCGACATGGAGCGGCCGATCCCCATGGACCGCCTGCTCTCCGGCGACGTCGGCTTCGGCAAGACCGAGGTCGCCGTGCGCGCCGCCTTCAAGGCGATCCAGGACGGCAAGCAGGTCGCGATGCTCGTGCCGACCACCCTGCTCGTGAAGCAGCACGTCGAGACGTTCACCGAGCGGTTCGCCGGCTTCCCGGTGAAGGTCAAGGCGCTCTCGCGCTTCCAGACCGACAAGCAGGCGCGCGACACGATCAGCGGGCTCGCCGACGGCACCGTCGACATGGTGATCGGCACGCACCGCATCCTCACCGAGGGCATCGCCTTCCGCGACCTCGGCCTGATGATCATCGACGAGGAGCAGCGCTTCGGCGTCGAGCACAAGGACGCGCTCAAGAAGCTCAAGACGAACGTCGACATCCTGGCGATGAGTGCCACGCCGATCCCGCGCACGCTCGAGATGGCGGTCACCGGCATCCGCGAGATGTCGACGCTGCAGACCCCGCCGGAGGACCGGCACCCCATCCTCTCGTTCGTCGGGCCGAACAACGACAAGCAGCTCGCCGCCGCCATCCGCCGCGAGCTGCTGCGCGAGGGCCAGATCTTCTTCGTGCACAACCGCGTGCAGTCGATCCAGCGGGTCGCGGCGCACATCTCGGAGCTCGTGCCGGAGGCGCGCATCGCCGTCGCCCACGGCCAGATGGGCGAGCACGCCCTCGAGCAGGTCGTCGACGACTTCTGGGAGCGCAAGTTCGACGTGCTCGTGTGCACGACGATCGTCGAGACGGGTCTCGACATCTCGAACGCGAACACGATCATCATCGACCGGGCCGACAAGTACGGCCTCGCTCAGCTGCACCAGCTCCGCGGCCGGGTGGGCCGCGGCCGCGAGCGGGCGTACGCCTACTTCGTCTACGACGAGAACAAGCCCCTGTCCGAGACGGCGGCCGACCGGCTGCAGACCATCGCGGTCAACAACGACCTCGGCTCCGGCATGCAGGTGGCCCTCAAGGATCTCGAGCTGCGCGGCGCGGGCAACCTGCTCGGCGCCGAGCAGGCCGGCCACATCGCCGGCGTCGGCTTCGACCTCTACCTGCGGATGATCGGCGAGGCCGTCGCCACCTTCCGCGGCGAGGATGTCGAGGGCCCGACGGAGCTGCGGCTCGAGCTGCCCGTCGACGCGCGCATCCCGGAGACCTACATCGACAGCGAGCGCCTGCGCCTCGAGGCCTACCAGAAGCTCTCGGCCGCGGCATCCGCCACCGCCAAGGACGACGCGATCGACGCGGTCATCGACGAGCTGACCGACCGCTACGGCGACCCGCCCGCCGAGGTGGACGGCCTCATCGCGGTGGCACGCCTGCGCCGGAGGGCCGCCCGTGCCGGGCTGTCCGACGTGGTCGCCATGGGCCAGAACCTGCGTGTCGCCCCGGCGCCCCTCGCCGACTCGCTGCGCGTGCGCCTGCAGCGCCTCTACCCTGCCGCCAAGCTGCTCGCGGGCGGCGAGGCGCTCGTCGTTCCCATGCCCCGGTCAGGCGGGGAGCCGCTCGGCGACGCCGAGCTCGTCGCGTGGGTGGCGCAGTTCCTCGACCAGCTGTTCCCCGAGCCCGTCGCCCCCGCCGGCGAGGACCCCGCCGGGAAAGACACGGTGGCCGGGGGCGCTGCCGGCGAATAGGCGCCCCGCGCTACGCTGACGCTGACTGACGAGCACGCACGGTCACCGACAGCGGAGGAGAGAGCGTGGAGTTCGAGCACCTCGGGGCGCGACCCCGCATCCATCGAGACGCCGTCGTCGCCCAGACGGCCGTCGTGAGCGGCGATGTGACCATCGGCGCCGACTGCCAGCTGCTGCATGGCGCGGTCGTCACCGCCGAGGGCGGGCCGATCATCCTCGGCGAGAACGTCATCGTCATGGAGAACGCGGTCATCCGGGGGAGCGCCGCCAACCCCGTGCACATCGGCGACCACACGCTCGTCGGCCCGGGCGCGACCGTCAGCGGCGCGACGGTCGGCGATGAGGTCTTCCTGGCCACCGGCACGCGCGTGTTCAACGGAGCCCGCATCGGCGACCGGTGCGAGGTGCGCATCAACGCGGTCGTGCATCTGCGCACGGTGCTCCCGCCCGACACGGTCGTGCCGATCGGCTGGGTGGCCGTCGGCGATCCCGTGCAGGTGCTCCCGCCCGACAAGCACGAGGAGATCTGGGAGGCGCAGCGCGAGCTCGACTTCCCCGGCTACGTGTTCGGGATCGACCGCGACACCCCCGACCTCATGGTGCAGCTCACGGAGCGCTACGGCCGCAGCCTCGCCCGGCACGCGAACGACCACCAGATCGGCTGACACCCCCTGCGCGAAACTTCAGTTGCGCACCTTCCCGGGCCCGGCGAAGGTGCGGAACTGAAGTTTCGCGCAG
>DASUQB010000252.1:0-2441 GCA_036280835.1 Microbacterium sp. | reverse complement strand
GCTTCGGACCAGGTGTACGCGCAACCAATTGCGGGGACCTCAGGAGCATGGACATCGCACTTCTCGTTCTGCGCGTCGTCGTGGGGCTCTTCTTCGCCGGTCACGGCGCCCAGAAGCTGTGGGGCAAGTTCGGCGGCCACGGCCTCGAGGGCACCGGCGGCTTCTTCGAGTCGCTCGGGCTGAGCCCCGGCCGGCGCCACGCCCAGGCCGCGGGCGCGATGACCCCGCTCGCCTCGACGCTGATCTCGAGCACGATGATCACCGCGATCCGCAAGGTCCACGCGAAGAACGGCCCGTGGACCACCGAGGGCGGCTGGGAGTACAACGCGGTGCTCATCGCCGCGGCGACGCTGCTGGCCGATCGCGGCCCGGGCGCACCGTCCGTCGACTCGGTGCTCTTCCCGCGCCTGCACGGCAAGGGCTGGGCCGTCGCCTCGCTCCTCGCCGCCGCCGCGGGCTCGGCGCTCGTGACCTCGCCGGCGCTCAACGAGGGAACCGCCGCTCCGGCCGATCAGGCGCCGACGCCCGCCGATCCGGCGTCGGGCGGCGACGACGACCGCTTCACCCGCGACCCGTCGGAGATCGAGGTGCCGTCCGGCGCTTGACATTCCCTCTCCCCCCTTGGTTATGCTCGCGCTGTTCCATCGAAGTGTCAGCGCCCGCAGTCGTTGCCGTGTGCAGTCTGTCTCCGGGGGCCAGCACCGTACCCGCAGGAGAGAGACACACCATGGCCACCGGGACCGTCAAGTGGTTCAACGACGACAAGGGCTTCGGCTTCATCACGCCCGATGAAGGCGGGAAGGACCTCTTCGTCCACCACACCGGCATCAACGCGAGCGGCTTCAAGTCGCTGGCCGAGGGTGCCAAGGTCAGCTTCGACGCAGAGGCCGGGGACAAGGGCCCCAAGGCCGTCAACGTCACCGAGATCTAGGCTCGGGACGCTGAAGACGTCTTCGCCGACGGGGCGCTGCAGGGCAGCGCCCCGTCGCGGTTAACGGCCCCATGACCCGCGAGATCCGCTCCTGGCTGATGGACATGGACGGCGTCCTCGTCCATGAGGAGCACGCGGTCCCGGGCGCCGACGAGTTCCTCGCGCAGCTGCGTGAGAGCGCGACGCCGTTCCTCGTCCTCACCAACAACTCGATCTACACGCAGCGCGACCTCGCGGCGCGGCTCGCCGCGACCGGGCTGAACGTCCCCGAGGAGGCGATCTGGACCTCCGCGCTGGCGACCGCGAAGTTCCTCGAGGACCAGCGCCCGGGCGGCAGCGCGTTCGTCATCGGCGAGGCCGGGCTGACCACCGCGCTGCACGAGGTCGGCTACACGATGACCGATCGCAGCCCCGACTACGTGGTGCTCGGCGAGACGCGCACCTACAGCTTCGAGCGCATCACCGCCGCGATCCGGCTCATCGACCGCGGCGCGCGGTTCATCTGCACGAACCCCGACGCGACCGGCCCGAGCCTCGAGGGCCCTCTTCCCGCCGCCGGCTCGGTCGCCGCGCTCATCAGCCGCGCGACCGGCGTCGACCCGTACTTCGTCGGCAAGCCGAACCCGCTGATGATGCGGTCGGCGCTGAACGCGATCGACGCGCACTCCGAGACGACGGCGATGATCGGCGACCGCATGGACACCGACATCGTCGCGGGGCTGGAGGCCGGCCTGGAGTCGATCCTGGTGCTCACCGGCGTGACGACCCGTGAGGCGGCCGAGCGATTTCCGTTCCGGCCGTCGCGGATCGTCGACTCGGTGGCCGACCTCGTTCGGCGCTAGCCGACGAGCGGACCGCCGAGCTCGGCGCGCAGCGACGCGATCTCGGTGACGGCGAGGCCCACGTAGAGCTCCTCGGAGGCGGAGATGTCCTCGCGGATGTCCTGCATGTACGAGGCATCGTCCAGCAGCCCCGCCGGATCGGCGATGGCGAGCTCGAACCGCAGGTCCCGAAGGCGGTTGAGCGCCTCGGCGGCCGTTTCGATGGGGTGGTTGGGATGGAGCATCGTGGGAGTCATCATCTTCTCGCGCGCGCCCACGCGCATGGGGGAAGTCCCCCCAATGTGGGGGAGCAGACCCCCCGAACTTGAGGAACTCTTGAGGTTCAGGGTGTCTTGTCCCGTTCCGTGATCGGTCACGAGGTTCATCAGGGGACGCCCCTGCTCGAGGGGGAGTACGGCAGCGAGACCATCGCGGCGCCGCTCACCGGGGCGGTCACGCGCATCGGACGGGGGGTCAGTGCCGACGTGCACCTCGACCATCCGACGGTCTCCCGCCGGCACGCGCTCATCGTGCGCCGCGAGGACACGCTCGTGCTGCTCGACGACCGCAGCATGAACGGGACGTGGCTCAACGGCGAGCGCGTCAGCGAAGCGGTGCTCAGCGACGGCGACCGCATCCAGCTGGGCGCCGTCGAGCTGAGCTTCCGCGTCGCGGACTAGGTCCTTCCC
>DASUQB010000251.1:0-11622 GCA_036280835.1 Microbacterium sp. | reverse complement strand
TCACCGTGCCCACGAGCAAGGAGCCGTCATGCCCGTCGCCACCCCAGAGCAGTACGCCGAGATGCTGGACCGCGCCAAGGCGGGCGGGTTCGCCTACCCCGCGTTCAACGCGTCCAGCTCGCAGAGCGTCAACGCCATCCTCCAGGGACTCACCGAGGCCGGATCCGACGGCATCATCCAGGTCACCACGGGTGGCGCCGACTACTTCGCCGGCCACACGGTCAAGGGCCGCGCCACCGGCGCGCTCGCTTTCGCGAAGTTCGTGCACGAGGTCGCCAAGAGCTACCCGATCACCGTCGCCCTGCACACCGACCACTGCCCGAAGCCCGCGCTCGAGGACTTCGTGCTGCCGCTGATCGCGGAGTCGGAGAAGGTCGTCGCCGACGGCGGCCACCCCATCTTCCAGTCGCACATGTGGGACGGCTCGGCGGTGCCGCTGGATGAGAACGTGCAGATCGCCCAGGAGCTCCTCCCCCGCCTCAAGGCCATCAACGCGATCCTCGAGGTCGAGATCGGCGTCGTCGGCGGCGAGGAGGACGGCGTGCAGCACGAGGGCTCGAACGAGGCCCTCTACACGACCGTCGCCGATGTCACGAAGGCCGTCGAGGGCCTCGGCCTCGGCGAGAACGGCCGCTGGATCGCCGCCCTCACCTTCGGCAACGTGCACGGCGTCTACAAGCCGGGCAACGTCAAGCTGCGTCCCGAGCTGCTGGGCGAGATCCAGGAGGGCATCGCGTCGCGCTTCGGCACCGGCCCCAAGCCCCTCGACCTCGTCTTCCACGGCGGCAGCGGCTCCACCGACGAGGAGATCGCCCTCGCGGTGCAGAACGGCGTCATCAAGATGAACATCGACACCGACACGCAGTACGCGTTCACGCGCGCGGTGGCGGGCTACATGTTCACCAACTACGACGGCGTGCTGAAGGTCGACGGCGAGGTCGGCAACAAGAAGGCCTACGACCCGAGGGCCTGGGGCAAGGTCGCCGAGACCGCGATGGCGGCCCGCGTCGCTGACGCGACGCGCCAGCTCGGTTCGGCGGGCAAGTCGCAGAGCTGACGATCAGGACTCTGCGGGCCCCCGCGGGCCGCAGGATGGATGCCCCGGCCGGATCAGGCCGGGGCATCCGTCTTCTCCGCCGGCGCCCGGAGTCCGCCTCGGCCGGAGGGCCGGCTCAGCCCCCGACGCTCGTCAGGTACTGGGCGATCGCCGGGTCGCCGAGCAGCGGCACCAGGAGGAGGGCGGTCACCGCGAGGTAGCTGACGAGGGCCCCCACGAGCGGCACCCAGAACGTGATGCGTCCGCGGCGCAGCATCTGCCACGAGATGACGGCCGAGATGAGCCAGCCGAAGGCGAAGACCGCCGCCGCGATGGTTCCCCACAGGCGGCCCTGTGCCACGTTGGTGAACTCGCCCTCGATGCCGACGGTGTCCATCCACATGTTCGCGAAGGTCGAGAAGTCGGTGAGGGCGACGAAGGACGAGATGACGACGAACAGTCCATAGGCGAGCAGCCCGATGGTGACGACCCGGTCGACCAGCCGGCCGCGCGACGGCACCGGCTTCGCGGCGGGGCCGGCGGGACGCGCGGCCGGCGCGGTGGGAACGGAAGCCGACTCCGCCGGAGTCGCGTTCACGGCCTGCCCCGTCTCCAGCGCCCACGTGGCGTCGGGCTGCGCGATGCGGGCGCGCTGCTCCTCCGGGGTCGCGTACTCGCCGTACTGCGGGCGGTCCGGACGGGTCTCGGGCTCGGCGCCGCGCGCGGTGCCGGTGGATGCCGCGGCGCGCTTCTCCGCCGGATCGCTCACGCCTGGATCCGCCCGCCGAGGGCCCGCTCGTCGCGGTTGCCCGCGGCATCCTGGCGCAGTTCCTTCGGAAGCGAGAAGATCAGGTCCTCCTCGGCCGTCTTGACCTCTTCGACATCTCGGTATCCGGCGCCGGCGAGCTCCTCGAGCACCTGGGCGACGAGCACCTCGGGCACGGATGCACCGCTCGTGACGCCCACGGTCTCGACGCCGTCGAACCACTCCTGGCGCATCTCGTCGGCGTAGTCGATCCGGTAGGCGGCCTTCGCGCCGTACTCGAGGGCGACCTCGACGAGCCGCACGCTGTTGGACGAGTTCGCGGAGCCGACCACGATCACGAGGTCGGCGCCCTTGGCGACCTTCTTGATCGCGACCTGGCGGTTCTGCGTCGCGTAGCAGATGTCGTCCGATGGCGGATCCTGAAGCTGGGGGAAGCGGGCGCGGAGGCGGCGGACCGTGTCCATCGTCTCGTCGACCGACAGGGTGGTCTGCGAGAGCCACACGACCTTCGACGGGTCGCGCACCTCGATGGTGTCGGCCTCGTCCGGCGAGTTGACGATCGTGACATGCTCGGGCGCCTCGCCCGCCGTGCCCTCGACCTCCTCGTGATCCCTGTGGCCGATCAGGAGGATCTCGAAGTCGTCGCGCGCGAAGCGCACGGCCTCGCGGTGCACCTTGGTCACCAGGGGGCAGGTCGCGTCGATGGCCTGCAGGCCCCGATCGGATGCCGCGGCGACGACCGCCGGCGACACTCCGTGCGCGCTGAAGACGACGTGCGCGCCCGACGGGACCTCGTCGACCTCTTCGACGAAGACGGCCCCTGCGGCCTCGAGCTCGCTCACCACGTGGATGTTGTGCACGATCTGCTTGCGCACGTAGACGGGGGCCCCGTACCGCTCCAGGGCCTTCTCGACGGCGATGACGGCGCGGTCCACGCCGGCGCAGTACCCGCGGGGGGCGGCGAGCAGCACCCGCTTGTGTCCGGAGACGGGGATATCCTGGAGGCGTCCACGCCGCCCTGGGATGCGGGGCACGGGCAAGCGGACGGCAGGAGAGGTCACGTGTCGATTCTACGTGGGGCCCCCTGGATACAGGCCGAGTCCCGGCAGCGAACCGACCACGTGAGGATGCGATGACGACCTTCCAGGCCGCCGCCTCCCCGGATGCCCCGCCGCCGCCGGACTCCGTGGCGCCACGGGACTCCACTCCCCAGGCGCCGACCTCGGTGTCGCGCCTCAACGAATCGATCCGCGACTTCGTGGCCCGGTGGGGCGCCGTGTGGGTCGAAGGAGAGATCACCGGCTGGAACGTGCGCGGCAACGCCGTCTACGGGCGCATCAAGGACCTCGCCTCCGACGCCACGATCTCGGTGCGGGTCTGGTCGAGCGCCCGCATGCGGATGCCCGCCGACCTGAAGGTCGGCGACCACGTGATCGCGTGTGTCAAGGCCGACTACTTCGTCAAGGCCGGCGACTTCAGCTTCCAGGTCTCCTCCCTTCGCCACGTCGGGCTCGGCGACCAGCTCGAGAAGCTCGAGCGGCTGCGCGTGAAGCTCCGGCAGGAGGGGCTGTTCGACGCGTCCCGCAAGAAGACGCTGCCCTTCCTCCCGCACGTCATCGGACTGATCACCGGCGAGCGCTCCGACGCCGAGAAGGACGTGCACCGCAACGCCGAGCTGCGCTGGCCGCAGGTGCGCTTCCGCACCGAGTACGCGGCGGTGCAGGGCGACCGGTGCGTCCCCGAGACGCTGGCGGCCCTGAAGCGACTGGATGCCGACCCCGACGTCGACGTCATCGTCATCGCCCGCGGCGGCGGCGATCCGCAGACCCTGCTCGGCTTCAGCGACGAGCGGCTGCTCCGCGCGGTGGCCGCGGCATCCACGCCCGTCGTCAGCGCCATCGGCCACGAGAACGACCGTCCGCTGCTGGATGACGTGGCCGACCTGCGCGCGTCGACCCCGACCGACGCGGCCAAGCGGGTCGTGCCCGACGTGGCCGAGCAGCTGACCGCGGTGCGGCAGCTGCGCTCCCGGCTGACCACCCGGCTCGTCCACCGGGTGACCGACGACATGGAGCGGCTGGAGCAGCTGCGCTCGAGGCCCGTGCTGCGCGCGCCGGAGAGCATGATCGCCGGGCGGTCGCAGGAGGTGTGGCTGCTCGTGTCGCGCGGGCGCGACCGGATCGCTCGCGGGATCGAGCAGGGGCACCGTCGCACGTCCGAGCTGCAGGCGTCGCTGCGGGCCCTGTCCCCCGCCGCCACGCTGGCGCGCGGCTACGCGATCGCCCACGTGGCGGGCGGCGTCATCGTGCGCGACGCCAGCCAGGCTCCGGCCGGCACGCCCCTCATCGTCACCCTCGACCGGGGCTCGCTCGCCGCGCGCTCCGAGGGCGAGATCTCCGAGTCGGGCGACGGGGCCCGCTCGGACGGGACCGCGACATCCGGCGATTCGGCCCCGGCCTGAACCCGCGCCGGTCCGGCGACCACGGAGGGCCGATTTAGGATGGATGACATGACCCAGACCGCGCCGCCGGCGGGCGACGACACGGGCTCCCGCCCGTCCACCGCCCCCGATGTCGCCACCCTCTCCTTCGAGCAGGCGCGCGACGAGCTGGTCAAGGTCGTCGCGGAGCTCGAGCAGGGCGCCCCGACCCTCGAGCACTCCCTCGCCCTGTGGGAACGCGGCGAGGCGCTCGCCGCCCGCTGCGAGGAGTGGCTGCGCGGGGCGAAGCAGCGCCTCGACGCCGCGCGGGGCACCTCTGACGACGGAGCGCCTTCGTGATGGCGCGCGCCGCCGGCCGGGACCTCGAACCGCCGTCCGCGGATCGGGTCGCCGCCGAGAAGGCCGAGCGCTCGCGGGCGTACCGGGCGAGCCAGACGACCCGCAACCTCATCGCCGCGATGCTCGTGACACTCGCGGTGGTGCTCGTCGTCGTGCTCGGCGTCCCGCGCGGCGAGCCGGCCCCGCGGCCGTCCATCGATGTGGCCGCGGTCGCGGAGGGCGTCGAGGGGACGTACAGCCGCGACGTGCTCGTCGCCGACGTGCCGGATTCCTGGCTCGTCAACGGCGCCCGGGTCGAGGCCGACGCGATCGCGGCGTGGGAGGTCATCTACGTCCCCGACGACAACAGCTTCCTCCGGGTGGCGCAGGGATTCGACGCGGGTGAGACGTGGGCGGCGCAGACCCTGCAGGGCGCCGCGCCGACCGGCACCGTCACCATCGACGGGCTCACCTGGGACGAGTACGAGATCGCCAACCCCTCGCGCAACGGCAACGTGTCGTACGCGCTCGGCATCCAGGCGGGCACGGACCACGTGCTGGTCTACGGATCGGCCGACCCCGAGACCACCGCGCTCGTCGCGGAGAGCCTGACCGAACAGATCCGCGGACTCCAGGAGGCGCAGCAGTGACCGATCGGCCCAGCCCCGCCAAGGTGTGGGGAGAGATGGTGCGCGGCAACGCGCGCTTCGTCGCCGGGGAGCCCCGGCATCCCCGCCAGGACGTGGAGCGCCGCAACGAGCTCGCGGGGGCGCAGACGCCGCGCGCCGCGCTGTTCGGCTGCTCGGACTCCCGCCTCGCCGCGGAGATCATCTTCGACAAGGGGCTCGGCGATCTGTTCGTGGTCCGCAACGCCGGTCAGGTCATCTCCGACTCCGTCATCGGCAGCCTCGAGTACGCGGTGGCGGTGCTGCACGTGTCGCTGATCGTCGTGCTCGGCCATGACGAGTGCGGCGCCGTCGGCGCGGCCATCGCCTCGCAGGGCCCGGATGCCGCGCCGCTGCCGCCGCACATCACGAGGCTCATCGAGCCGATCATCCCCGCCGTGCGCCGGGTCGTCGGCGGTGACGCGACCGTCGATCCGGCCGAGGTCGACGCCGAGCTGGTCGGCCGCGAGCACCTGCGCGACACCGTCGCGGAGCTGCTCGAGAAGTCCGAGCTCATCGGCGAAGCGATCGCCGCGGGCGAGCTCGCCATCGTGGGCGCGAACTACCGGCTCGCGCAGGGGACCGTCGTCCCCGACGTCGTCGTCGGCCCGGCCACCGGAAACGGCGCCGACCCCGACGGCCGCGACTGAGCATCGGCGCTCCCCCGGCCGCACCCCCGACATCCACCCACCGAGACCAGGCAGAGGAACAACGACGTGACTGACACCGAGTACCGCATCGAGCACGACACCATGGGCGAGGTCCGCGTGCCGGCATCCGCGCTCTACGGCGCGCAGACCCAGCGCGCCGTCGAGAACTTCCCCATCTCCGGCGACAGCCTCGACCCTGCCCAGCTCGTCGCGCTCGCACGCATCAAGAAGTCCGCCGCGCTGGCCAACAAGCAGCTGGGCACGCTCGCCCCCGAGATCGCCGACGCCATCGCCGCCGCCGCCGACGAGGTCATCACCGGCGACCTCTTCGAGCACTTCCCGATCGACGTCTACCAGACCGGCAGCGGCACGTCCTCGAACATGAACATGAACGAGGTGCTCGCGACCCTCGCGACGCGCCGGCTCGGCTCCGCCGTGCACCCCAACGACCACGTCAACGCGTCGCAGTCCTCCAACGACGTCTTCCCCACGTCGGTGCACGTCGCCGTCACCCAGGAGCTCATCGACGACCTCATCCCCGCGCTCGACCACCTCGCCGTCGCCCTCGAGGCGAAGGCCGAGCTGTGGAAGGACGCCGTCAAGTCGGGCCGCACCCACCTCATGGACGCGACGCCGGTCACGCTCGGCCAGGAGTTCGGCGGCTACGCGCGCCAGATGCGCCTCGGGATCGAGCGCGTGCAGTCCGTGATCCCCCGCGTCGCGGAGGTCCCCCTCGGCGGAACGGCCGTCGGCACGGGCATCAACACGCCCCTCGGCTTCCCGCAGAAGGTGATCGAGCTGCTCGTCGCCGAGACCGAGCTGCCGATCACCGAGGCGAAGGACCACTTCGAGGCTCAGGCCAACCGCGACGCCCTGGTGGAGGCATCCGGGGCCCTGCGCACCGTTGCGGTGTCGCTCACGAAGATCAACAACGACCTGCGGTGGATGGGATCCGGACCCAACACCGGCCTGGGCGAGCTGCACATCCCCGACCTCCAGCCGGGCTCGTCGATCATGCCGGGGAAGGTCAACCCCGTCGTGCCGGAGGCGACGCTGATGGTCTGCGCGCGCGTGATCGGCAACGACGCCACGATCGCCTGGGCCGGGGCGTCCGGATCGTTCGAGCTCAACGTCGCCATCCCGGTGATGGGCACGGCGCTGCTGGAGTCGATCCGCCTGCTCGCCAACACCGTCCGCGTGCTGGCCGACAAGACGATCGACGGCCTCGTGGCCAACCTGGAGCGCGCCGCCGCGTTCGCCGGAATGTCGCCGTCGATCGTGACTCCCCTGAACAAGCTCATCGGCTACGAGGCGGCGGCGAAGATCGCCAAGCACGCCGTCGCACAGGGCATCACGATCCGCGAGGCGGTGCTCGACCTCGGCTACGTCGACCGCGGCGAGCTGACGGTGGAGCAGCTGGACGAGAAGCTCGACCTGCTCTCCATGACCCACCCCGGGTGAGCGCGAAACGGCGGATTTTTCCGGTTCGCGGGGCGATAATCAGACGATGACCCGTACGTCGAGACCGATCTCGGCGCGCACACGCATCCTGGGCGCGATCCTCTCTGTCGCGTGCGTGGGATTCGTCATCGCGGGGGGCATCACCTTCGTATCCGAGCGGGAGCGCGTGATCAACGAGGTCAACGACCGGCTGAAGTCGCAGGTGGCGAGCCTGCTGACCGTCGCGGGCCTGAGCGACGTCGAGCCGCTGCCCGCGCCCGACCCGTCGGACCCGCCGGCGACCGCGCGCGAGCAGCTTCGCGAGGGCGACTTCACCTCGGTGAACGAATACCTCTACGCCGCCGTGGCCCGTCTTGTGCCCGGCCGCAACGAGGCATCCGTCGCGATCATCGACGGCGTCGCCCGGTACCGCCCGGAGACCCTCTCCGGCTTCGACATCTCGGGCAACGAGGAGCTCATCGAGCGCGTCGTCGCCGAGACGGCCGACAAGGGCGGCAGCGTGATCGGAACCTCCGTCACCGAAGACGGGGCGCTCCGCTACATCGCCATCCCCATCTCCATGGGCGGCGACGAGAGCACCGGCGTCTACCTCAGGGCGATCGACCTGGATGCCGAGCTCGAGGCGGTCGACACGTCGATCCTGACGTACTCGATCGCCGCGCTCGCCACGCTGGCCGCGACCGGCATCGTCGGCTGGTTCGTCGTCGGGCGGATGCTCTCCCCGATCCGCCGCCTGCAGGAGACGGCCGATTCCATCACCCTCACCGACCTGGGCGCGCGCATCCCGACGGGCGGCAACGACGACATCTCCGACGTCACCCGCACCGTCAACTCGATGCTCGATCGGCTGGAGGGCTCCGTCGACGTGCAGCGTCAGCTGCTGGATGACGTGCGGCACGAGCTCAAGACGCCCATCACGATCGTGCGAGGGCACCTGGAGATGATGGACCCCGGCGACGCCGACGACGTCGCGGTCACCCGCGACATCGGGATCGCCGAGCTGGATCGGATGACCCGGCTCGTCGACGACATCGACATGCTGGCGACGGTGGAGGGTGACGGGTTCGCGATGGTGACGATCGAGGTCGCGGGCCTGACGGCGCGCGTCGCCGACCTCGTCGCCGTCATCCCCGACCACGAATGGTCGGTCGAGGCCATCGGCGTCGGCACGGTCGAGGGCGATGACGACCGCCTCCTCCAGGCCTGGCTGCAGCTCGCCGACAACGCCGCGAAGTACTCGCCGCCCGGATCGCCCATCGAACTGGGCAGCAGCGTCGATGAGGACGGGGTCCACCTCTGGGTGCGCGATCACGGCCCCGGCATCCCGCCCGCGGCGCGCCACCGCATCTTCCGGCGCTTCGACCGCGCGCACGAGCGCCGCTCGGTCGGCGGGTCGGGGCTCGGCCTGGCGATCGTCGACGCCATCACCAAAGCGCACGACGGGCACTGCACCGTCACAGACACACCGGGAGGCGGCGTGACCTTCACGATGCACCTCCCATCTCGGCAGGGCTCCCCCGCCGAACTGCCCGCACCCGTACGGGCAGGAGACGTCGTGATGCAACGAGAGGCCACAGGATGACCCGCATACTCATCGCCGAAGACGAACCACGGATCTCGGCGTTCATCGCCCGAGGGCTGGAGGCGGCCGGCTATGTGACGACCGTCGTGGAGAACGGCCCGGACGCCCTCGAGCTCGCGCTCGACGAGGGCGTCGACCTGCTCCTGCTCGATGTCGGCCTGCCCGGCATGGACGGCTTCGAGGTGCTCGCCCAGCTGCGCGGGCAGGGCTCATCGCTCCCGATCATCATGCTCACCGCCCGCACCGGAACGCGCGACACGGTCGCCGGACTGGATGCCGGGGCGAACGACTACATCCCCAAGCCGTTCAAGTTCGACGAGCTGCTCGCGCGCATCCGGTCACGTCTGCGCGAGCGGATGCCGAGCGGCGATCTGACCACGATCGTGCACGGCGACGTCACGCTCAGCGTCCTGACGCGCCGGGCCGAGGTCGGGGGCCGCGGGATCGACCTGTCGGCCCGCGAGTTCGCGCTCGCCGAGCAGTTCCTTCGTCATCCCGGACAGGTGCTGAGCCGCGAGCAGCTGCTGAGCCGCGTCTGGGGACTGGACTTCGATCCGGGCTCCAACGTCGTCGACGTCTACGTGCGCTACCTGCGGGGCAAGTTCGGAACCGAGCGCATCGAGACGGTCCGGGGCGCCGGCTACCGCTGGGTCTGAACGGCAACCCCTCCCACGCGGGCGCGAAGAAGCCCCCGGCGCTGGGGGACGCCGGGGGCTGGGGAGGCTCGGAGCTGGGGGACTCCGGCCGCATCAATCGCGTCGGTCGGATTCGACGCGCGATTGATCTTTCTTCGATCCGGATGACGCCTTGGGGGAATCGTCTCCGGATGGAGGGCCCGCGTGAGCGGGCGTCTGGGGGTCGCCTCGGTGCGAGGCGCTGCCGTCGGAGGGCGGCCCGGCGGGAATCTGGTCTGGCATCCGCTGCGGCGCGTGCTCGAGCGCGCCCTCCCGCACCTCGGTCTCGGCGATGTCGAGCGGAGCCGGCGCCGGCACGACCTCGGGCACCTGGGAGCTGCGGGGTGTCCGAGCCTCGTCCGCCTCGCGGTCCTCGCCGGTCGGAACGACGACGGGCGTGCCTGCGGGCACGCCGGACGAGTCGGTGATGGCCACCGCGTTGGCAACGGAGACCGCTCCGATGACGACGACGGCGGCCGCAAGGGTCGCCACGCCACCCATCAGCACTGCCTTGCGTGCCACTTCGTCCCCTGTCGATCGCGAGGCGGCCCGCGCACGAGCCCCGGCGAGCGCCTTCCGCGCTGATCTTCAGCCTGCGCGGCGCCGGTGAGAGGTGCGGGTGAGCACAGTGAGACTGTTCTCATGGCACGCGCGCGGCGCTCGTCCCTCCGGCCGAGCGTTCCCTTCCGGAATCGTCGGGGCGCGCGCGAGAGGGGGGCGGGCACCGCCCACCCCCCTCTCGCGCCTCAGGCCAGCTCGCCCGCCTCGAGCAGTTCGGTGACCAGAGCGGCGATGGCCGAGCGCTCCGACCGCATGAGCGTCACGTGGCCGAACAGCGAGTGGCCCTTGAGCGTCTCGATCACGGAGGCGACGCCGTCGTGCCGACCCACCCGGAGGTTGTCGCGCTGACCCACGTCGTGCGTCAGCACCACCCGCGAGTTCTGTCCGATGCGGCTGAGCACCGTCAGCAGCACGTTCCGCTCCAGCGACTGCGCCTCATCCACGATGACGAACGCGTCATGCAGCGACCGACCCCGGATATGCGTGAGCGGAAGCACCTCGAGCAGTCCGCGGGCCACGACCTCCTCGACGACGTTGGACGAGACGACCGATCCGAGGGTGTCGAAGATCGCCTGCCCCCACGGACCCATCTTCTCGCCCTGGTCGCCCGGCAGGTAGCCGAGCTCCTGGCCGCCGACGGCGAAGAGCGGGCGGAAGACGATGATCTTGCGCTGCTGCTGCCGCTCGAGCACCGACTCGAGGCCGGCGCACAGCGCGAGCGCCGACTTGCCCGTGCCGGCCCGACCGCCGAGCGAGACGATGCCCACCTCGGGGTCGAGCAGCAGATCGATCGCGATGCGCTGCTCGGCGGAGCGGCCGTGCATCCCGAAGATCTCGCGGTCGCCGCGCACCAGCCGGTACTCCCCCGGGCTCGTCACCCGGCCGAGGGCCGAGCCCCGCTCGGAGTGGATGATCAGCCCCGTGTTGACAGGGAACCCCTTGACGTCGTCGCTCGTCGCGACGTCGCTCTCGTAGAGGTCGCTGATGTCGTCGCCCGAGACCGCGATCGTCGCGATGCCGGTCCAGCCGGAGTCGACGGCCTGCTCGGCGAGGTACTCCTCGGCGCTCAGGCCGAGGGATGCGGCCTTGACGCGCATCGGCAGGTCCTTGGAGACGATCGTGACGTCCTGGCCGTCCTGGGCCAGGTGCATCGCGACGGCGAGGATGCGGCTGTCGTTGTCGCCGAGGCGGATGCCGGAGGGCAGAACCGCGCCGTCGGTGTTGTTGAGCTCGACGCGCAGGGTGCCCCCCTCGCCGACGGGAACGGCGAAGTCGAGCCGTCCGTGCTCGATGCGCAGCTCGTCGAGGTGTCGCAGCGCCTGGCGGGCGAAGTACCCGATCTCGGGGTCGTGGCGCTTGCCCTCGAGCTCCGAGATCACCACGACGGGGATGACGACGGAGTGCTCGGCGAAGCGGAAGAACGCCCGTGGATCCGACAGCAGCACCGACGTGTCGAGCACGTAGGTGCG
>DASUQB010000250.1:0-5869 GCA_036280835.1 Microbacterium sp. | reverse complement strand
GGCCGCGATGGCCATCGCCGCCGGTGCCGCGAACCCCAAGGCGGTGCGCGCCTGCATCGAGGACGAGGACTTCGCCTCGTGGGTGCGCGACGCCACCGAGCGGGCGCTCAGCGAGCCGCTGCCCGGCACGGAGGATGTGACTCTCACCGGTTCGCCGATGATCCTCGTCAACGGTCAGCAGTACGTCGGCAAGCTCGACGACGCCGCGGAGTTCGCGCAGTTCGTGCTCACGCTCTCGAGCGACGCCTACTACAGCACCCCCTCGCCGTCGCCGACGCCGACCCCGACGGCCACTGCGAGCCCGTCTCCCACGCCTACGCCCTGAGCCGTCACGGGCTGAACCCGGTCCCGGCTAAACTGGGACCTTCGCCGGCTTGGCGCAATTGGTAGCGCACCTAACTTGTAATTAGGGGGTTGCGGGTTCAAGTCCCGCAGCCGGCTCGTGACGACCCGGATGCCCGCGTGGCTCGCCATCGCGGGGGCGGTGCTCGTCGGTGTGCTCACCGCGGCGCAGGCCCGCATCAACGGCGAGCTCGGTGCACGGCTGGACGACGGGCTCACCGCGGCGATCGTCTCCTTCTCCACAGGGCTCGTCATCCTCCTCGTGCTCTCCGGAGCACTGCCGGTCGGTCGCCGTGGCCTCGGCGCGCTCGTGAGCGGCGTCCGCGCGCGAACCATTCCGTGGTGGATGCTGCTGGGCGGGCTCGCGGGGGCGCTGAGCGTCGCCACCCAGGGCCTCACGGTGGCGATCATCGGCGTCTCGCTCTTCACCGTCGGCCTGGTCGCCGGTCAGACGGTGAACGGCCTGCTGCTCGACCGCGTCGGCTACAGCCCGGCGGGTGTCGTCGCGGTCACCATGGGCCGCGTGGCGGGGGCGGGGCTCGCGCTGCTCGCCGTGGGCATTGCTCTGATCGGCGACACGCTCGGCAGCGTGCCGTGGTGGATGCTGCTGCTGCCGTTCCTGACGGGCGTGGGCATCGCGTGGCAGTCCGCCACCAACGGGCGGCTGCGTCAGCGGGTCGGCACACCGCTCACGGCGACCCTCGTCAACTTCGTCGGCGGCTCGATCGCCCTCGGCATCGCCGCCGGCATCCACATCGCCGTCGAGGGCCCTCCGACGGTCCTCCCGGCGGAGCTCTGGCTGTACCTCGGCGGCCCGATCGGCGTGTCCTACATCTTCCTCTCCGCCGCCCTCGTGCAGTACACGGGCGTGCTGCTGCTCGGGCTGGGCGCGGTCGTCGGCCAGCTCCTCACCTCGGTGGCGATCGACGCGGTGTGGCCGGCGGCCGCGGCGCCGGGGCTGGGGCAGTCACTGGCGATGGTCGCCGTCGCGCTCGCGTCGGTGGTCGTGGCGACCGTCCGGTGGCGGCGCCGACCGGCGCCCTGAGGCGATCGCCGAGGTCAGCGCGGCATCCGGGAGAGGTGGCCCCGCGCGTCGACGGCCTTGCGCCGCCCGTTGCGCTTGTTCGCCGGCTTGCCGCCGACGTAGAGCCAGCCGAGCAGCTTCTCGTGCTTGCCGAGCCCGTGCGCCTTGGCGACGGCCTTGGACCGGGTGTAGTCGCCCGTGCGCCAGAAGACGCCCCAGCCGGCGTCGTCGAGCAGGAGGCTGAGCATGTGCGCGACGCCGGATGCCACGGCCTCCTGCTCCCAGTGCGCCACCTTGCTCTTGCGGTAGCTGACCACGACGGCGATCAGCAGGGGCGCCCGCAGCGGCTTCGACGAGACGCCCTTGTCGTCGTTGGCCTTGTTGATCGCGCGCCCGAGCGCCTCGCGGTCGGTGCCGCGCAGCTCGATGAGTCGCCAGGGGCGCAGCGACGAGTGGTCGGCGACGCGACCCGCGGCCGAGACGAGGGTCAGCAGCTCGGCGTGGGTGGGCGCGTCCTCGGTCACCTTGGACCACGAGCGGCGCGCGCGCACCGCTTCGAGCACCGCGCTCACTCTGAGGCTTCTGGAGTGAACTCCATCGCGATCGAGTTCATGCAGTACCGGTCGCCGGTGGGCGTTCCGAACCCGTCGGGGAAGACGTGGCCGAGGTGCGAGCCGCAGGTCGCGCAGCGCACCTCGGTGCGCACCATGCCGAGCGTGCTGTCCTCGATCAGCTCGACCGCATCGGGACGGATCGACTCGTAGAAGCTCGGCCAGCCGCATCCGGAGTCGAACTTGGTGCCGCTCTTGAACAGCTCCGCGCCGCAGGCGGCGCACGTGTACAGACCCGCGCGGCTCTCGTCGAGCAGCTCCCCCGTCCAGGCGCGCTCTGTGGCGGCGGTGCGCAGCACGGCGTAGCGCTGAGGGTCGAGTTCGTCGCGCCACTCGGCGTCGGACTTCTGCACGGAATAGCTCATGGTTCCTCCTGGGTCACAACCATTTTCCCGCACTCCGGCCGGGTGCGGGTGCCGGAGCGCACCCGCGGCGCCGGGGGAGCGGCATCCGTCCCCCAGAATGGGCGGGTGACCAGCTTCTCGGATGCCGCGGCGGACGTCCGCGATCGATACCGGCGCTTCGCCCGCGACGAGGCTCCCGGCCGGTCGGCACTCTACGAGGATTGGGCGCGGGGTGTGGCCGGCGACGAGCGCACCGCAGAGGTGCTGGCCCGCATCCCCGCCAACCGGCGGCAGCCGCCCCTCGTCTTCGCCGTCACCCGCATGCTGGGCGCACCGCTCGCGCCGTTCGCGGAATGGGCCGGGTGGCTCGCCGGTCACGCCGACGAGGTCGTCGCCGAGTGCGCAGTGCGCAGCGTTCAGACCAACGAGCCGCTGCGGTGCGCGGCCCTGCTGCCTGCGCTCTCGCTCATCCACGGGCCGATCGCGCTGCTCGAGGTGGGGGCATCCGCCGGGCTCTGCCTTCACCCCGACCGCTACGGCTACCGGTATCGCGGCGCCCGCGGGACCCTCACGCTCGATCCCACGGACGGCCCCTCGGGGCTCGTGCTCGAGAGCGCGCTGCGCGGAGACCGCCTGCCGCCGATCAGGATGCCGGACGTGGTGTGGCGCGCCGGCATCGACCTCCATCCGCTCGATGCCTCCGACCCCCGTGACCGCGCGTGGCTGCGGGGCCTCGTGTGGCCGGGGGAGTCGGGGCGCGAGGGGCGGATCGACGCGGCGCTCGCCATCGCCGCCGCGGACCCCCCGCGCATCGTCGCCGGCGACGCGGCGGAGGTCCTGGCCGCGCTCGCAGCGGAGGCACCCCCCGGCGTCCCGCTCGTGGTCACGACGCCCGGCGTGCTGGCCCACATCCCGCGGGCCGGCAGGGAGAGGGTGATCGGGATCGCCCGGGAGGTCGGCGATCACTGGATCACGCTCGACGCGCCCGGCCTGCATGAGGGATGGGATGCGCCCGTGGACGCGGCGACGTGGCCCGAGGACGGCTTCGCACTGGCCCTCGACGGCCGGATCGTCGCGGCCGCGGACCCACTTGGGCGTTGGCTGGAGTGGCGCGCGGAGGATGCCGCGTCCGCCCCGTAACGTGGCCCGCATGACCGATGGCCTGACCGAGAGCGAGCGGGCGATCCTGGCCTTCGAGGCGGAGTGGCGCCGCCATGCCGGCGCCAAAGAAGAAGCCATCCGCGCCGAACTCGGGCTCACGCCAGCCCGGTACTACCAGCTCCTCGGACGCCTGATCGACGAGGCGGCGGCGCTCGAGCACGACCCCATGCTCGTCAAGCGGCTCCGGCGGCTGCGGGATCGCCGCGACGCCACGCGCCTGGCGCGCGCGTCCGGCACGCCCACCTAGCGGGCGCCCGGTCGCGTCCGTTCCCGCGGCCTCGCGGGGAGCCACAGGGTGCGCTTCCCGGCGGCCCCGGCCCCGGCGCCCCACACGTGGCGGTGTGTGCGCCCCGATAGCATCGGGGAGTGCCGAAAACGACCTACCCCCGGGATCGCTTCGACGAGGTACCCCGCCAGCGCGCGAGGGTGGGAGCGCACCGCGCAGAGAACCCCCGCATGCGCGCATGGGTGGTGCTGCTCTGGGCCGTGCTCGCGACGATCGTGCTCGTGGCGGTCGGCATCTTCGGCAGCCTCATCGCCACGGGGCGGGTGACGCTCTTCCCGACGCCGTCCTCGAGCCCCACGCCCGTGGCGACGATCGAGCCCGTCATCGACACGACCTACAGCGTGGTGGTGCTCAACGCGACGCCGGAGACCGGCCTCGCGACCCGCACCAAGGACACGATCGTCGCCGCCGGCTGGCCGGCCGAATCCGTGCTCCCCGGCGAGGCGGGCACGACCGACTTCGCCCAGACGACGGTGTACTACGCCTTCCCCGACGATGAGGCGGCCGCACTCGGGCTCGCCGGTGTGATCGGCGGCGCCGAGGTGGCGCAGACCGATCAGTACCTGCAGGTCGATGACCCGGAGACCGAGCTGGACGAGTCCGCGGCAAGGCAGCTGACGGTCGTGCTGGGGCTCGATCGCGTGGCCGTGCCCAGTCCCTCCGCCACCGAGTAGGAACGCGCGGGTGCGTGTTTCCGGCCCGTAAACAGTTGGATGCACGGACGTCAACAGTTGCCCCTATCGCGAAGAGCGCCGGTGTGCCCTGGATACGCTTTTTCCCAGACGCACGGCAACAGGAGATCTCGACATGGCACAGGGCACCGTCAAATGGTTCAACGCGGAGAAGGGCTACGGCTTCATCACGCTCAGTGAGGGCGGTGAGGACGTCTTCGTGCACTACTCCAGCATCGACATGAGCGGATTCCGCGTGCTCGAGGAGGGCCAGAAGGTCGAGCTCACCGTCGGAACCGGTCAGAAGGGGCCGCAGGCCGAGGCGGTCCGCGTCGTCTGACGCCCCGCGAGGCCGGAAGTGGCCGGTCCCCCTCCCGCCGCGGCTTGCACTCCCTAGGGTCGAGTGCCAGAATGGGCGTTAGCACTCGTGTTGTTCGAGTGCTAATCCCATACGCTCAATCCCGGGAGGGACGCAACACATGGCAAAGATCATCGCTTTCGACGAAGAGGCCCGTCGTGGCCTCGAGCGCGGCCTCAACATCCTGGCCGACGCCGTCAAGGTGACGCTCGGCCCCCGCGGTCGCAACGTCGTGCTGGAGAAGAAGTGGGGCGCCCCCACGATCACGAACGACGGTGTCTCGATCGCCAAGGAGATCGAGCTCGAGGACCCGTTCGAGAAGATCGGCGCGGAGCTCGTCAAGGAGGTCGCCAAGAAGACCGACGACGTCGCAGGTGACGGCACCACGACCGCCACGGTCCTGGCCCAGGCCCTCGTCCGCGAAGGCCTGCGCAACGTCGCGGCCGGCGCAGACCCCATCTCGCTGAAGCGCGGCATCGAGAAGGCCGTCGCGGCCATCACGGCCGAGCTGCTCTCCAGCGCCAAGGAGGTCGAGTCGAAGGAGCAGATCGCCGCAACGGCGAGCATCTCCGCCGCCGACACCGCCATCGGCGACCTGATCGCCGAGGCGATCGACAAGGTCGGCAAGGAAGGCGTCGTCACGGTCGAGGAGTCGAACACGTTCGGCACCGAGCTCGAGCTCACCGAGGGCATGCGGTTCGACAAGGGCTTCATCAACCCCTACTTCGTCACCGACCCCGAGCGCCAGGAGGCCGTCTTCGAGGACGCCTACATCCTGATCGCGAACTCCAAGATCTCGAACATCAAGGACCTGCTGCCGATCGTCGACAAGGTGATCCAGGAGGGCAAGGAGCTCGTCATCATCGCCGAGGACGTCGAGGGCGAGGCGCTCGCGACTCTCGTGCTCAACAAGATCCGCGGCATCTTCAAATCGGCCGCCGTCAAGGCCCCCGGCTTCGGCGACCGCCGCAAGGCGCAGCTGCAGGACATCGCCATCCTCACGGGTGGAACGGTCATCAGCGAAGAGGTGGGCCTCAAGCTCGAGAACGCCACGACCGACCTGCTCGGCCGT
>DASUQB010000249.1:0-5687 GCA_036280835.1 Microbacterium sp. | reverse complement strand
GGTCAGCGGCGAGGCGCCGCCCCCCGTCGCGGTCAGGGTCACCGAGCCCGACGGGACGGCGGCCAGGCGTGTGGTGAACGATGCCGAGGTGCTCTTGCCCGGGGCGATCGAGGCGAAGCTCTTCGACCCGTAGGGACCCGAGGCCGAGGCGGAGACCGCCACGTCGTCGGAGTTGGTCACGGTCACGACCTGCACGACCTTGCCCGCGACGCAGCGCGCCGCGACGGTGGCCGAGACGTCGAGCGACGGCGCATCGCCGTGCGCGACGGCGATCGCCGGCGCGGCGGAGCCGGCCAGCACGTCGAAGCCCTCGAAGGTCGCGGTGAGCTGCACGGCGTCGCCGCCGGCATCCGTCTCTGGCACGATCGCCTCGGCGACGTACTCGCCTGCGACCTCCCGCACGCTCGCCTCGATGATGAGGTCGCCGAGCTCGAAGCGCACATCGCCCGCGACGGCGCCGCCGTCGGCCGCACCCACTCGGGCCGTCAGCGCGTCACCGGGCCGGACGGTGTCGCCCTCCGCAAGGCCGCGCAGCTCTGTCGTCGTCGCCACCTTCGTCGCGGCGACCCCCTTCGCCGCCTCCCACTGGTTGAGCGTGACGGGCAGGACGCTGCCGTGCCGGGATTTCGGCAGCGCCCCGGTGACGGTGCGCCACTGCGGTGCGGCCAGCGACTCGGTGAACAGCGGCAGGTAGCCGGCCCCCGTGAAGTCGTCGACGAAGAGGTAGAAGCCCTCGCTCGTGCCCGCGGGCAGCGACGTGTCGCCCGCGTTCGCGCGGAAGATCGTCGGCCCCTCCGTCGTGCGGGTCGTGCTGCGTGCCTTCTTCGAGATGCAGCTCGCGTCGGTCGACCAGGCGTAGTCGCCGGGCACCGTGAGCGCCCGCAGGGAGGAAGAGGATTCCTGGATGATGTCGGTGCAGCCCGTGACCTCCTTCGTGAACCGGTAGAACACGCCGTCGTCCTCGAGCACGGTGGAGTCGATGCGGTCGCCCGCGTCCTGCCACACCCGGGCGGGCGAGAAGCTGACGAAGTCGCGCGTCGTGGCGTACATCACCTTCGAATACGTCGAGTTGGGCGTTCCCGCCTTGTCGTACGGCCGCGTGGCGTCGAGGTAGACGCGCGAGGACCAGTACACGACGTACTCGCCGGCCGCGGCATCCCAGTACGCTTCCGGCGCCCACGTCATCGACGCGTTCGGACCGGACACCTTGACGTGGCGCTGCCCGCTCCACGTGCGCAGGTCGGTGGACTCCCAGATCTCGAGGTGGGCGCTTCCGGCGTCGAGCGCGCGGTCCCAGCTGGAGTTGCGGCCGATGGAGAGGTCGGTGGCGATCAGGTAGAACCGGTCGCCCTCGGGCGAGCGCAGGATGAACGGGTCGCGCAGCCCCATCTCCCCCACCGTCGAGGTGACGAGTGGGGCTCCCCCGCCGAGCACGTCCCAGCTCATCGCGCTGTTGCCCTGGGACGCCGCGAGGAAGATGTTCTCGCCCGCGACGGTGTCGGCGGTGAAGTAGGCGAACAGGTACCGGCTGTCCGCGGCGGCGCGCGGAGCGGCGGCGACGGTGACCGGGAACGTGCGGACGAGCGCGCCCGCGCCGGAGCCGACGGAAGCCGTGAGGGTGACCTCCGCAGCCGGCTGCCCCCAGTCGGGTCGGGTGACCACTCCGGATGCCGCGGCGCCGACGGGCGAGTCGGAGATCACGGTGTCGTCAGAGGAGGACCACGAGATCGGCGCACCGGCGAGACCCCGCTCCGGCAGCGCCACGTTTCCTCGCACGACCGCGGGGACGGAGAGTGCGGCGTGGTCGGCCGCGATGTCGGCCGTCGTGAGGGCGGGCACCGTCACGGTGAACGAGCGCGGTGCGGGGGCGCCCTGGCCGCGTGTCTTCGCGCTGGCGGTCAGGGTCACGGTCGCGGCGGCCGAACCCGGCGCGGGGCGGGTCACGGTGCCGTCGGCGGCGATCACCGACGGGTCGGATGAGGTCCACGAGATGCCGTGCAGCGTGACGAGCTGGAGGTCGGATGTCACGGCCGAGGTGTCGCCCAGGTCGAGCGCGGCGAGCTTCGCCGCGGACACTCCGCCGAGCTCCGTCGCGTGCGCGGCACCGTCGAGCTCGGACAGGGCGACGACCTCCGAGTCGGCGAGGGCGCGGTCGTATACGCGGAAGGCGCCGACCGAGCCCTTGAAGAGAGCGTCCGGCCACGGCGACCGGCCGATGGTGTTGAGGGTCTGAGTGATGGCGGCGGGGGTCATCGTCGTCTTGGCGACGCCCGCGCGCTGTCCGTCGGTGTAGAACGTGAGGGTGTCCGCGGCGTCGTCGATCACCGCGGTGAGGCTGACCCACCGGTTCGCGGTGACGCCGTAGGCCGTTCCGTTCACCTCGCCCCCGCCCGAAGCGACCGTGATGGCCGACCGCGGACCGCGCACGTTCGCGAACCAGTACTGCTGCGTCGCATCGTTGCCGATGTTCCACAGGAAGTGGTTCGTCGTCAGCATCGCGGCATCCGCCTTGACGTCGATCGAGATCGTCGCCGACGCGGCGCCCGCGAGCAGGTTGTCGGGAAGCTCCACCCAGTTGCCCGTCGAGGTCTTCGCACCGCCGATGAAGCGGAGTACGCCTGCCTCGGAGCGCTGATCGGCGACGTAGTTCTGGATGACGGCGTCCCGCGGGTCCCCCGCGTCGGAGGCGCCATCCGCCGTATTGCGCACCGCGGATCCGGAGGTCTCGTCGAAGAGGTATTCGGCGACCAGGCCCTCGCGCAGAGGCTCGGCAGCTGCGGCCGTCGACGCCGCAACCGGCACCAGGAGACCGACGACTCCGACGGCCGCCGCAGCCAGCATCGCGACGGGCTTGCGGAGGGGCTGTGTGCGGAGTGCTCCTGCCCCGTGAACGGATGAGGGAGACGTGTGCCGTTCTCCGGGTGTACGCATCATCGCTGTCAAACCTCGCATCGTCGCCGAGAAGCCGGCCGGAGAGTCGGGCGGCGCTGGATGTTCCGGGTCCGCGACGGGTGGAGGCTCGCACGAGAACAGGTTTACGTTAGCGATAACAACCAGTGCCCGTCAAGGGTTCGGGCACGGGTCGGTGACTGCTTGACGAGCAGGAGCAACGCGACGTACGGTGTTCTCACGCGGGATCTGTTCCCGCTAACAACTGGGGAGGCGCCTCTCGCGCCACCCTGTCGATTCGCGCGACGGGGCACGAAGGGGATCTCGCCGAGCCGGCCGACCACGCCGGCTGATCCGCTTGCTGTCGTCGCGTCCCACGAGAGCGAGGCACGCAGCGCATGCGAACGCGCACCACATCCCGACTGTTCACGAGAGGCACCGCGCTCGCGACCGCGGCCGCCATCGCACTCGCCGGCACCATTGTGCCGGCCTCCGGGGCGCACGCGGCTCTCGCCGTCGATCCGCTCATCCACTACACGTTCGATGCGGCCCCGACGGGCACGGCGATCACCGATGCCAGCGGCAACGGCAACCACGGCGTCCTGAGGCAGAGCGGCGCGCAGTTCCGGGACGGCTCCCTCAGCCTGCCGGGCGGCGCACGCGGCACGGCCGCGTACGTCGAGATCCCGACCACAGGTCTCGTGGGCAAGAAGGACCTCACGATCTCCGCCTGGCTGTCGAACCGGTCGGGTCCCGCCAACGTGGCCGCCGCCTTCATCGGCGCCCCGGTCGCCGCCGGGGCCTCCTACTCCTCCGGGTACTGGCTGCTAAACCCGACGAACCCCAGCGGCTACGTCAAGTCGGTCGTGACCAACGCGACGAACGCGGGCGCGCCCTGGGGCACGGAGGTCGGTCCCGGTTCCACGAACGCCGGCACCTCCGGCATCCGCACACCAGCCGGGATGGCTCTGTACACGACCGTCATCGACGGCACCAGCGGCCAGCTGCGCGTCTACGTGAACGGCGCGCCCATCGCGCAGAACGCGATCGCCCGGGATGTCGCGGCCTTCGGCTCGCAGCTCGTGTCGTACATCGGGCGCTCCACCTACAACGACCCGGGCTGGAACGGCGACGTCGACGACTTCGCGGTCTACGGCGAGGCGCTGGACGCGTCCGAGGTGCAGCAGCTGTACAGCGGCCAGGCCCTCGACCGGGCCGTCGCCGCGGTGAAGCCGCCGGAGACGGCCACCGCGGACTTCACGGTGCCGACCACGAGCGCGGGAGCCGCGATCACATGGGCCTCGGACAACAGCGCCATCAGCGTCCAGGGATCGACCGCCTCGGTCACCCGTCCGGCCGCCGGCGCCGGCGACGCGTCGGTCACCCTGACCGCCACGTTCACGGTCGGCGGCGATTCGCGCGCGAAGACCTACGTCGTGACCGTGCCGCAGGAGCTTCCCGATGAGGACAAGGTGAGTCAGGACCTCGACGCGGTGTCTGTGGGGAACGCCCAGAACATCCGCACGAACGTCTCCGTACCGACCTCAGGGGCCCTGGGCTCGACCATCGAGTGGCAGGTCACCGCGGGCGCGGAATTCGCAAGCCTTCGCGATGGCGTCAATGACGCCTCGCTCACGGTCGACATCGAGCGTCCGGCCGCCGGCGACGACGCGGCCGATGTGGTGCTCACGGCGACGGCCCGGAACGGCTCCGCCACCCGGACCCGTGACTTCGCCCTGCGCGTGCAGCCCATGCCGTCGGGCGCGGCGAAGACCGAGGCCTATGTGTGGACCTTCTTCACCGGTGAGGGTCAGGGCGCCGAGCGCGTCAGCCTCGCCGCGTCGAAGGGCAATGATGCGCTCGCATGGAACACCCTCAACGGCGGCGAGCCGCTGTTCACCTCGACCGTCGGCACCGAGGGCCTGCGTGATCCGTTCATCATCCGCGCACCGGAGGGCGATCGGTTCTACATGATCGCGACCGACCTGAAGGTCGCCGGACTGCCCGGCGGGTTCGCCACGGCCCAGATCTCCGGTTCGAAGTACATCGAGGTGTGGGAGTCCGATGACCTCGTGAACTGGTCGGAGCAGCGTCACGTCAAGGTGTCGTCCGACTTCGCGGGCAACACCTGGGCGCCCGAGGCGTTCTGGAGTGAAGAGCTCGACACGTTCGTCGTCTTCTGGGCCTCGAACCTCTACCCCACCGAGAACGCCGCCGACCGGACGGCCGTCAGCTACAACCGGATGATGTACGCCACCACGGACGATTTCGTCACGTTCTCCGAGCCGAGATTGTGGATCGACGTCCCCCGCGGGACCGGTCGCGGCATGATCGACTCCTCCGTCGCCCTGGTGGATGGCGTGTACCACCGCTTCACCAAGGACGAGGCGTCGATGACGATCCGTCACGAGAAGTCCACCGACCTGCTCGCGACGATCTCGGGCGCGCTCCCGGGGGGCACGGGACCGGCCGACGAGTGGACGCTCGTCAAGGATCGCGTGGCGTCGGGTCTCCCCAACGGCGAGCCCGGCGGCACGTACACGAGCGGCGAGGGCCCGAGCATCTTCCCCGCCAATGCGGGCGATGTGAACAACCTCGACTGGTTCCTGTTCATCGATCAGCCGAACTATCACGGGGGGCCGAACTACTACATCCCCTTCGGCTCGAACGACATCGACAACGGCACCTCGTGGCAGCCGCTGGGCACCAAGCTCCGCGCGAACCTGCCGCAGAACGCCGACGGCGGGAAGCCGCGCCACGGCACCGTGATCCCGGTCACGCGCGCCGAGTACCAGAAG
>DASUQB010000248.1:0-15897 GCA_036280835.1 Microbacterium sp. | reverse complement strand
GCGACGATCGCGGCGGTCATCGCCGAGCGCGGGGCGGACAGCGTGCTCGTCGTCGCGCACGACCCCGGGATGAGCGCGATGGCGGGCCGGCTCGCGCCGGACATCGTGCACATGCCGACCTGCGCGGTCGCGACGTTCACCTGGGCCGACGGCGTGGACTCGTGGGAGGCCGCGTTCGCCGTGGCGCCCTCCAACTGGCGCTTCGACGCCCCGCGGCTGGTGTGAGCACAGGCGCTCCGCGGCTGGCGTGAGCACCGGCGCTCCGCGGCTGGCGTGAGCACGGGCGCTCTGCGGCTGGCGTGAGCACGGGCGCTCTGCGGCTGGCGTGAGCACGGGCGCTCAGGTGAGGGAGCCCTCCTTCCAGACGCTGCGGACGAGCGGGACCCCGGGGCGATAGGCGAGGTGCACGCGTGTCGGGGCATCGAGCAGCACGAGATCGGCCCGCATCCCGGGCGCGAGGGCGCCCACGTCGCTGCGGCGCAGGGCCCGCGCGCCGCCGGCGGTCGCAGCCCAGACGGCCTCGGCCGGGGTCATCCCCATCTCGCGCACGGCGAGGGCGATCATCAGGGGCATCGAGCTCGTGAAACTCGACCCGGGGTTGCAGTCGCTCGCGATCGCGACGGTGACACCCGCCTCGAGCAGCCTGCGGGCGCCCGGGTAGGGCTGCCGCGTGGAGAACTCGACGCCGGGAAGCAGGGTGGCGACCGTACCGGAGGCGGCGAGCGCCGCGACATCGGCGTCGTCGAGGTAGGTGCAGTGGTCGACGGATGCCGCGCCCAGCGCCGCCGCGATGCGAGCGCCCTCCCCGTGCCCCAGCTGGTTGCCGTGCACCCGCGCCTCGAGCCCGCGCGCGATGCCCGCGGCGAGGATGCGCCGGGATTCGTCGGGGGTGAAGGCGCCCGCCTCGCAGAAGACGTCGATCCATCGGGCGTGCGGGGCGCAGGCATCCATCATCGGTCCGCACACGAGGTCGACGTAATCCCCGCGGCGGTCAGCGTACTCGGCCGGCACCACATGCGCGCCGAGGAACGTCACCTCCGGCGTGACCTCGGCGGCGAGCCGGGCGAGGCGCTCCTCGTCGGCGACGGTGAGGCCGTAGCCCGTCTTGATCTCCAGGGTCGTCGTGCCCTGGGCGCGGGTCTCGGCGACGAAGCCGTGCAGTCGGCGGCGCAGCTCGTCGTCGCTCGCCGCCCGGGTCGCGGCGACCGTGCGGCGGATGCCGCCGGCGGCATATGGCGTGCCCGACATCCGCGCCTCGAACTCGTCGGCCCTGTCGCCGCCGAACACCAGGTGGGTGTGGCTGTCGACGAACCCGGGGATGACGGCGCGGCCCCCGGCATCCACGATCTCGAGCCCTCCAACCGGCGAGACTGCTCCCGCGCGCCCAGGGTGCTGCCCCTGCCCGCTGTTTCGGAGCGCAGGCGCAGTCTCGCGGCCACCGGCGGCCGTCGCGGCGGCGCGCTCGATGTCGGGGTCCAGGTCGGCGGCGGGCCCCGCCCACGCGATGCGCGAGCCCTCGATCAGCACCGCGGCGTCACGGATCGTGCCGCACGGGTCGCCTCCGGTCGCGACGTTGGTCGTCAGCTCCCCGATGTTCGTGATGAGGATGCTCATCCCCGCCCCTTCCCCTGCGCGAAACTTCACTTATGGCTCTTCCGGGGCCCTTTCACGGTGCGCAAGTGAAGTCTCGCGCAGGGTGTGACGGGGTCAGAGCATCGGGATGTTGAGGCCGCGGTCGCGGGCGACCTCGCGCGCGCGGTCGTAGCCGGCATCCACGTGCCGCATGACGCCCGTTCCGGGGTCGTTGGTGAGCACGCGCTCGAGCTTCTCGGCGGCGAGCGCGGAGCCGTCCGCGACGGTGACCTGGCCGGCGTGGATGCTGCGGCCGATGCCGACGCCGCCGCCGTGGTGGATCGAGACCCAGGACGCACCGCTCGCGGTGTTGAGCAGGGCGTTCAGCAGGGGCCAGTCGGCGATCGCGTCGGAGCCGTCGGCCATCGCCTCGGTCTCGCGGTAGGGCGAGGCCACCGATCCGGCGTCGAGGTGGTCGCGGCCGATGACGATCGGGGCGGACAGCTCCCCGGAGGCCACCATCTCGTTGAACTTCAGCCCCGCGAGGTGGCGCTCCTTGTAGCCGAGCCAGCAGATGCGCGCCGGTAGGCCCTCGAAGTGTACGGCGTCGCCGGCCTTCTCGAGCCAGCGCACCAGCCCGGCGTTGTCGGGGAAGAGCTCCATCATCGCCCGGTCGGTCTTGCGGATGTCCTCGGGGTCGCCCGAGAGCGCCACCCATCGGAAGGGCCCGCGGCCCTCGGCGAACTGCGGCCGGATGTACGCCGGCACGAACCCGGGGAACTCGAAGGCCCGGGTGAATCCCCCGAGCTGCGCCTCGGCGCGGATCGAGTTGCCGTAGTCGAAGACGGTGGCCCCGGCATCCTGGAACCCCACCATCGCCGCCACCTGCTTCGCCATGCTGCCGCGCGCGCGGTCGGTGAATCCGGAGGGGTCGCGCTCGGCCTCGGCGGCCCACTGCTCGACTTCCACGCCCACCGGCAGGTAGGCCAGCGGATCGTGCGCGCTCGTCTGGTCGGTGACGATGTCGATCGGGATGCCGCGCTGCAGCAGCTCCGGGAAGACCAGGGCCGCGTTGCCGACCACGCCGACGCTGAGCGCACGACCCTCGTCCTTCGCCGCGACGACCCGCGCCACGGCGTCGTCGAGATCGATCGTGTACTCGTCCAGATACCCGTGCTCCACGCGCCGGGCGAGGCGCGACTCGTCCACGTCGACGATGAGCACCGCGCCGCCGTTGAGGGTCACGGCCAGCGGCTGCGCGCCGCCCATGCCGCCGCATCCGCCGGTCAGTGTCAGGGTGCCGGCGAGGTCGACGCGCCCGAGCGACCGCGCGACCGCGGCGAAGGTCTCGTACGTGCCCTGCAGGATCCCCTGGGTGCCGATGTAGATCCACGAGCCCGCGGTCATCTGGCCGTACATCGTGAGCCCGAGCCGCTCGAGGCGCCGGAACTCGGGCCACGTCGCCCAGTCCCCCACGAGGTTGGAGTTCGCGATGAGCACCCGGGGCGCCCACTCGTGCGTGCGGAAGACACCCACGGGCTTTCCGGACTGCACGAGCAGCGTCTCGTCCGGCTCGAGCTCGTCGAGGGTGCTCACGATCGCGTCGTACGCCTCCCAGCTGCGCGCGGCCTTGCCCGTGCCGCCGTAGACCACGAGGTCCTCCGGGTGCTCCGCTACCTCCGGGTCGAGGTTGTTCATCAGCATGCGCTTGGCCGCCTCGGCGCCCCAGCTCTTCGCGGTGCGCTCGTTGCCGCGCGCGGCTCGGATCGTGCGGGTGGTGGCAGTGGTCATGAAACCGCTCCTTCCGCGGTGCGCGCCACGTCTCCGGAGAGCACGAGCGCGGTCACCGCCTCGATGTCGGGTGAGAGGAAGTGGTCGGGGCCCGGCCCTCGTGCGACGGTGCGCACCAGGTCGCGCACGGCACCGGTCGCCGCGCCGGGCTGCAGCGGCGCGCGCAGGTCGATCGCACGGGCGCCGGTGAGCACCTCGATCGCCAGCACGCGGGCGAGGCCGTCGATCGCGCGCCGCAGCTTGCGGGCGGCGGCCCAGCCCATCGACACGTGATCCTCCTGCATCGCGCTGGAGGGGATCGAGTCGACGGATGCCGGCACGGCGAGCCGCTTGAGCTCCGAGACGATCCCCGCGGCGGCGTACTGCGCGATCATGAGGCCGGAGTCGACGCCGACCTCGTCGGCGAGGAACGGCGGCAGGCCGTTGCTGCGGTTGTGGTCCATGGCCCGGTCGGTGCGGCGCTCGGAGATCGATGCGACGTCGGCCACCGCGATCGCGAGGAAGTCGAGGACGTAGGCGACGGGAGCCCCGTGGAAGTTGCCGTTGGACTCCACGCGCCCGTCTCGCGTGATGACCGGGTTGTCGACGGCGCTCGCGAGCTCCCGCGAGGCGATCATGCCGGCGTGGTCGACGGTGTCGCGGGCGGCGCCGTGCACCTGGGGCGAGCAGCGCAGCGAGTAGGCGTCCTGCACGCGGGTGCAGACGGCGGGATCCCGGTGGCTCGCGACGATCGGAGAGCCGGCGAGGAAGGCGCGCAGGTTCGCGGCGGACGCGGCCTGCCCGGTCTGCGGGCGGAGCGCCATCAGGTCCTCGGCGAAGACGGCGTCGGTGCCGAGCTGGCTCTCGATCGACATGGCTGCCGCCACATCGGCCGTGTCGAGCAGCATCGAGAGGTCGTGGAGCGCGAGCAGCAGCATCCCGAGCATGCCGTCGGTGCCGTTGATGAGGGCCAGGCCCTCCTTCTCGCGGAGGACCAGCGGCTCGATGCCGGCGGCCGAGAGGGCGTCGGATGCCGGGAGGACGGCATCACGCACCCGCACATCGGACTCGCCCATCGAGGCGAGCGCGATGTGCGACAGCGGGGCGAGGTCGCCGGAGCATCCGAGCGATCCGTACTCGCGCACGATCGGCGTGATGCCCGCGTTGAGCATCGCCGCGTACGTCTCCACCACGACCGGCCGCACGCCGGTGTGCCCGGTCGCGAGGGTCTGCAGGCGCAGCAGCTGCAGCGCCCGCACGACCTCGGTCTCGACCTCTGCGCCGGTGCCGGCGGCGTGGGATCGGATCAGGCTCGCCTGCAGCTGGGCGCGGCGGTCCTCGGCGATGAACGTCGTGGCGAGGGCCCCGAAGCCGGTGGAGATCCCGTAGTGCGGCTCGGGATCCGAGGCGAGCGCCTCCACGAGCGTGCGGGTCGCGGCGACGCGCTCCGTCGCGGCGGCGTCGATCTCGACGCGGGCGCCGTGCCGGGCGACGGCGACGACGTCCGCGGGCCGCAGCGGAGCGGCCCCGACGCGAACGACGGCCGGCGGCCGATCGGCGGCGGCGGGAGCAGGAGAAGGACTGACGGTGGTCATGGCTCGATTCCACACCCGCGGGCTCGCGCTCGCGAGCGCCTCCTGCCATCCTGTGTCTGTGATCCCAGACAGTTCGGCTTCACCGACCCCGGCGCGTCCTCAGGTGCCGGCGGCAGACCAGACGCTGCGCATCCTCACCCACCTCGCGCGCCAGCGGGGGCCGGTCGCGGCCCGCACCGTCGCGACGGCGCTCGGCATCCCCCGCTCGAGCGTCTACCACCTGCTGGCGACGCTGGAGCGGCACGGCTTCGTCGTCCACCTGCCCGACGAGCGACGGTGGGGACTCGGGGTCGCGGCCTTCGAGCTCGGGGGCGGCTACGCGCGGCAGGAGCCCCTCGCGCGACTCGGGCGGCCGCTGCTCGCGGAGCTCGTCGACCGCGGCGGGGAGAGCGCCCACCTGGCCGTGATGACCGGCCGTGATGTGCTCTACATCGTCGAGGAGCGGGCGCCCCGCCGAACGGCGCTGGTCACCGATGTCGGCGTCCGCCTGCCGGCGCACCTCACCGCGTCGGGCCGCGCGATGCTCTCGGCCCTCCCCCGCGAGCAGGTGCGCGCTCTCTACCCGGACGCCTCGGCGTTCGCCGATCGCACGGGCAGGGGACCCGCGCGGCCCGGCGAGCTGCGCGAGGTGCTCCGGGAAGCGCGCGCACGGGGATTCGCGACCGAGGACGGCGAAGTCACCCTCGGCCTCGGCTCTGTCGGCGTCCCCGTGCTCGACCATGTCGGCTGGCCGATCGCGGCGATCGCGGTCACCTACGCGAGCGACGGTGATCCGGATGCCGCGGCCCTGGCCGCGCTCGTGACGCCGATCGCCGCCGAGCTGAGCCGGCGCATCCGCGGGGCGCGACGGTGACGGCGAGGATCTGAAAGGCTCTTGCAGATCTTGGTCGCAGCGCATACTCTGAAAGTCTCTTTCAGATTGGATGTGCCATGGCCAGCCCCGAGATCAGGCGCACGATCACCGATCCTGGCGCCCTCGAGGCCCTCGCGCACCCCGTGCGGCTGGACCTCCTCAGCTTCCTGATGTCGAACGGGCCCGCGACCGCATCGGACTGCGCGCGAGCCGTCGGCGACTCCCCCTCCAACTCCAGCTACCACCTGAGAGTGCTCGGCAGGCATGGGCTCGTCGAGCCGACGGCCTCCGAGGACGGGCGCGAGCGCCCGTGGCGCGCGACGGTCACCGGCCTCAGCCTCGACATGGACTCGACGGATCCGGCCGTCGTGGCGAGCGGGACCGCGATGCTCGAGGCGTCGCTGCTCCTGGACTACCAGCTCGCGCGAGAGCACGTGCGGCGACGCGACAGCATCGAGGGGGCGTGGCGCGAGGTCGACGCGCATGCCCAGTACGGCCTGCGCGTGACTCCGGAAGAGCTGCAGTCGATCGTCGAGCGCGTCGACGCCATCATCCGGCCCTACATCGCCGCCACCCGCGGTGACGCCCCGGCGGAAGCCGCCGCGGCGCACATCTCGCTCGTCGCCTTTCCTCGTCCGACCTTCGGCAAGGACGCGCGATGACCTCGCGCACCGCCTTCGCGATCCCCGCGTTCCGCCGCCTGTGGAGCGCCGGACTCATCTCCGACATGGGCGACTGGATGCTGTTCATCGCCCTTCCCATCGTGGTCTTCCAGCTCACCGGCTCGGCGGTCGGCACCTCGATCGCGTTCCTGCTCGAGCTCGTGCCCCCGGTGCTGCTCGCCCCGCTCGCGGCGCGGCTCGTGGGCCGATTCGACCGCCGCCGGCTGATGGTGAGCGTCAACGCCGGGCAGGCGCTCGCCCTGCTGCCGCTGCTGTTCGTCGACGGCGCCGAGGACCTCCCGATCGCCTATGCCGTCATCCTCGCGCACGCGTCGCTCAGCACGCTTTTCGAGCCGGCCAAGAACTCCCTGCTGCCCGAGCTCGTCGACGCGGATCGCCTCGTGTCGGCGAACGCCCTGATCGGTCTGAACCAGAACCTCGGCCGGCTGATCGGCGCCCCGCTCGGCGGCGTGCTGCTCGCCGTCGGCGGCCTCGGCCTGATCGTGCTCGTGGATGCGGTCACCTATGTCGTCTCGGCGATCCTCATCGCGACGCTTCCCGCGGTCGGCTCTCCGCCCCGCCGCCGACAGGGCGAGAAGCCGGAGGGCCTCTGGGCGGCCCTCCGCATCCCCCGCCTCCGCGGGGCCTTCGCCGTCATCTTCGTCTCCAGCGTCGCGCAGGGCATGTTCCTCGTGCTGTTCGTGCTGTTCACCTTCGGCCCGCTCGCGGGATCGGATGCCGATGTCGGCCTTCTCCGCGGCATCCAGGCCGTCGGCGCCATCGCGGCGGGCGTGACGCTGGGGTTCCTCGTGCGGGGCACGACGCCCCGGGGCCTGACCGCCGCGAGTCTGTTCGCCTTCGGGATCCTCTCCCTCATCACCTGGAACCTTCCCGCGCTCACGACCGAGATCGCTCCGTACGTCGTGCTGTTCGCCGCCGTCGGGGCGCCGGGAGTCGTCATGATCGCCGGGCTCGTCAGCGTGCTGCAGGAGGAGTCGGATCCCGCCCAGCGCGGCGCCGTGTTCGCCGCCGTCGGGCTGGTCGGCGCGCTGGGCCAGGCAGCGGGCATCGTGCTCGGCGGCCTCGCCGACACGACGGTTGGCCTGCTTCCGCTGCTCGAGCTGCAGGGCGCGCTGTACCTGCTCGGCGGGGTCTTCGCGGTGCTGTGGCTGCCGCGCCCGCGCTCGGGCTCGGCGACCGTGTCGGCGACCGAGCCGGCTACTCGCGGACGATGAGGCGCGGTTCGACCAGCACGTGCTCCGGGGAGCGCGCCGCGTCGCGCTGCTCGATCGCGCGTCCGGTCGGTCCCATCAGCAGATCGAGCACCGCGGCGGCGACGAGCTCGGGCGACTGCTCGATGCTCGAGATGCCGAGGGCCTCCGCCACGGGGGTGTTGTCGAACCCGATGACCGGAAGCTCCCGCCGGCCCGCGTCGGCGGCGGCCAGATGCGCGCCGACCGCGAGGGCGTCGCTCACGCACACGAGCGCGTCGAGGTTCCGCAGCACGGCCGGGTCGGAGAAGGCCTCGGTCATCGCGCGGCGGGCATCGGCGACCCCGTCGACGGTCTCGAAGCGAGGGCCGGTGGCTCCGGCATCCGCCATGGCCTCTCGCCAGCCGCGCTCGCGGTCGACACCCGTCCCGGCATCCGGCGGCCAGCCGAAGAAGCCGACCCGTGGACCAGCCGTGGCCAGGGCGTGCCGCGTGGCGGCGCGGGTTCCGGCGGCCCCGTCGACGTCGACCCACGTGTGCGCAGAACGGTAGACGTCGTCGCCGCCCCACGGACGGCCGAAGGACACGAACGGCACGCCGCGCTCGAGCAGCCAGCCGGTGCGCGGGTCGCCGAAGAAGGTGCCGGTGACCACCACCCCGTCGATCTCCGCTCCATCGACGAGGTCGCCGAGGCGCTCGATCTCCTCCTCGGCGCTGCGGGCGCTGTAGATGAGCACGCGCATGCCCCGCTCGCCGGCGCGCTCGGTGAGCGCGTGCACGAAGCGGTCGAGCAGCACACCGGAGATGCCGCCGGAGTACGGGTCGAGGTGCACGCCGATCGTCGAGCTCCGCCGCGTGCGGAGGCGCCGGGCGGCCATGTGCGGACGATACGCGAGGGCGTCGATGGCGCGCTGCACGCGCTCCCGCGTCTCGGGACGGACGATGCCGGGCGAGTTCAGCACGTTCGAGACGGTCTGGCGCGAGACGCCGGCGGCGAGCGCGACATCCTCCACCGTGGGCGCCTTGGCCATGCCGTCTCCTTGTGGTGCACGCGATCTGTGAACGTTCAAATCGTTATCGGCAGGCTATCGCAAGGGGTTGACAGGCCCGCAAGGGGGCTCGTACGTTTCCAGTATCGCGAGGATTTGATCGTTCAAAGTTTGGAACGATCAAAGCCGCTCTTCACGGCATCACCCACAGCAGAAGTGTTTTTCAAAGGAGACGGACATGACACGGAACACACGCGCGTTGGTCGGGACAGGAGCTCTCGTCCTGGTCGGCGGACTCGTCCTCAGCGGCTGCGGCGGCTCGTCCTTCGACGACGGCGGCGACGCCGGCGGCGGCGAGGAGGGCGGTCTCACCTCGTCAGAGGACTCCCTCAGCATCCTGATCGGCTCCAGCGGCGAGGCCGAGACGGCCGCGGTCGAGGAGGCCGTGGCGGCGTGGTCGGAGGAGTCGGGGGTCGACGCCGAGGTGAGCGTCGCCAACGATCTTCCCCAGCAGCTGTCGCAGGGATTCGCGGCCGGGACGCCAGCCGACCTCTTCTACCTCTCCCCCGAGGCTCTCGCCGGCTACGCCGGGAACGGATCGCTGCAGGCGTACGGCGACGAGCTGTCCAACAAGGACGACTTCTACCCGTCGCTGGTGGAGAACTTCACCCTCGAGGATGAGTTCTACTGCGCGCCGAAGGACTTCTCGACCCTCGCCCTGATCATCAACAACGATCTGTGGGCGGCCGCGGGGCTGACCGAGGCAGACATCCCGACCACGTGGGAGGAGCTGAGCACTGTTGCGCAGACGCTCACCACGGGTGGACAGGTCGGTCTCGCGTTCGGTCCCGAGTACCAGCGGGTCGGCACCTTTATGGCGCAGGCCGGCGGCGGCATGGTCGTCGACGGTGAGGCCGTCGCCAACAGCCCCGAGAATGTCGAGGCCCTGGACTACGTGAAGACGCACCTCGCCGACGGCACCTTCGCCTACGCCACCGACATCGGGGCCACTTGGGGCGGCGAGGCGTTCGGGAAGCAGCTGGCCGCAATGGTGATCGAGGGCAACTGGATCGGCGGCGCGATGTCGAACGACTATCCCGACATCACGTACACCGTCGCGGAGCTCCCCGCGGGCCCGGCGGGCCCGGGGACGCTGCAGTTCACCAACTGCTGGGGAATGGCGGCGGACAGCCCGAACCAGCAGGCGGCGCTCGAGCTCGTGGAGTACCTGACCTCGACGGAGCAGCAGCTTGCGTTCTCCGAAGCCTTCGGCCCGATGCCGTCCATCCAGTCGGCGGCGGATGCCTGGAGCGAGGCGAACCCCGACATCACCGCGTTCCTCACCGGGGCCGACTACGCCCAGTTCCCCCCGAACCAGGAGGGGGCGACGGAGGTCATCGCGGACTTCAACGCCCAGCTCGAGTCGCTGAAGACCGGTGACCCCCAGTCGATCCTCGACTCGGTGCAGGCGAACCTCGAGGCAGTGGTCGGCTGACCATGACCACCCAGGTCAAGGCACCCTCCCGCGCCGGATCCTCCGGGATCCGGCGCGGGGAGGGCCTCGCCGGATGGATCTTCACGGCCCCCGTGATCATCATCCTCGGCTTGTTCCTCTTCATCCCCGTGCTCATGGCGCTGTGGGTGAGCCTCTCCGACTGGACCGGTCGCGGAAGCCCCTTCTCCCCTGCGGTCGGCTTCGTCGGGCTCGACAACTACGCCGCCGTCACGAGCGGCGGCGGTCTGGACGAGCGGAACTTCGGCATCGCCCTCCGCAACAACGCGTGGTACGTGCTGCTCGTGGTTCCCCTGCAGACGATCCTCGCCCTGTTCCTCGCGGTGCTGGTGAGTCGGGCGATCCTCCGCGGCCGCGGGTTCTTCCGCACCGCGTTCTACTTCCCGTCGGTCACGAGCTCCGTCGCGATCACGGTCCTCTGGCTCTTCCTCTTCTCGACCACCGGCGTCATCAACGAAGTGCTCTCATGGGTGGGAATCAACGGACCCAATTGGTTCAACGACCCGAGGGGCATCGTGCACATCGGGCTGGGGGCGGTCGGCATCGACGCCGGTCCGCAGGCGCTGACCTCCGGTGGGTTCCTCGGCATCTCGTGGTGGGAGTGGCTCGCAGGCCCGTCGGTGGCCATGTTCGCGTTCATCCTGATGGCGATCTTCACGACGAGCGGCACCTTCATGCTGCTCTTCGTCGCGGCGCTGCAGAACGTCGGCGCCGAACTCGGCGAGGCCGGCATGATGGACGGCGCCAACGGCTGGCAGCGCTTCCGGCTGATCACCCTCCCGCAGCTCCGGCCGACCCTCTTCACCGTGCTCACACTCGGGCTCATCGGGTGCTGGCAGGTCTTCGACCAGATCTACACGGGCACGCAGGGCGGGCCGGCGAAGACCACGCTCACTCCCGCGTACCTCTCCTACCAGTCGGCGTTCGTCGACCAGGAGTGGGGGCAGGGCTCGGCGATCGCGTTCATCCTGTTCCTCATCATCATCTTCTTCGCGATCATCCAGCGCTGGGTGCTCCGGGATCGCCCTGTGTCCAAGCGCAGAGCCGCTCAGTACCAGGTGAAGGGAACGACATCATGACCGTCACCGCCGTCGCCGACGCCGTGGCGATCGCCACGCCCGACCAGCCGCCGACGCGCACCCGTCAGTGGACAGGCCGCGCGATCGCCGGCCAGATCGTGCTCTACGCGACCCTCATCGTGCTGGCGCTCATCTACATCTACCCGTTCCTCGTGCAGGTCGCGACGTCGTTCAAGACCGAGGCGGAAGCCACTGCGGATCCCATCTCGCTCATCCCGAACGTCTTCTCGTTCGCGGCGTACGAGCTGCTGTTCACCCGCAGCGACTTCCCCGTCTGGTTCATGAACTCGGCGATCGTGACGATCGTCGTGACGCTCGGACGCGTCTTCTTCGTGTCGCTGGCGGGATATGCCCTCGCGCGGCTGAACTTCCGGGGGCGCGGCGTCATCTTCGCCCTCGTCGTGGCGGTCATGGCCGTGCCGGGCGTGGTGCTGCTGATCCCGAAGTTCCTGGTGCTGAATCAGATCGGTCTCTACGACTCGTACGCCGGCATGATCCTCCCGCTGCTGGTGGATGCCGCGGGCGTGTTCATCATGAAGAACTTCTTCGAATCGATCCCCGTGTCGGTCGAGGAGCAGGCGCGCATCGACGGCGCCGGACCCTTCCGCGTCTTTTGGTCCGTCGTGCTGCCGATGGCCCGACCGGCCCTCATCACGATCATCATCCTGTCCTTCCAGGGATCGTGGAACGAGCTGAATCACTTCATCGTGTCCACGCAGTCGCCGGAGCTGACCACCCTCACCAAGGGCGTGGCCTCGCTCGCCTCCGGCCAGCTGGGCCAGGGCAACCAGTACCCGCTGAAGCTCGCGGCCGCCGCGATCATGACCATCCCGGTCGCGGTGATGTTCTTCATCTTCCAGAAGCGCATCATGAACACCACCGAAGGAGCCGTCAAGGGATGAGCGACCCACTCGCCGCGCACGCCCTGCAGCCGCTCCTCAACGACGCGATCATCGCCCTGCGCGCTCCCACCCAGGTGTGGTCGGCACGCTCGGGCGATCTCGGGGCGCAGCCGATTCACGGCGTCTACCACGGCGACGTGCGGCACATCAGCCAGATCGCGCTCACGGTGGGGGGCGCTTCACCGGAGTGGATCTCCGTGTCGCCGGACGGCGCCTCGCGCGTCACCTTCGGCGGCCTGCTCCGGGCGGAGGATGACGGAACGCCGGATCCCAAGGTGCGCGTTCTTCGCGAGCGCGTCGTCGCCGCAGGCGAGGTGGGCGAGTCGTACACGCTCCGCTCGAAGGTCGATCACACGGTGGAGACCTCGCTGCGGGTGCGCCTCGTGCCCGATTTCGCACCCCTGATGGAGGTGAAGGCCGGCACGCCGGCGGCGAAGGACTGGTCGGTCTCCCGGCCGCTCGGCACGGGCGGCCCGTTCACCGTCTCCTCCGCCGAGCGCTCGTTCTCCGTCTTCGCCCCGGACGCCGAGCTCGCGCTCGAGGACGGGGCGCTCGTGCTCGAGTGGCGCCTGCAGCTGGCCCCGGGCCTGCACAGCGAGGCCTCGTGGTCGCTGTCGCTCGACGACCCGGCACTCGTGGTGCAGGGCCCGGCGGGCCCGGGTGCCCGCACGATCGCCGACCGGCCGGCTCGAGGGGAGGACCCCCGGATCGGGCGGTGGCTGGATGCCGCGCTCGACGACCTCGACGCGCTGCGCCTCGCGCTCCCCGCCCACCCCGACGACGAGTTCTACGCCGCGGGCGCACCCTGGTTCTTGACGCTGTTCGGCCGGGACTCCCTGTGGGCCGCGCGCCTGGCGATGCCCGTCGACCGCCGCATCGCGGCATCCACCCTCCGCGTGCTCGCGCGCCTCCAGGGGGATCAGACCGATGCGGAATCGGCCGAGCAGCCCGGCAAGATCCTGCACGAGCTGCGCGGATCGCCGCTCGAGATGCCCGGCGAGGGCATCACCCTTCCCCCGGTCTACTACGGCACCGTCGACGCGACGGCGCTCTGGGTGTGCCTGCTGGCCGACGCTCACGCCGCCGGGATGCCCGAGGTCGAAGTGCGAGAGCTGCTGCCCGCGCTCCGACGGGCGCTGGATTGGCTGATGAGCGCCGACGCGGATGGCGACGGGTTCATCGACTACATCGACGAGACCGGGCACGGGCTCACGAACCAGGGCTGGAAGGATTCGGGCGATTCCATCCAGTGGCGCTCGGGCGAACTCGCCCGGGGTCCGATCGCCCTGTGCGAGGTGCAGGGCTACGCGTACGAGGCGGCGCTCGCGGGCGCCGAGCTGCTCGACGCCTTCGGAGAGCCGGGGGCACCGGAACTCTGGGACTGGGCGGCGGGGCTGAAGGCTCGCTTCGCCGAGGCCTACTGGGTGGACACGCCCGAGGGCAGGTATCCCGCCATCGCCCTGGATGCCGACAAGCGCCCGGTCGACACCCTGACCAGCAACATCGGGCATCTGCTCGGCACCGGCATCCTGAATCCTGAGGAGGAGCGGCACATCGCGTCCCTTCTCGTCGGGCCGACGATGCTGTCGGGCTTCGGCGTGCGCACCATGTCGACGGAGGCCGCCGGATACTGGCCCCTCAGCTACCACGGGGGCAGCGTGTGGGCGCACGACTCCTCGATCATCGCGCGCGGGATGGCGCTCGCGGGGCTCCACGACGAAGCCGGCGCGGTCATCGAGGGTCTGCTCGCGGCGGCCGAGGGCTTCGGATTCCGGATGCCGGAGCTGCACAGCGGCGACCCGCGCTCGGAGACGTCCGTGCCGACGCCCTATCCTGCCGCCTGCCGCCCGCAGGCGTGGTCGGCGGCGGCGGCCGTCGTGGCCGCCCAGATCGCTCGACGCCTCCCCCACGGCGCGCCGCTCTGACGGTCGACCAGCGGAGATGCCCGCATAGACTGCGGCCAATGGACGAGTCAGCCGCTCTGGATGTGACTGCCGCGCGTGCCGTGGAGACGGGCGATCGCGATCGGCTGCTCTGGACCGACGCCGACCGCGACTGGGCCAGCCGCGCAGCGGCGGAGGTCGTCGGCGAGCGCGCGGGCGAGGATGTGTTCCTGGCACGCCGCGCGCGGCTCGTGCTCGAGCGCATCGGTCCTCGGCAGCCGGCGGTGACGCGTGCGGTGCGCGCCCTCCGGTGGCGCGGGTGGGTCGGGGCACTCGTCGTCGCCGGGGCGTTCCTGCTGGGACTGGTCGTCGACCGGATCGGAGGGGGCACGAGCATCAACCTGCTGGCTCCGCCCGTCTTCGCCCTGCTGCTGTGGAACATCATCGTCTACATCGCCCTGCTCGTGCGACTCGTCGCGTTCCGCGGCTCGCCGGGGCCGGTGCGCAGCCTGCTCATCCGGCTCGCGGCGGTGCGGACGCCGCTCGCGCGTCGGCGCGGGGGTGACGCCGGAGAGGCCCGCCGCTCGATCCTCGCCGCACTGCCCGCGGACTGGGCCCGCGTCGCCGGCCCCCTCTACGGCGCGCGCGCGGCGCGTGTGCTCCACATCGCCGCCGCCATGACGGCGCTCGGCGTCATCGCCGGCCTGTACCTGCGCGGTCTCGCGTTCGAGTACCGCGCGACCTGGGAGAGCACGTTCCTCGGCGCCGAGCAGGTGCGGGCGCTGCTGGCGGCCACCCTCGCCCCCGGCTCCTGGCTCACCGGCATCCCGGTGCCCGATGCGGCGTCGATCGCGGCGATCCAGCAGCCCGCGAGCGAGAACGCCGCGACCTGGATGCACCTGCTCGCCGGAACCGTCGTGACCATCGTCATCCTTCCGCGGCTGGTGCTCGCCGCCGTCGCCTGGGTGACCGAGCGGCGCCGCGCCGGGCGCGTCGCGATTCCGCTCGACGAGCCGTACTACCAGCGGCTCGTCGCGGCGTACGTCGGCGGGCCCGGCCGGGTGCGCGTCCTCCCGTACAGCTACACGGTGACGGCCCAGGCCCGGGCGGGACTCGACGCGATCCTGGCGCGCGCCTACCCGGGCGCCGCTCCGACCGTCGAGGGGCCCGTCGCCTGGGGCGACGACCGCGCGCTGGCGATGCTGACCGCGTCCGGCGGCGCGAGAGAAGACGTCGTTCCCCTGTTCGCCCTCGCCGCCACGCCCGAGCGCGAAGCGCACGGCGCCTTCCTCCAGGCGATCGCGGCGCGTCACACGACGGGCAGTCCGCTCGTCGCCCTGATCGACGAGTCGGGCATCCGCCTGCGGTGGCACGACGACGAACAGCGGATCGGGGGGCGCCGCGCCGCGTGGCGCGATCTTCTCGACGAGCACGCGGTCACGCCGGTCTTCGTCGATCTCGCAGCGCCCGATCTGGCGAACGCGGAGTCGGCGCTGACCGCGGCATCCATCGGCGCCGGCGGCGACCGGCCCCGGAGGGCACCGTGAGCGAGCCGACCATGGCTGGATGGGATGCGGGGGCGGTGTCCCTCTCCCTCATCTCGCACACGAACGCGGGAAAGACGACGCTGGCGCGCACCCTCCTCGGCCGGGACGTGGGCGAGGTGCGCGATGCCCCGCACGTCACCGACGAGGCGACGCCGTATCCGCTCGTCCAGACCGCCGACGGTGACCTGCTCACCCTCTGGGACACGCCGGGGTTCGGAGACAGCGTGCGGCTGGCCCGGCGCCTCGGCCAGAACGGCAGCCCGATCGGGTGGTTCCTCTCGCAGGTCTGGGACCGGTATCGCGACCGTCCGTTCTGGCTCAG
>DASUQB010000247.1:0-12803 GCA_036280835.1 Microbacterium sp. | reverse complement strand
GATGACGTCGGCCTGCTCCTCACCAACGGCAACGGCGCATTCCTCCTCACTTCCGCCGGCATGGCGGTCGACATCGAGGCCGAGATCGATCTCGTCGGGCTCGACGACATCCCGTTCGCGTTCCTGGACGATGTGTCCATCGCGCTGCAGATCAACACCGCGGCCACCGCGGTTCAGGCGACGGTCGGGTCGCTGAGCCTCGACCTGCCGGCCGGCCGCTTCATCCGCGTCGAGGTTGTGGGCGGCATCGCGCTCTTCGGCCAGACCCTCTCGGGCACGTTCATGTTCGAGCAGGTCACCGGCTCCGGCGCCGACAAGCTGGCGGGCACGAGCGACGACGTGAAGGTGCTGCGGATCGCGGCGACGAATGTCGAGCTGTTCGTCGGCGACGACGGCGGCACGGCCGGCGACGAAGGCGACGACACCGGCATGCGGCTCTCCGCCGGAACGGCGCTCCTCGTGCTGACCGCCGAGGGCTTCGGCGGTTCCATCTCCGCCACCGCGGACATCCGCCTCAGCGCCGACATCGTCGCGACCGCGACGGTGTCGGTCGAGATCAGCAACATGCGCCGCACAGTGGGCGGGAAGATCGTTCCGGTCGCGGTCGATGAGACGTTCTCGGTGGGCGGTCAGTCCCTCACGCTCTCGCTGCCGAAGGGCCCCTACCTGAAGGTCTCGGCCACGGGGCTCAGCCTGCTGATCGGCGGTCAGCGGCTGACGGCAGACGTCTCGTACGAGAAGGCGACCACGTCGCTCGGAGCCGACGGCGCGCTCGATGCGGCCCCCGGCGGCGACGACACCGTCTCGACGAAGATCCGGTTCGCGAACGTCGGGCTGCGGCTCGGCACGCCCGACCGCGACATCGTGATCGTCCGCGACGGCTCCGGCGGGTTCGACATCATCGCCAAGTCCGGTTCGACGCCGGGCGGCATCGCCGGCCGCATCGAGGCAACGGTGGAGCTGCTGATTCCGGGTGTCACCTTCACGGGAACCCTCGAAGTGCGGATCAACACCACGACGCTGGCCCGCACGCTCGACAACGGTGCCGTGATCGCCGCGGGTGCGCTCGCCGTCGCAGGTCTCGACATCACCCTCGAGGTGGCGGGTCAGCGACTCACCGGCGACTTCGCGTTCGAGAAGTCCGCGGCCGGTGAGATCACGCTCGCGCTGAAGGATGTGAAGCTCGAGCTCGGCGATGGCACGCAGCCCTACGTCACCGTCACGATCGCCGAGGGTCTTCTCCTCGTGAAGCGCGAGGGCATCGTCGGCGCGGTCACCGCGGGCATCGCGATCAATCCGGCGATCCTGCCCGACGGTTTCGCCCTGGACGTCGACGTGATCGTGCAGCTCAACAACACCTCGACCGATGTCGAGCACAGCGTCGTCATCGACGGCGCGACGATCGCCCTCAGCATCCCGAAGAACACGGTCCGCGTGCAGGTCGGTCGCATCGGCAAGCTCGCCGAGGTGTCGATCGCGGGTCAGACCCTCCGGGGCATCGCGCTCTTCGAGCAGCGGACGACGCCGACGGGCACCAAGATCGTTCGGCTGGCGTTCACGGACGTCGAGATGTTCCTCGGTGACGCGAACGGCGCGGGGGCCGGCGACGACGTCGGGCTGCGCCTCACCGGCGGGCAGGGCGCCTTCATCGTCACGCCCACCGGGATGGCGGGCGAGGTGTCGGGTGCCGTCGACCTCGTCGGTCTGCCCTTCGACTTCAGCGCCGAGTTCACCCTCCAGATCAACACGCTGCTCACGAACGGCCAGGGAGTCGTCGTCAACGAGGTGTTCCAGTTCGCGGGGGTCACCGTCACGACCCGCGTCGACGGAGCCGCCGCTCGTGCCGAGGTGCAGCGGATCGCCGTGAGCGTCCCCGCGGGGGGAGGCTTCACGCTGGCGCTCGATGCCGACAGGAACGGCACGCTGCAGGCGAGCGAGATCAGCGGTCGCATCGCGGTCGGCGCTGCCGCGTCTGTCGTCGACGCCGCGATCGAGGGGCTCATCGATGCGGATGCCGCTACCGATCGGGTCAGCGTCGTCGCCGTCGCGGGCGGCTACGACGTCACGTGGAACGCCAACGGCAACCAGCCTGCGCTGCAGGCGAACGTGCGCGTGCTGTCGCTCCCGAAGGGCTCCTTCGTGCGGGTCGTGGCCGCCGACGTGAACGTCGTCATCGACGGTGTGACCATCCACGTCGAGGCCATCGCGTTCGACCGCGCCGGCCCGGTGGGCGCCCAGGTGACGCGCATCGCGTTCGTGGGTGCGAGCGTGGCCACCGGCCAGGACATCGGCTCCGACAACCCCGGCCTCAAGGAGGCGTCAGGCGTACTCGTCGTATTCCCGCCGAACTCGGTGACCAACCCGGCGACCACACCGAACCCCACCCGCACCGCGACCGGCGGCGTGGCGGGCCTGATCACCGGCAAGGTGGATGCCGGCAGCGGCGACTTCACGGCGAGCGCGAGCGTCGGCTTCGCCATCAACACGACGGGCGTCGCGGTCAAGCAGACGATCGAGATGGGCGCGACCGACATCGTGCTCGATCTCACGGCCGACAAGTTCCTGTTCCTCGTTCAGAACCTCGACTTCGACTTCGGCGGAGTCGTCATGATCAAGGCCGGTCAGTTCGCGATCAGCGGCGACGGCTTCTCCGGCACCGGGCTCGAGATCTTCATCGGATCCGGCGGGAAGCGGCTGGCCGACGGCAGCTTCGACCCGGCGGCCGTCGGCGTGCTCATCAAGAACGCCACGGTCAATTTCCGGCGCGACGGCACGGGCTGGGCCATGCGGGCCATCGGCACGATCGCCCTCCTGGGGCTGGACGGGCTCGGCATCGAGGGAACGGTGGAGTTCCAGGTGAACACCTCCCCATCCACCTCGTTCCCGCTGGGACCGGTCGGCACCCTGACCAGCGCCACCGTCGCGCCGGGCCTCTTCAGCTTCACGGCGCTCAACGTCGTCATCCGAGCCGGCGACGTCGTCACCCTCGGCGGCTCGCTCCGGTTGACGCGCAACCCGAGCGGCGTCCTCGACATCTCGCTGTACAACGCGTCGGCGCTGATCAAGAGCGGCACCACGAACATCGCCACGCTCTCGGGCTTCGCCTCCTTCACCATCTCGCCGGCGACCGGGTTCCAGCTCGGAACCTTCAGGGTCACGAGCTTCGCGCTGTTCCCCACCGGCGATTTCACGCCGCCGGCGGCCGCGTCGCTCCCGGTGATCGTCTCGGCCGACCTCGCAACGCCGCTGCGCGACAGCCTGGTGAGGGGCGCGGCCCCCGCGAAGCTCACCGTCACGTTCTCGACCACCGACGGCACCATCGACGCGTCGAGCGTCACCGACACCGAGGCGGAGTTCACGATCACCGTCCTCGGCTCGACCGACGTGTGGACGATCGGCGCCCCCACGGCCGTGGCGGGCAAGGCGAACACGTGGGAGTACGCGATCAGCGGACCCCCGGTGACCGGGACGAAGCTGTTCTCGGTCAAGTTCATCGCCGACAGCGTGACCGCGACCTACACCCAGGGCGGGCCGAACCTGCTCGCCCGCCTCGTCGCGGATGAGGAGCGCTTCTACGTCTTCGTCGCCACGGCGCAGGAGCCGGTGCCCGGACCCGTCGCGTCGCTCACCGTGCCGAGCGTCAGCCAGAACCAGCTCAACGCGCAGGGCTACATCGATGTGACGTACACGTCGGTGCCCGACGGCACCGGCGCCGCGCAGCCGATCATCAAGTCGTTCATCGAGACCAGCACGGTGGCGCCCTTCAGGATCACCGGCCTCATCGGCGATCTTGCCCTCGACAGCAGCGGAGCGCCCGTGATCGTCGGCACCCCGCTGCTCATCTCGGGGATCAGCGCGACGGCGACCTCGGTGACCTACCGGTACTTCCTCAAGGACAAGAACCCGAACAACACCCTCGGCCTGTTCACGGGTTCGGGCAACGTCACGATCACGATGATCGCCGGCACCATCAAGAGCGGCCCGGCAGGCGCCCCCGCGTCCAACGGCGCACAGGCGCTGACCCTGGCCGTCACGGCAGGTACGGTGGGGGAGGCCACGGAGGGCGGACCGATCTCGCTCGGCCCGCTCACCCTGCAGGGCCCGACGGTCGGGCTCGGCGGCTTCGGCTTCGCCGACGGCAAGGTGCTCGTCTCGGTCACCGTCGGCGTGCAGCGCGCCTCGCTCGCCTTCGGGGGCAGCCCCACGACCGGCGCCCCCTCGGCGGCCCAGACCAACTCGGGGATCACCGTCGACCTGATCGGCCTGATGGGCTCGTTCGAGCTCGCGGTCGACGTGTTCGGGCTCCTCGGCGGCAACGTCGACGTGCGCCTCACCGGCAAGTGGGCCCTGCAGGTCGCCTCCCTCGACGCCCAGATCCCCAACGTCGCGCGGCTGCAGGCCACCGGCATCAAGGTGAACTACGACCCGAAGGGCGCGGCCGACCAAGAGCTGGTGCGGATCAACACCGCGACGATCACGTTCCCGTCGTTCGGCATCACCGGGTCGCTGCGGCCGTACGACCCCACTGCCTCCTCCAACATCACCGCCAACAACGATGTGCAGCTCGGAAGCGGCATGATCCCGGGCCTCACGGTCTACGGAAACGGCTTCAAGCTGGGCACCGCGGAGCTCGCCTACGGAGTGGCGCCGACGCCTGGTCTCGACCCGGCCAACGCCCTCGCGCCGACGGCCCCCGACAGGAAGATCACCTTCGGCGGCATCCTCGAGCTCGACGACATCCGCGTGGGCGTCTCCGGACTCGAGGTCCGCTTCCCCGCCGCCGGCGCGCCGAGCACCGAGACCGCCGGGTTCACCGGTCTCATCTACATCGCATCCGGCGGGGCGAAGCTCTTCCCTGGCAAGGCCTTCGGCGCGACGCTGACCGATCGTCTGACGGCGGACGACAAGCGCGCCGACGGCACGCTCGACGACGAGGCGTTCCGCATCGCGCTCACGTTCCAGAACGGCAAGGTGGATGCCTTCCAGCTGACGGTCGACACGCTCGAGATCCGTCTCGGCACGTATGTCACGCTGACGGCGCGCGATTTCCGCCTCGACACCGGCGCAACCGGCTCCCAGGAGATGGCGAGGTTCGGGTCGGTCGGCGCGAAGGTCGCCGTCGGCTCGCTCGTGCTCGCGGGTGAGGGGCAGAACTTCGCCATCACCGGCGACGGATCGTTCAAGGCGCTGCGAGGCTTCGGGATCTTCCTCTCCGTCGGCTCCGCCACGGGCGACTCCTTCAAGTGGCCGACCTTCCTGCCGGTGCGCCTCGACGCGATCGGCATCCAGTGGGCGGATGTGGAGAACGCACCCGAGGACTTCGTGCTCGTCCTCTCCGCGAGCGTCACCGGCATCCAGGGGCTCTCGGGCCTCGAGATCAGCGGCTCCGTCCAGGGCATCCGCATCCAGCCGTCCCTGCTGCTCGAGGGCAAGTTCCCGATCATCGGAATCGACTCCCTCGGCGTCACCGTCAAGGGGAAGATGTTCGGCGGGGAGGTGTCCGCCGGGCTCGTCGGCGGCATCCTCAAGCTCGACACCAACTACTCGATCATCGGCGTGTTCGACACGACGACCCCGGTGCGGCAGCGCGTCTTCTACCTGGGGCTGGAGGGCACCATCTCGATCGCGGGGATGGCCGGCTTCGGCATCCGGATCGGCCTCTCCGAACTCGGCCCCCTGCAGGTCTACCTGAGCGTCAACGTACCCGGCGGCATCCTGCTCGAGCCGGTCTCGGGCCTCACCATCAACGACTTCGCCGGCGGCGTGGAGTTCTTCAAGACCCTCCCGTCGATCGACGATCCGATGGCGCTGCGAGGCTCCGCCTTCCAGCTGCCCACGGTGCTCACCGCGGACGAGTGGCTCCTCTCGCTGCAGCAGCAGGTCGCGGCGCAGGCGAAGACGATCTCGGCGAACCCCGGTCAGAGCGGCTTCGCGGCGGCCTTCAGCGCGCCGATGGTGATCACGGGGTCGGCGAAGATCTACTCGATCTACACGTCGCAATCCGTCTTCAACGGACAGGTCATCGTCAAGATCTCCACCGACGGCAAGATCCTGATCGTCGGCACGCTGAACTTCGCCGCCGACAACATCTCGATCAGCGGACGCCTCTACGCCGACCTCTCCAAGGTCGCGAGCGGGACGGTGGTGATCCTCTTCCTCGCGGACTTCCCCGACCAGGTGAGGCTGCTGACGGTCTACGGCAAGCTGAAGATGGGCTTCCGCGACTCGTCGGGCAACGAGGTGGCGTTCGACGTCGCCGAGGGGCTCGACCCGATCGCCACCGGCACCGCGCCGACGGTCGGCCTCGGCTCCCCGACGAGCAACGGCGGCACGATCGACGTCGGTGTGGTCAACGGCGCGACCGGCTCGACGAAGCACATCGACGTGTCGTACACCCCGCCGGCCGGCGCGAGCCTCGACATCTCCCGCATCCTGGGCGCGGGGCGCGTCGGCTTCACCCTCCAGTACGGCACGACGAGCCGGACGATCACCGGGAAGCCGGTGCCCATCGTGGCCGTGACGACGCCCGGAGGAATGAAGCTCGTCGAGCTGCTGACGGACGCCGCCGGCGCCTATTACCTGCTCGACGGCACGAGGGTCGACGTCCTGAAGATCGCGGACCACAAATCCGGGGGAGACCTTCTCGAGGCGGCGGTCCGCATCACCGGCACGACCCGGTTCCGCTACGACATCGGGACGGAGAACCTCTCGATCGGGCTGTGGAGGCTGACGTTCGCCGCGGGTGCGGTCAAGAACGCCGATCTCACCACCGAGGCGGGCACCACCGTCGGCGCCGGCAGCGCCGCGACCACCCTGTCCTTCACGGTCGTCGGTGCGACGGCGACCGTGACGAACCCCACGCCCGGCGCATCCGTCGACATCAACGTGATCAACGGTCGAGGCTGGATCGACGTGACCTACGTCAACCCGGCCCTGTTCTCGATCGACCCCGCCTCGATCCTCGACCTGGCCGCGGAGTTCCAGCTCTCCGGTCCGGGGCTCGGCACCATCCAGCTCGACGGCACGCAGGCTCCGACCCGCCTGGACAGCGCAGCCGGCACCCTCAAGTTCCGCTACTGGCTGACCGGACGCTTCGCCACGACGGGAACGGTCAACCTGACCTACCTCTCCGGCAGCTGGTCGTACCTGTTCCCGCTTTCGGGCGCGCTCGCCGTCACCAACCAGCCCGACCGCCCCGCCGGCGACACGGGTCAGCTCCTGACGCCGGGGGTCCGCACGACGATCGGGGTGCGCTTCCCGGTCGGGGGCGAGCGCGGCATCCCGGCCGGCTTCGCGATCGACCCCGAATCGATCATCGCGCGCCTGGGCTCCGCCCTCTCGTTCGGCGGCACCGGCTGGATCATCGAGCGCGACCTCGCCGTCGCGATCAGCGAGACCGGCACCCCCGGCGAATTCCGCGTCGCGGTGATCGTGAAGCAGTTCGGCACCGGCGACGTCACCGCCACCCTCGCGAGCAGCAGCATCGCCTACCGGGGGCCGGTGACCGGGGGAACCCAGCCGGCGGACAAGCTGACCATCGCCCCGACCACGTTCCTGGACGTCGACTTCGACGCGTTCGTCGGAACGCACGCCCTCGACATCGCCTCGGTCCTCGACCTCGCGGCCGAGTTCGGGCTCAGCGGCGAGGGCATCGGCAGCATCGTCCTCGACAGCGCCCGCGCGCCCCTGCAGCTGGAGACGGCGCCCGCCGGCAAGATCCGCTTCCGCTTCTGGCTGACGGGGCAGTACGAGGCCGGTCTCACCGTCACCCTCACCCGGATCGCCGGCTCGTGGTCGTACCTGACGAGCGTCGACCCGCCCGACACCAGCGTCGTGTTCACCGACGGCAGCCTGGTGCAGACCGCAGAGGTCGCCGTCGTCCTCCCCGCGAGCACGGACGCGGGCTACACCATCGACCCGGCCTCTGTGATCGGCCGCCTCGGCGCGCTCGTGATGACGGCCACCGCGGCGGGATGGTCCGTCGTCCGCGACACGACCCGCGCCATCCGTCAGGGCAGCACCGCCCTCGAGTTCTTCGTCCCCGTGCTCGTCGTGCGGGCGGACACCGCCGTCTCGAGCTCGCCCATCACGTTCGGTCCCATCGCCGTGGGCTACGCGAACACGGCGGCGCCCGCGGCGGACTCGCCGTTCACGGGGGCTCCTCGCGACTACATCGACGTTCCCTTCGTCTCCCCGACGGGCCTCCTCATCGACCACGGCTCGCTGCTCGACGGCGGCGCCGAGTTCACTCTGACGGTCACCCGCGGAACGGAGACCATCACGATCACCGTGGGCGCGGCGGCGATCATCGGTGTGGTCGACGGGGTCGTGTGGGTGCGGTACCAGCTGTCCGCGCCGCTCCAGGCGGGCGACGCGGTCGAGATCACGTTCGCGGCCGCCGGTGCGTGGACCTACACGCAGCCGGACGGCACCACCGCGTACACCGGTGCTCCGCCCACCTCCGGAACGCAGCCGAGCGGCCCCGTCGCCGTCGAGATCCCGAAGCGCGCCATCACGTACCTCGACGTCACCTTCATCCCGCCCGTGTCGATCGGCGGAACGACCTACACGATCCTCCCCGGTTCGGTCGACGGCGACGAGTTCGTGCTCACGGGCGCCGGCGCCGGCGGCATCCAATTCCTCCAGGTCGTCTCCCTCGGCGGCAACGCGTGGCGCTACCTCTTCGAGGGCACCTTCGGCGCCGGCCGGGTCGATGTGGTGTTCGACCTCACGAAGTTCACCGTGTCCGACCCGTCGCGGGCACCGCCGGCGGGCACCACCCTCACCCAGTCCTTCCAGGTCGTCGGAGCGACCGGCGATGTCGTCCACGTCGTCGACGACGACCCCGCCACCGACGTCAACGAGGCCGCGACGAACCCGCTCGCCGGCGCCAGCATCGGCCGCGACTTCCTGAACGCGCTGAAGTACCTCGAGATCCGCTTCCGCGGCTCGCTCGGATTCGGCATCGACCACACGACCATCAACGGCGACGAGATCGAGTTCCGCGACGGCGCGGGCAACCTCATCGCCCTCGGGGCACCGGTGCGGGTAGGCGCGACCGACATCTACCGCTACTCCTTCACCGCCCTCCTGAGTGCGGGCACCTACACCGTGACCTTCCTGTCCGGCCGCTTCGCGGACCTGGGCGGACGCCTCAACTCGGCGGAGACCGAGAGCCTCACCCTCACCTCGCCGACCGCCGCGCTGCTCGACCCGACGCCGGGCTCGGTCCTCGACGTGAAGGACCTCGCCGGCCGCGGCTGGGTCGACATCACCTTCGGCTCGTTCGGCGGCAAGACGTTCGATGCCGCATCCATCGTCGATGCGGGCGCCGAGATCTCCATCACGGTGCGCATCGACGGCAAGGATGTCGCGCTCGACGTCATCGGCGCCGCGATGCGGCTCGGCGCCACGAGCAGCACGTTCCGCTACTACTTCTCGGGGCACCTCGCCGGCGACCTGCAGATCACGTTCATCGACGGCAGCTGGCTGAACGCGGAGGGCACCCCGTTCTCCGCCGCGGCCCACGCGGGCGCCGCGACCGCCGAGACCGACCTGTCCTACGGCAAGATCGGACCCCGCACCTGGGTCGGCGTGCGGCTCACCCCGACCGCGGGCGCGCAGGTGGATGTGTCCACCCTCGGATCGAACGACCTGTCGTTCTCGGGCGGCGGAACCGAAGCGCTGTCCTACGTCGGCGTCCAGTTCGCCGACGGCATCGCCCGCTACTCGTACACGCTCGCCACCGCCCTCACCGCGGGTGCCGTCACCGTCACCTTCGCGGCCGGGGGATGGGCCGACACCGCGGGCAACCTCTCCGCCGCCGGCATCCAGAAGTTCCGCCTCATCGCCCAGGGGACGTCGTTCTACATCGAACTGTCCGGCGGAGTCATGCTGCAGGCGGCCGGACTCATCAGCGAGCCGCTGATGCACATCCGGGGCGGGGTCACCCTCGAGATCGACACCGCGCGCCTCCTGTTCATCCTGACGTTCTCCGGTCAGATCAGCGTCGCCGGGCTCGGGACGCTGGGTGCGACGGCAGGCCGGTTCATCCTGCTGGTCGGCGACGAGGCATCCAACCCCATGCACCCCGTGCCGCAGTTCTGGGGCGTCGCGTCCATCGAGACGAACTTCAAGGTCCTCGAGCAGTACGGCCTCTTCCTCACCGGCTCGGCGCAGCTGCGGATCAACCTCACCAACCAGGTGAAGACCGAGACGCTCACGCTCCTCGGCGTCGGCCCCGGCGGCACCGACCTCACCGAGACGTTCGTGCTGCAGCCCTTCAGCTTCGGCTTCCAGATCCTCGGGCAGGTCGTCGTGGCGCCGGGCGGGAACGAGCTGATGCGCGTGCAGGGCGGCCTGTACCTCAACATCTCGGCCGACGGTCCCACGCCGTCTATGCAGCTGTTCCTCACCGGGCGCCTTTCGTTCGGATCCGGATCGGCGCAGCTCGTGTACGGATCCGTGACCGGCGTGCTGATGATCTCGACGGTGCGCAACGCCGCGACCGGGGAGATCCCGGGCGTCTCCGGCAGCATCCGGGTCTCCACGGGAGCCGGGATCGGCCTCCCGAACATCGGATCCCTGTTCTCCGCCAGCGGCTCGGTGTACGTCCTCTTCAACACGACGCTGGCCGATCAGACCTTCACCGTTCCGAACGCGTTCCTGCCGCTGCTCGAGCCGGGGATGTCGCCGGTCATCATCATCCCGAAGGCCCCGCCGGGGATGGACGGCCAGCCGGATCCCGCCGCGACCGGCCCCTCCATCTACATCGTCGCCACCATCCAGGCCGAGCTGGTCATCGGCGGCGTGATCACCATGACCGGCTTCCTGAAGATCGTGGCGGCGGTGGACCCCGCCGGGAGCGGATTCCTCAAGGTCACGGGGATCATGGGCACCACCGTTCCGCTCCTCGGCGCCATGACGGCTGCGCTGAACCTGGAGGTCTACGTCGGGGCGCAGGCCGGCGTCGTCGGCCGCATCTCGCTCACGCGGGCGTCGAACGTCGTTCCGGGTCTCTCGCTCAACGGGCAGTTCCTGCTCGAGATCAACACGTTCAACACGGTGCGGACGGTCGAGACCTTCGCGATCGAGAAGAAGATCGTCAACGGCCGCACCGTCTTCGGCGGGTTCAAGCGCAACGCGGTGACGAACGCGCTCGAATTCGAGAACAAGGCGCTGGAGGTCGTGGCGGGCTTCCGGATGGAGATGTACGGCGACCTCACGATCATGAACGTGCTCAACGTGAACGGGCACGTCGTCCTCACGATCAGCGCGAGCGAGGTGAGCCTCATCGTGAACGGCGGCGCGATGCTGCAGCCCTTCGGCGCCGTGGTGCTGCGCGACAGCGGCTTCCGCATCAACGGGCAGGGACTCGTGGCGCGCCTCGACCTCTCGCTCGGCTCGGACTTCGGCAGCTCGATCGACCTGGGCTTCTCGGTGAGCGCCGTGCTCGCCATCAACACCACGGGGTCCACCGCGATGTTCGGCACCACCGCCGTCGCCCCCGGCTTCCTCCTCCGGCTGGACGGCTCCATCAACTTCCTCGGCTTCGCCCGCGGCACCGGCTTCGCCGAGATCCGCATCGTCGCGAGCGCCTTCGAGATGTCGTTCGGCGTGTCGTTCGACCTCGCGGGGCTCAAGTTCATGGCGGTCGGAAAGGCCGGCGTCTACGCCGACGGCTTCGCGATGTCGGTGGCCGTCAGTGCCTCCGCCGACGCGTTCGTCTTCAGCCTGAGCGCGAACGGCACCCTGCGGATCAATACGACGAACCAGGTGCGCAACGGCATCGAGCAGGGCTTCAAGCTGCAGCTCACCGGATCGGTCACCCTCCTGAAGCTCTTCAGCTTCAACGCCGGCTTCACGATCGAGGTCGGCAAGGCCAAGCCGACGGACGCGGGCTTCACCAGCGGCGCCTGGTACCTCGATGCCTACGCGAGCCTGTACTTCTTCATCGCCGACCTCTCGGGGAAGATCTTCCTGAACTCCAACGGCGAGTTCAGCCTCGTCCTCTCCGGCCGCATGCAGCTCGGCGGCTCGTTCATGGGCATCCGCGGCGACTTCGCACTCGAGGTCTCGTTCCTCTCGAAGGAGGCGAACGGCATCAAGTGGTACGAACTCAAGATCGCCGGCTCGGCGAGCGTGGAGGTCTACTTCGACTTCAAGATCTTCGAGATCACCCTCGGCGTCGGCCTCCAGCTGTCCGTGACGGCCGATTCGAGGAATGCGGACGCGAACGGCGACGTGCCCCTCAGATTCGATCTGACCGTGCGGTTCAAGGTGCTCGGCTCGTGGTACTCGCGCAGCGCCACGTTCACGATCGGCACGGTCCGATTCCCGGTCGTGCCCTACCTGGCGGGCAACAACGTCACGCACCCGACGGTCGCCACCAACCTGCGTGAGTGGAGGGCCGAGGACCGCGACCTCTGGGTGAATGTGGGCGGAGAGCCGCAGCGGACGGCACGCGGAGTCTCGCAGGGCATCACGAACGAGACCGTCTACATCGAGCAGATCGGCGCCCTGAGCGCTGACGGGCTCGCCACCATCAAGATCACGGCCTTCGGACACACCCGCACGTACGAGCACGTCCGACGCATCTACGCGTACTTCGGGGACGGCGTCGACACGATCGTGATCGATCCGAACGTCCAGATCGCCGTCACGGTGGACGGCGGCTCGGAGAACGACACGATCCTCGCTCAAGGCTCCGGATCGGGCAGCGTCCTCTCCGGCGACAGCGGAAACGACACCATCACCGTCGCCGGGACGGGCACCGCAACGGTCAACGGCGGCGACGGCAACGA
>DASUQB010000246.1:0-5799 GCA_036280835.1 Microbacterium sp. | reverse complement strand
CAGTGAGGCGAGGTAGTCCTCGATCGGAGTCTCGGCCTGGGTGTCGAGGAAGGGCATCAGGATGTCGGAGAGCATGTCGCCTGCGACGAGGACCCGGCTCTGCTCGATCAGCAGCGCCGCGTGACCTGGGGCGTGACCTCGGTGCTCGAGGATGCGTACACCGGGTCCATCCCAGGGGACGCGGGCGGCGCCCTCCGGCAGGCCGGTGATGAGCCCGAGCAGCTCCATCGGGATCTCATCCGCGTGCTCGGGCGGGAGGCCCTCGGCGATCTGCTCCTTCCAGTCGGCGCTCGAGAGCACCTCGCGGATCGACGCCGCTCCGCGGGCCGTGCCGTAGCGGGGGGCGTCGCCGAAGCTCGCGTGCCAGAGCACGTGGTCCCAATCGGGATGCGTCGAGAAGCCCGCCACGACGGGCCGGCCGAGCTCCCGGATGTCCTGGGCGAGGCAGGCCAGCTCCGTCTCGGTGATGCCGGGGTCGATCAGCAGCACGCCGTCACGGCCCTGCACGACGACGGAATTGCTCTGGAGGAACTCGCTCTCGTGGACGAGAACGCCCTCCGCGACGCGCTTCAGCATCGGAATCTCCCTGCACTCGTGGCCTGCGACCGCCTGCCGCGACGGTATTGCCTGCCGGTGGTGCGTGCAAGGACCGCTGGGGTCGCCGTCGATTGGTCCGGTGCGGGGGGAGCGGCAGGCGGTCGCATGGTCACGGGGTTCCTGCGCCGTCCCCGGGCGGCTCCGCGACGGCGAGGACGGCGGCGGCGAAGGCGTCGGGCGCCTCCGCCGGCAGGTTGTGGCCGGCATGCGGGATGCAGCGGTGCTCACGCGGCCCCGTGAAGAGTGTCGCGTGCTGCGACCCGTCCGTGGCGGGGAAGTTCCCGTCCGCCATGCCGTCCAGCGTGATCGTCGGCACCGTGATCGCAGGTGACGCGGCAAGGCGCCGTTCGAGCTCCTCGTAGCGGGGGGATCCCGGGGCGAGCCCGAGCCGGTGCCGGTACGAGTGGATGACGACATCCACGTAGTCCGGATTCTCGAACGCGGCGGCGGCGCGCTCGAGGTCGGCATCGGTGAACCCCCACTCGGGCGAATTGCGTCGCCAGATCACCCGGGCGATCTCGCGACGGTGCCGCCGAAGGCCGGCGGCGCCGCGGTCGGTCGCGAAGTACCAGAAGTACCAGAAGCCGGCTTCGAGGTCGGGGCTGATCGGCGTCCCTGCCGCGGCGATGTCCTGGATGAGGTAGCCGTTCACGCTCACCAGTCCCGAGATGCGTTCCGGCCAGAGGGCGGCCACCACACACGCGGCGCGGCCGCCCCAGTCGTGACCCGCGAGGATCGGCTGCTCGAGGGCCAGCGCGTCGACGAACGCCAGCACATCGGCGCCGAGCGCCGCCTGCTGCCCCGATCGATCGGCGGCGGGGTCGAGGAACCGCGTCGCGCCGTGCCCCCGCAGGTACGGCACGAGCACGCGGAAGCCCGCCTCGACGAGAAGCGGGATCACCTCGACGTAGCTGTGCACGTCATAGGGGTACCCGTGCAGCAGCACGACCGGCTCGGCCGACGGATCGCCGGCATCCACGTAGGCGACGGAGAGTTCACCCGCGGCGACAGTGCGCGTCGGTAGGGACGCGGGCGACAAGGTCTTCACTCTTCCCCGATCAGGCGGGGACGGTCGCGGAGAGGCCCGCCGCATACGCCGTGGCGGCGTCGACGATGGTCTCCGCGACGGCGTCCGGCTGCGAGACGGAGATCGCGTGCGAGGCTCCCGCGATCTCCCGGGTGCCGCGGGACGATGCCCGCTGCGCTCCGGACCGGTGGACGGCCACCGGGATGTTCAGGTCCTCGTCGCCGAACACGAACCACGACGGGATGTCCTTCCATGCCGGGTGCTCCGTGGCGAGGGGCTCCGCCAGCGCGGCCTGGGTGACGGGGCGCTGCGTCGCCGCCATCAGAGCGGCCTCCGCCGCGGGCACATCCGCCGCGAACTGGTGATGGAACACGTCCTGCCGGATCGCGAACTCGTCGCCCCCCGATGCCACCGGGTACGCGGTGAGCGCGTCGCCCAGCGTGCTGCCCGGCGCGCTCGTGGAGAGGTCGAAGGCGCTCTGGCCCGTGTCCGGCACGAACGCGGCCGCGTAGACGAGGGCGACGACGGCTTGGTCGCCGGACGCCGCCGCCGTAATGACCATGCCGCCGTAGGAGTGTCCGACGAGCACGACGGGACCGCCGACGGAGGCGATGACATCCCGCACGTAGGCGGCGTCGGTGCCAAGGCCCCGCAGGGGGTTCGCTGCAGCCACGACACGCACGTCGTGGTCCCGGAGGCGTGCGATGACCCCGTTCCAGGAGGCGGATTCGGCGAACGCTCCGTGGACGAGGACGATGGTCGGCTTCTGATCGTGCATGGTGCACCTGCTCTCTGTCGGGGGTGGAAGGCGCGAGTCGCTCGAGCCTCACAAAGCAGGACCGGGTGAGCGGGCCATCTGTGACGGTGCCGACGAAATCCCCGAGGATCCGTCACACATCCGGCCGCTGCGCGGTCTCAGCTGTCGAAGACGAAAGGACGTGTCATGAGGATCACCGTTGTCGGGGGTACCGGACTCATCGGAGCGCGGCTGGTGCGTCAGCTCGGGCGAACGGGTCACGAGGTGGTCGCGGCCGCGCGTGCGACGGGGGTGAACTCCTTCACGGGGGAGGGCCTTGCCGCCGCGCTCGATGGAGCGGACGTCGCGATCGACGTCTCGAATTCGTCGTATACGGACGAAGCCGGGGCGCGCGAGTTCTTCTACGCTTCGACCCTCAACCTGCTCACCTACGGGGCGGCAGCGGGCGTGCGCCACCACGTCGCCCTCTCGGTCGTCGGGACCGATCGACTCGCGCGGGCCCAAGGCGGGTACTTCCTCGCGAAGGCCGCCCAGGAACGTCTGATCGTCGAGTCCGGCCGCCCCTACTCCCTCGTCCACGCGACGCAGTTCTTCGAGTTCGTCCGCAGCATCACGGATGCCGCGATGCACAGCGGTGTCGCGCGCGTCGCCGACGTGCTGGTGCAGCCGATGGCGGCGGATGACGTGGCCGCCGCCGTCGCCCGGACGGCCGTGGGCGATCCCATCGACGGCGTGGTCGAGTTCGCAGGGCCCGAGGTCTTCGACCTCGGCGAGCTCGCGCGGCGCGAGCTGCGCTTCCGGCACGACGAGCGCGAGGTCGTCGCCGACCCGCTCGGCACCTACTTCGGGGCGCGTCTGGGCCCCCGCGACCTGCTCCCCGAGGCGGTCGCGACCATCAGCGGCACCCGGCTCCACGAGTGGCAGGTCAGCACCGCGGTGCCAGACTGAATTGCAGGATTCACGAGGAGTGTCACAGATCCTGCCGCCGTCCTGTCAACAGTGCAGGGCGTCGGCGGCTCCGAACCGGGGCGCCGGGCGACACCTCGGATGAAAGGCGGGTCAGCCATGCCGGACGAACCGACTCGGCACGACCTCGCGGCCGCAAGCGAGGCGTTCGAGCAGTCGCGGCGGCGACTGTTCGGCATCGCCTACCGCATGCTCGGCAGCGTCGCCGACGCCGAGGACATCCTCCAGGACGTCTGGATCCGCTGGCAGTCCGCGCGCCACGAAGAGGTGCTCGAACCCGCCGCGTTCCTCGCGACGATCACGACGCGGCTCTCGATCAATTCCCTGCAGTCCGCCCACTCCCGTCGCGAGACCTACATCGGTCCGTGGCTCCCGGAGCCCGTCAACACCGCCGACGATCCCTCTCTCGGGGCGGAGCGCGGCGAGGCGCTGCAGTACGCGATGCTCATCCTGCTCGAGAAGCTCACGCCCACGGAGCGCGCGGCGTACGTGCTGCGCGAGGCGTTCGACTACCCCTACGACCGCATCGCCGACATCGTGCAGACGACGCCCACCACCGCCCGGCAGCTCGTCAGCCGGGCCCGCAAGCACCTGGCCTCCGAGCGTCGCGTCGCGGTGGCATCCGCCGAGCAGCGCCGCCTGCTCGAGGCCTTCCTCACGGCCGCGCAGCACGGCAACGCGACGGCGCTCGAGCAGCTCTTCGCCGCCGACGTCGTCAGCTACACGGACGGCAACGGCGTCAAGCTCGCGGCCCGCATCCCGGTGATCGGCCAGACCAGGGTCGCGAAGTTCGTGGCCGCCTTCTCCGGACACTTCTGGCGCGGCAAGTCGATCGGCTGGGTGGAGATCAACGGGCAGCCCGCGGTCACGCTCTCGGAAGACGGCGTGGTCACGACGGCGCTGACTCTGACGGCATCCGCCGACGGCATCCGGCAGCTGCTCTGGATCATGAGCCCGGCGAAGCTGCGCCACGTCGCGACGGTGGGCGCATGACATGGAGGGCCTTCTCGTCGCGATTCTCCCCCGATCCGAAGGCGAAGGCCGTGCAGCATCAGCGGCTCGACGATGCCGCACGCTCCTTCGCCGCGGCCTGCGAGCGGCGTAGCGCCGCCGACCTCGCGCCGCTGCTGAGCGCGGATGTCGAGGCGATCGTGGATGCCGGGGGCGCGGTGCCGGCGCCGGCGGGCGCCGTGCGTGGCCGCACCGCCGTCTCGCGGCTCGTCGTCCGAATGCTCTCGGCCCTTTCCGGTGTCAGCGTCGAGCGGCAGGACGTCAACGGGGCGCCGGGTCTCGTGGTGCGCGGCACCGACGGGGTGGTCGGCGTCATCAGCCTGGGGATGCGGGGCACGAAGATCGCCGCCGTCTGGATGGTCCTCAACCCCGACAAGCTGCGTCACTGGGACATCCGCTGACCTCGTCACAACCCACCGGCCCGCCCTGTCATAGCTGGTGAGCGTCGCCACCGCGGCGCCGACTCATCGAAGGGAATGACATGTCAAAGATCGTCGTCATCGGCGGTACAGGACTCATCGGGTCGAAGGTCGTCGCGAAGCTGACCGCAGTCGGCCACGAAGCGATCGCGGCGGCTCCCAGCACCGGGGTGGACACCATCACCGGGACCGGCGTCGCCGAAGCGCTGGCGGGCGCGGACGTGGTCGTCGATGTGGCCAACTCCCCGTCGTTCGAGGAGGCGGCCGTGCTCGAGTTCTTCACCACCTCCACGAACACCCTGCTCGCGGCGGAGAAGGCCGCCGGAGTCGGGCACCACGTGGCGCTCACGATCGTCGGCACCGACCGGCCGCAGAACATCCCCTACTTCCGCGCGAAGGTCGCGCAGGAGAAGCTCATCCGCGAGTCCGGTGTTCCCTTCACCCTCGTGCACGCGACGCAGTTCTTCGAGTTCGTCGGCAGCATCGCCGACATCTCCACCGACGGCGGCACGGTGCGCCTGCCGGGTGCTCTCATCCAGCCCATGGCGGCGGAGGACGTCGCGACGGCCGTGGCGAGGGCGGCGGCGGGTGACCCGGTGAACGGGGACATCGAGGTCGCGGGCCCGGAGCGGTTCGGGCTCGACGAGTTCGTCCGCCGCGGGCTCGCGTTCCGCCACGACCCGCGCACCGTGGTGCGCGATGACACCGCCCCCTACTACGGGGCCGTCATCGAGGAGAGCACTCTCCTCCCCGTGGACGGCGCCCGGCTCGCCGCGACGCGGCTGGACGAGTGGCTCCCGCTCAATCCGCCGCGCCGCTGACGGTGGGGGAGGGCGCCGGGTCGCCGGCGCCCCCCCGGCTCTCCCACGTAAATCCTGGTGGGGTACATTGCTTACCGGCGCCGGATCGAGTCCTGCGCGGGCGGCGGAGGAGGGCGCGATGGGAGAGGCCGAGGACCCGCCCACCGCCGCGCTGCTGGACGGGCGCTACGAGCTGGGGGAGTGCATCGGCGAGGGCGGAAT
>DASUQB010000245.1:0-11941 GCA_036280835.1 Microbacterium sp. | reverse complement strand
GAGCGTCCCGAGGTACAGCTCGGTGACCTTAGGGTCGTTGAGAAGCTCGCGGCCGGTGCCGGTGTAGGCGTCGCGACCCTGGTCGAGCACGTAGCCGCGGTCGCAGATCTGCAGGCAGCGGCGGGCGTTCTGCTCGACCATGATGCAGGTCACCCCGGCCTTGTTGATCTCCGAGACGCGGATGAAGGCCTCGTCCTGGCGGACGGGGGAGAGCCCGGCCGACGGCTCATCGAGCAGCAGCACCTTGGGGTCCATCATCAGGGCGCGGCTCATGGCCACCATCTGCCGCTCGCCGCCGGAGAGCGAGCCGGCCCGCTGCTTGAGGCGCTTGCCGAGCTCCGAGAAGATGCCGGTGACGAACTCCAGCCGCTCCTTGTACGCCGAGGGGTTCTGGTAGAGACCCATCTGCAGGTTCTCTTCGATCGTCAGGGTGGGGAACACGTTGTTCGTCTGCGGGATGAATCCCACCCCGCGTCCGACCAGCTTGTTGGCCCTCAGGCCCGTGATGTCCTCGCCCTGGAGGCTCACGGTGCCGCTCCGGACGTTCACCTGGCCGAAGATCGCCTTGAGCAGGGTGGACTTGCCGGCCCCGTTCGGGCCGATGATGCCGATGAGCTCGCCCTGATGGGCGACGAGCGAGCATCCGTTCAGGATGTTGACTCCCGGCAGATAGCCCGCGTGCACGTCGTCCACGAAGACGACGGGAGTCGCGGTCGCGACGTCGGTGCTCACTTGGGCTCCTCCTTGTTGAGTTCCGCGAGGCCCGCGGCCTCGATGTCCTCCGCGCTGATCGACTGGGACGCCTCCGCATCCGTGGTCGGATCCGCGTCGACGACGGAGATCCGGCCGGTCACGACACCGAGGTCGAGCTCCTGGTGGGCGCCGAGGTAGGCGTCGATCACGGCGGGGTTGCGCATGACGGTGTAGGGGTCGCCCTCGGCGACCACCCGCCCCTCGGCCATCACGACGACCCAGTCGGCGATGTGGCGCACCATGTGCATGTCGTGCTCGACGAAGAGCACGGTCATGCCCTCTTCCTTGAGGTCGAGGATGTGATCGAGCAGGGACTGCGTCAGCGCCGGGTTGACGCCGGCCATGGGCTCGTCGAGCATGACGAGCTTGGGCTGGGTCATCAGCGCGCGAGCCATCTCGAGCAGCTTGCGCTGACCGCCGGACAGGCTGGCCGCGAAGTCGTTGGCCTTGGTGTCGAGCTTGAACTTGGCGAGCAGGACCATGGCCCGCTCCTCGATCTCCTTGTCCTGCTTGCGCCACAGCGCCGGGATCATGCTGGCGAAGAACTTCTCGCCGCGCTGGCCCGTGGCGCCGAGCTTCATGTTCTCGAGCACGGTGAGCAGGCCGAGCGCCTTCGTCAGCTGGAACGTGCGCACCTGGCCGAGCCGGGCGACCCGGTAGGCCGGGACGCCGGAGAGCGACTTGCCGTCGAACGTCCAGGTGCCCGTGTTCGGCTTGTCGAAGCCGGTGAGCAGGTTGAACAGGGTCGTCTTGCCCGCGCCGTTCGGCCCGATCAGCGCCGTGATGACGCCGCGCGGGATCTCGAGGTGCTCGACGTCGACGGCGTTGACGCCGCCGAAGGAACGGCTGACGTTGTCGGCGACGATGATCGGGTCGACCTTGGCGACACCGGGGACGGCATCGCCGACGTGCAGGCCGGTGGCCTTCGGGCGTTCGACGGGCGACGTCAGAGGGTGCGCGGCCTCGTTCTCCGAAGCGGGGACGGCACCGTTGGTGGGTGAGCTGTCACTTGACAAAGGTCAGCTCCTTCCTGTTTCCGAGCAGGCCCTGAGGCATGAAGATCACGAGCAGCATCAGCGCCACACCCACGAGGATGAAGCGGAGCGTGCCCGCCTGGATCGCCGTCTTGAAGGGCAGGAAGCCCGCCTGCACGAGAGCCGGGAGGAAGTTGCTGAGGAAAGTCTGCAGCCCCCAGAAGATGAGCGATCCGAGGAGGGGTCCGAAGACGGTCGCCGCGCCGCCGAGGAGGAGGGCGGTCCACACGAAGAACGTCAGGGACGTCACGTAGACGCCGGGGCTGACCGCGGAGGGCAGGGCGTAGACGACGCCGCCCGCCCCGGCGAGCACGCCGCCGAGCACGAGGGACTGCATCTTGTACGCGTAGACGTTCTTGCCGAGCGCCCGCACGGCGTCCTCGTCCTCGCGGATGCCCTTCAGCGAACGGCCCCAGGGGCTGCGCATCAGCATCCACACGACGAGCACCGCGAACGCGAGGGTGATGAGGCCCGTGATGCGGACCCACCATCCCGTCTCGTTGTAGGTCCACGGACCGAACCCGTAGGTCCCCTCCGGGATCGGGTTGGAGGCGCGGAAGCTCGCGTGATAGCCGCTGAGCCCGTCGGCGGAGCCGGTGACGTCGTCGAACGCGCTCGTGAGGAACATGAGGCGCACCACCTCGGCCGCGGCGATCGTCACGATGGCGAGGTAGTCGCCCCGCAGACGCAGGGTCGGGATGCCGAGGATGAGCGCGAACAGCGCGGAGGCGACGAGGCCGATGATGGCCGCGAGCCACCACTCGAGCCCGAACGTGAGCACCGAGATCGCGTATCCGTAGGCGCCCACGGCCATGAAGCCCGCGATGCCCATGTTGATGAGGCCGGTGTAGCCGAAGTGCACCGCGAGGCCGAGCGCGGCGAGGGCGTAGCCGATCGTGGCGGGGCTGAGGATCGATGATGCGGTGTTGGAGAGGATCTGAAGCCAGTCCATGGTGCGACCTAACCTATTCTCTCGCGACGGCCGAGGATTCCCTGTGGGCGGAACAGGAGAATGATGATGAGGATGAACAGTGCGCTCGCGTACTTGAGGTCGGCCGGGATCCAGAGGCTCGACACCTCCACCAGCAGGCCGACGATCAGAGAGCCGATCAGCGCACCGAACGCCGTCCCGAGGCCGCCGAGCGTGACGGCGGCGAACATCAGCAGCAGCACCTGGGCGCCCATGTCCCACTTGATGCCCGGCCGGTAGTAGGCGTACAGGATGCCGGCGAGGCCGGCCATCGCGCCCGCCAGCACCCACACGACCCGTACGACGAAGTCGACGTCGATGCCGGACGCGGCGGCCAGCGACGGGTTGTCCGAGATAGCGCGCGTCGCCTTGCCGATCCGGGAGTAGATCAGCCAGAAGGCGAAGGCGATGATCACCGCGACGGAGATGACGAGCGACGCGATGTCGATGACGCTCATCTGCACGACGCCGAAGAGCGGGATCTTCGGCTCCGACGAGTACGGCAGCTGGCTCGTGCCGCCGCCGATGAAGAACTGGAAGGTGTACCGGAGGGCGAGCGAGAGACCGATGCTCACGATCATGAGCTGCACCACGCCGACGCCCTTGCGTCGCAGCGGTCGCCACAGGAGCATGTCGAGCACGAGGCCCAACCCCGCACTGAGCACGATCGCCAGCGGGTAGCCGATCCAGATCGGAAGGGCGAGGGAGGCCGGGCCGACGAGCACGAGCGCCGCTATGGCTCCGAAGGTCACCATCTCACCGTGCGCGAAGTTCGAGATGCCGGTCGTGCCGAAGACGAGCGAGAGTCCCACGGCGGCGAGCGCCAGCATCAGCCCGAAGCTGATGCCGGAGACGATGCGCTGCACCAGCTGGTCGAAGAAGCTCGTGACGTTGCGCTCGCCCTCGCCGATGAAGAAGTTCACCGTGACGCGGCCACCCGCACCGACCGTGACCTCCTTGACGTTGGGACTGTCATCCCCCTCTTCGACGACCGCGATGCCTTCGGGGAGCGAGGACTCGTCGAGGGTGACCGAGTACTCCTCGCGCTCGGGCACGCCGACGCGCCACTGGCCGTTCTCGTCCGTCTCCACCTCCTGCTCGCCGCCGGGGCCGTCGATCACGAGGATCACGCCCGCGAGGGGTTCGCCATCCAGCTGGACGTTGCCGCTGATCCGGTAGGGGTCATCCTCGGCCGCGCTGGCGGGCGCCGCGGACAGGACGCCGACGCCGAGAAGCGCCGCAAGGACGAGTAGGAACGCCGCGATCAGCCGGGCGAAGCGCCCAGGCGATGATGCGGCGAGAGGGGTAGGGGATCCCACGAAACCTCCAGTTGGAATGCCACGACCGAGCGCGGGTCTCGCATCGGCCGTGATTGAGACTTTATGAGCGTAGTGTGTCCGCGATGTTTCGAGGGCATGCCGCCCTTCAACCGGTGTTCAATCGTGAGGTTGCCCGCCCTCGCCGGGAATGAACGACGGGGCGCTCGCGCTTAGACTTCTATACAGCGGATCTCGGCCCCCGCGGCTCCGCTCAGCCCTTACCCTGACGCGCGCGACCCGCGAGAAGGAATCAGCATGGAGCAACCCGATCCGTTCGGCTTCGTCGGACTCACCTATGACGACGTCCTCCTGCTGCCGGGTCACACCGACGTCATCCCGAGCGAGGCCGACACGTCGTCCAGGGTGACCCGCCGCATCACCGTGGCCACCCCGCTGCTCTCCAGCGCGATGGACACCGTCACCGAAGCGCGGATGGCCATCGCCATCGCGCGCGAGGGCGGCATCGGCATCCTGCATCGCAATCTCTCCATCGAGGAGCAGGCCTCCCAGGTCGACCGCGTCAAGCGCAGTGAGTCGGGCATGATCTCGAACCCGATCACGACGACCCCGGATGCGACGATCGACGAGGTCGACGCCCTCTGCTCGCAGTACCGCATCTCGGGCCTGCCGGTCGTCGGGCCCGACGGCATCCTGGTCGGCATCATCACGAACCGCGACATGCGCTTCGTCTCCGGGTTCGAGCGCCAGACGACGCTCGTCAAGGACGTCATGACCACCGAGGGCCTCATCACCGCCCCGGTCGGCATCGGCGCCAACGACGTCATCGCCACCTTCGCGAAGCACCGCGTCGAGAAGCTGCCCCTCATCGACGAGGACGGCAAGCTCGCCGGTCTCATCACCATCAAGGACTTCGACAAGAGCGAGAAGTACCCCCTCGCGACCAAGGACGACCAGGGCCGGCTGCGCGTCGGCGCGGCCATCGGCTTCTTCGGCGACGCATGGGAGCGCGCCGAGGCGCTGCGCGACGCGGGCGTCGACGTGCTCGTGGTCGACACGGCGAACGGCCAGTCGGCCGGTGTCATCGACATCGTGCGCCGCCTCAAGGCCGACCCCTCGTTCGAGCACATCGACGTCGTCGGCGGCAACGTGGCGACCCGCGAGGGCGCGCAGGCGCTGATCGACGCGGGTGTGGATGCCGTCAAGGTCGGCGTCGGCCCGGGCTCGATCTGCACGACCCGCGTCGTCGCCGGTGTCGGCGTGCCCCAGGTGACGGCCGTGTACGAGGCATCCATCGCCGCTCGCGCCGCGGGCATCCCGGTGATCGCCGACGGCGGCCTGCAGTACTCGGGCGACATCGCCAAGGCTCTTGTGGCCGGTGCGGACTCGGTCATGCTCGGCTCGCTGCTCGCCGGCACCGACGAGTCGCCGGGCGAGATCGTCTTCCAGGGCGGCAAGCAGTTCAAGCAGTACCGCGGCATGGGATCGCTCGGGGCGCTGCAGACGCGCGGCAAGAAGACGTCGTACTCGAAGGACCGGTACTTCCAGGCGGATGTGCCCTCCGACGACAAGCTCATCCCCGAGGGCATCGAGGGCCAGGTCGCGTACCGCGGACCCGTGTCGGCGGTGGCGTACCAGCTCGTCGGCGGTCTCCGGCAGTCGATGTTCTACGTCGGCGCCCGCACGATCGACGAGCTGAAGGCGAAGGGCCGCTTCGTGCGGATCACCGCCGCGGGGCTCAAGGAGTCGCACCCTCACGACGTGCAGATCGTCGTCGAGGCGCCGAACTACAAGCGCTGACGCGACGGCCCGCTAGCCTGAGCGGGTGATCAGGCAGCGGGCGCACCCGGCGGCGACCCAGGGCACCAGCCGGCTCGAGGCGTTCACCGACGGCGTCTTCGCCATCGCCGCCACGCTGCTCGTGCTCGACCTCACGACGTACGCGTTCGGCAGCATCTCCTCGGATGCCGCCCTCTGGGCCGCGCTCGGGGGCATGTGGGAGCTCTTCCTCAACTTCGGCCTGAGCTTCCTGCTGCTCTGCCTGCTGTGGATGACGCACGTCCAGCAGTTCGAGCACGTGGCGCGGGTCGACGCGACCCTCGTCTGGCTCAACAATGCGCGGCTGCTGTTCATCGTTCTGGTGCCTTTCGCGACGAGCCTGACGACGGAGTACTCCGAGTGGCTCGCGGGCCGCCTGCTGATGCCGGTCACCTTCTTCATGGCGATCCTGTTCAGCTGGCTGCAGTGGATGTGGGCCGTGCGCCACCGCGGCACGATGCTCCCCGACCTGACGCCGCACGACGCCCGCGCGTACGGGCGGGGCGCGCTGAGTGCCCTCCTCATCGCGGGGGCGGTGGTCATCGCGGCACCTTTCATCGGGTCGGCCGCGTTCCTGCTCTTCCTCTTCGACCCCCTCCTCACGCGCGCCCTCCGCGGCAAGGGCGACTGACCCGCCACCGCCCCTGCGCGAGACTTCACCTCCGCACCTTCCGGGCGCCCGGGAAGGTGCGCACGTGAAGTCTCGCGCAGTGGGGGAGGGGCGGCGTAGCGTGGGTCGCATGTGCCGGAACATCCATACACTCCACAACTTCGAGCCGGCCGCCAGCTCCGACGAGGTGCACGCGGCCGCCCTGCAGTACGTCCGCAAGATCGCGGGCACGACGAAGCCGTCGAAAGCCAACCAGGAGGCGTTCGACCGCGCCGTGCACGACATCGCGCACATCACGCAGCACCTGCTCGATGACCTCGTCGCCGTCGCGCCGCCGAAGAACCGCGAAGAGGAGGCCGCCAAGGCCCGCGCGCGAGCGATCGCGTCGGGGCGGTACTCCGCGGCGTGAGGTGACGCCGGGCCTCGCCCGAGCGCGGGATCGGGGGATTCTCCTGCGGCGCGTGCCTCGCCCGACCCGCCGCGCGGCGCGCCGCGGGCTGGGATAGGCTGGTCGGCTCGCCATCCGCGGGCCGGCGGTTGACGTCGACGGATGCCGCTGCCAGCGGCCGCGGTCAGGATCGGCAATGCCCTATATCGACATCACCGGCGTCTCGTACGGGCTCCCCGACGGCCGGCCCCTCCTCGACGAGGTGTCGTTCCGCGTCGGCGAGGGCTCCACGACGGCGCTGATCGGCGCGAACGGCGCAGGCAAGACGACGCTGCTGCGCATCATCCGCGGCGACGAGTCGCCCCACGGCGGCGCCGTCGCGATCGGCGGCGGCCTCGGCGTGATGGACCAGTTCGTCGGGCACGGCGCGGCCGGCGCCACGGTGCACGAACTGCTCATCGATGTCGCCCCGCGCCGCATCCGCGCCGCCGCACTCGAGCTCGAGTCAGCCGAGGAGGGCATCATCGAGCGCGACGACCTCGAGGCGCAGCTCAGGTACGCGAGCGCGCTCGCCGACTATGCGGATGCCGGTGGCTACGAGCACGAGACGATCTGGGATCAGTGCACGGTCGCGGCGCTCGGCGTGCCGTTCGAGCGCGCCCGGTTCCGGGAGCTCGCCACGCTGTCCGGCGGCGAGCAGAAGCGGCTGGTGCTCGAAGCGCTGCTGCGCGGTCCGGACGAGGTGCTGCTGCTCGACGAGCCGGACAACTACCTCGACGTTCCGGGCAAGCGCTGGCTCGAGCAGCAGCTGAGGGCGACGCCCAAGACGGTGCTGCTGGTCTCGCACGACCGGGAGCTGCTCGCCCGGGGCGCGGATCGCATCGTCACGCTCGAGACCGGCGCCGCCGGCAGCACGGCGTGGGTGCACGGCGGCAGCTTCGCCACCTATCACGCGGCGCGCGAGGCGAGGATGGATCGGCTCGACGAGCTGCGGCGGCGCTGGGACGAGCAGCACGCGAAGATCAAGGCCCTCGTCGCCGCGATGAAGGTGAAGGCCACCGCCAGCGATGAGTTCGCGTCGCGCTACCGCGCCGCGCAGACCCGGCTCGCGCGCTTCGAGGAGGCCGGGCCGCCGGAGGAGCGTCCGCCGGCGCAGGATCTGCAGCTCCGGCTGCGCGGCGCCCGCACCGGCAAGCGGGCGGTCATCGCCGAGCGCCTCGAGCTGACGGGCCTCATGCGCCCCTTCGACCTCGAGGTCTGGTTCGGCGACCGCATCGCGGTGCTCGGATCGAACGGCTCGGGCAAGTCGCACTTCCTGCGGCTGCTGGCGCGGGGCGGCACCGACCCCGACCCGCGCCTCGGGCACGTCACGTCGGCCGCCGCCGGCCTGGAGCCGGTCGCGCACACGGGTCGCGCGATCCTCGGGGCGCGCGTGGTGCCCGGCTGGTTCGCCCAGACGCACCGGCATCCGGAGTTCGTCGGCCGCACCCTGCTCGAGCTGCTGCACCGCGGCGACGAGAACAGACCGGGCATGGCGCGCGAGGCGGCGAGCTCCGCGCTCGACCGCTACGGACTCGTCGGCCAGGCGCAGCAGGGCTTCGAGACGCTCTCGGGCGGCCAGCAGGCTCGCTTCCAGATCCTGCTGCTCGAGCTGTCGGGCACGACCCTGCTGCTGCTCGACGAGCCCACCGACAACCTCGACCTCGCCTCGGCCGAGGCGCTCGAGAACGCGCTCGGGCGGTTCGAGGGCACCGTCCTGGCCGTCACCCACGACCGCTGGTTCGCCCGCTCGTTCGACAGGTTCCTCGTCTTCGGCGCCGACGGCGGCGTGTACGAGTCGGACGCTCCGGTGTGGGACGAGAAGCGCGTCGCGCGCGCCCGGTGAGCGCCGATGCGGCCGGTGATGGGGGTGGTGAACCGGCGGCAGCCGACATCCCGGGTCGCGGTGCGCCCGGCATCCGTGGTCCCGGGTCGCGATGCGCCCGGCATCCGTCGCCACACACCGATTCGGTGCACGAACTTCGGACAATGTCGCGAACTTCGGAGGATTTCGCCGGAATCCTCCGAACTTCGCGCGCATCTCCGAAGTTCGGGATGCCGGGGCCCCGGGGATGCCGTGGGCGTGGGATGCCGTGGGCGCGAGATGCGGGGGGCGCCGGCGATGCCGCGAGGTACGAGGATGCATGGGCCGAGGCCCGGCTCCCGGGCGGCCATGCCCCACCGGGTAGGCTGAACGGGTGACCATGGAGATCGAGCTCGGGCGCGGAAAGCGCGCGCGCCGGGCCTACACATTCGACGACATCGCGGTGGTGCCCTCGCGGCGCACCCGCAACCCGGAGGATGTGTCGACGGCGTGGTCCATCGACGCCTTCGGGTTCGACATCCCCATCCTCAGCGCCCCGATGGACTCCGTCGTGAGCCCGCAGACGGCGATCATGCTCGGCAAGCTCGGCGGGCTCGGCGTGCTCGACCTCGAGGGCCTCTGGACCCGGTACGAGGACCCGGAGCCGCTGCTCGCCGAGATCGCGTCGCTGCCGGACGGCGCAGCGACGGGCCGGATGCAGCAGCTTTACGCAGAGGCGATCAAGCCCGAGCTCGTCACCCAGCGCCTCGCGGAGATCCGGGCCGCCGGCGTCACCGTCGCCGGAGCGCTCACGCCGCAGCGCACGCAGGACCTGTACGAGACCGTGGTCGAGGCGGGCGTCGATCTCTTCGTCATCCGCGGCACCACCGTCTCGGCCGAGCACGTCTCGTCGGTCGCGGCACCGCTGAACCTCAAGAAGTTCATCTACGACCTCGACGTTCCGGTGATCGTCGGCGGCGCGTCCACCTACACGGCCGCGCTGCACCTCATGCGCACCGGCGCCGCCGGCGTGCTCGTCGGCTTCGGCGGGGGAGCGGCGTCGACGACGCGCGCCACGCTCGGCATCCACGCCCCGATGGCGACGGCGGTCGCCGACGTGGCAGGCGCTCGCCGCGACTACCTCGACGAGTCCGGCGGCCGCTATGTGCATGTCATCGCCGACGGCGGGGTCGGCACCTCGGGCGACATGGTGAAGGCCCTGGCGATGGGCGCGGATGCCGTGATGCTCGGCGTCGCGCTCGCCCGCGCGACCGATGCCCCGGGCGCCGGCTACCACTGGGGCCCGGAGGCCCACCACCCGAAGCTGCCTCGCGGGCGCCGGGTGAAGGTCGACCAGGTCGCCAATCTCGAAGAGGTGCTCTACGGGCCCGCCCCCGTGGCGGATGGCACCGCGAACCTCATCGGCGCGCTGCGCAAGTCGATGGCGACCACCGGCTACTCGGATCTCAAGGAGTTCCAGCGCGTCGACGTCGTGGTGGCCCCGTACGTCGCAGGGTGACCTCCGCCGTGAGCGACCCCTCGACGGGCTCGGGGACCGCATCCGGCCCGGGCGCCGACCTCCCTGTCTTCCCGCCGACGCTGCGGGAAGTGATGCTGCGGCCCCAGTGGCTGCTCATGCTGGCGCTCTGCCTCGTCGTGGCGGGTGTCTTCGCGTGGCTCGGGCAGTGGCAGCTCGCCCGCGCGATCGACACCGACCCTCCGCCGGCGGGGATGACCGAGCAGGTGCGCCCGATCGACGAGGTCGTGCAGCCGGGCGCCTACCTCGAGGAGCCCCTCGTCGGGCAGCGGGTCGACGTCGAGGGCACCTGGGTCCCGGAGGACTTCATCGTCGTCTCGTCCCGCTACAACGACGGGACCGAGGGCTACTGGGTCACCGGTCAGCTGCGGGTCTCGGCGGAATCGACCGGACTGGGCGATCAGCCGGTCTCGCTGGCCGTCGCCGTCGGGTGGGCTCCGACGCGGGAAGAGGCGGATGCCGCGGCGTCCGCCCTCTCGGAGAGCACCGCCGCCGGCGACCTGGTGCGGCTGACGGGACGCCTCATCTCCGACGAGGGACCCGTCGTACCGCCCCGCGGCGCCGATCCGCAGGAGATCACGCGCATGTCATCGGCTGCGCTGCTCGGGCGATGGCACGACGTGGCCGGCCTCGACGTCTACCGGCCCTACCTCACCTCCGATGAGCCGCTCGGGGGTCTCGAGCAGATCTCCTCGCCGGCTCCGGAGGAGGCATCCACCGTGAACTGGCTCAACATCTTCTACGCCGCCGAGTGGGCGGTCTTCGCGGGCTTCGCGTTCTACCTCTGGTACCGGCTCGCCCGAGACGCGTGGGAGAAGGAGCTGGAAGACCTGGAGGATGCCGTCGGCGGCGAGGTTCCGGCCGCCTAGCATCGCGCCGCGCGCCGCACCAGGGGGCGCAGGCCCGACCGCGGGGGGCCTAGCCTCGTGCTGTGACCAAGAGCGTGAGCATCCTGATCCTCGGCGCGGGCGGCGACCTGACCAAGCGCCTGCTGCTTCCCGGCCTTGCGAGCCTGCTGTCGGTGCACGACTACGACGTGCAGGTGCTCGGCGCGGCCCGCGAGGAGCGCACCGACGAGGAGTGGCGGCAGCTGATCCGCGACAGCTTCGGGCAGATCACCGATCCCGGCGACGCCGACCGGTATCTGGAATCGGCGCGGTACATCGTGACGCCGGACGTCACCGATCCTGCGGCGCTCCAGGCGCTGATCGCGGCCTGCGACCACACGCCGGTGATCTACTTCGCGCTGCCGCCCGCCGTGACGGCCGAGGTGTGCGCGGCGCTGCGCCGAGTCGACCTGCCCGAGGGCACGCGGCTCGCCCTGGAGAAGCCCTTCGGCACCGACCTGACCTCCGCGCGGGCGCTCAATCGCCTCATCGCGCAACTCGTGCCCGAGGAGCAGGTGTTCCGCATCGACCACTTCCTCGGCATGTCGATGGTGCTCAACATCCTCGGGCTCCGCTTCGCCAACCAGTTCTTCGAGCCGATCTGGAACGCCGGCTGCATCGAGCGCGTCGAGATCGTCTACGACGAGACGCTCGGTCTCGAGGGCCGCGGCGGCTACTACGACCACGCCGGCGCGCTCATCGACATGCTGCAGAGCCACCTGCTCGAGGTGCTCGCCCTCGTCGCCATGGAGCAGCCGCCCCGCCTGAACGAGGTGGAGCTGCGCTCGAACGCGGCCCAGGTGCTGCGCTCGACGCACGTCTGG
>DASUQB010000244.1:0-3632 GCA_036280835.1 Microbacterium sp. | reverse complement strand
TGCGCCCGGCCCGGCGATGGCACGGACGTCCGGGGCCTCGAGCCTCGCGCCGCAGACGGTGCAGATGCGGTGCCCGTCGACCTCGCCGCCGCAGCCCTTGTGCCGGAGGAGGACCGGCGGGCCGGCCGGAGCGGGCGCGTGCCGGTCGCCCCATTGCAGCAGCGAGACGATCGTCGGCCACAGGTCGATGCCCTTGGGGGTCAAGCGGTACTCGTGGCGGACGGGGCGGTCCTGGTATGGGACCTTCTCGATGACCTCGTGCTCGAGCAGGCGCTCGAGACGGGACTGCAGGACGTTGCGGGCGATCCCGAGGTGGGCCTGGATAGCGTCGAAGCGGCGGTTGCCGAGGAAGATGTCGCGGAGCACGAGCAGCGTCCAGCGCTCGCCGACGACTTCGAGGGCCCGGGCGATCGAGCAGACCTGGGTGTCGTAGTCGCTGCGCAGCACGGCGACGACCAGTCTAGCCCTGAGAGTTGCATGAAGCAACTTAGACGCGCTAGGGTGCGTTGCGTCATGCAACGCAAGTGGCGCGTCACCTCGATCGTCGTGGCCGGGGTCTTCATGGCCAGCCTCGACTTGTTCATCGTCAACATCGCGTTCCCGGACATCGCGGCGGACTTCGACGGGGCGTCACTCCCCGCGCTCTCGTGGGTCCTCAACGCCTACGCGATCGTGTTCGCCGCGTTGCTGGTGCCGGCGGGGCGGTGGGCCGACGCCTTCGGCCGGCGCCGCATCTTCCTCACGGGACTCGTCGTGTTCGCGCTGGCCTCGCTGGCGTGTGCGCTGGCGCCCAGCGTCGAGGGGCTCGTCGCCGCCCGCGTCGTACAGGCCGGCGGCGCGGCGCTGCTGCTCCCGACGTCGCTGGGGCTGATGCTCCCCGAGTTCGAGCCGCAGCAGCGCGGGGTCGCGATCGGCATCTGGGCCGCCAGCGGCGGCGTCGCCGCGGCGGCCGGCCCGCCGCTGGGCGGGCTGCTCGTCGAGGTCGACTGGCGCCTGGTGTTCCTCGTCAACCTCCCGGTCGCGCTCCTCGCGCTGTTCGCCGGGGCCCGCACGCTGCGCGAGATCCGGGAGCCGGGCGCGCTGCGGCCGGACGTGCTCGGCGCGCTGCTGCTGGTCGGCGCCGTGGCCGCGCTCACCGTCGGGATCGTCGAGGGGCCCAGCTGGGGGTGGGGGTCGGCCCGGGTGGTCGGGGCGTTCGCCTCGAGCGCGCTGCTGTTCGCCGGGGTCGGGCGGCGCTCGCTCGATCACCCCTCGCCCGTGATCGACCCGGCGATGTTGCGCATCCGCGGGTTCAGCATCGCGGTGGTGGCCTCGGTCGTGTTCTTCATCGGCTTCGCCGCGATGCTGCTCTCGGGCGTGCTGTTCACGACCGGCGTCTGGGGCGTGGACGTGCTCACGGCCGGCCTGATGCTCGCTCCCGGTCCCGCGATGGCCGCGACCTTCAGCATCCCTTCCGCACGGCTCGCCAGCCGGGTCGGCTATCGCGTCACCGGCCTGCTCGGGTCGCTGCTCTTCGCGCTCGCCGCGGCTTGGTGGCTGACGCACGTGACCGCGACGCCCGACTACGCCGGTGACTACCTGCCAGGCATGCTCGTCAGCGGCATCGGCGTCGGGCTGCTGCTGCCGACCCTGACGGGCATCGCCGCGGGATCGCTGCCGCCGGCGCGGTTCTCGACCGGCATCGCGGTGGTGACCATGGGGCGGCAGATCGGCTCGGCGCTCGGCGTCGCCGTGCTCGTCGCGCTGCTGGGATCCGGACCGCCGACCGTGGAGGACTTCCACGGCCCATGGTGGCTGATGATCGGCGCGGCCGCGGGCACCGGGGCGACGTTATGGATGCTCGGCGCGCCCGAGCGAGCGACCGTGGCCGCGGCGCCCGCGGTGGAGGCCGCGCGGTGAGCTCCATCGATCCCGACCGCACGCGGACCATCACCTGGGATGACCCGCTCGGGTCCGCAGCGGTGGGCGCGACGATGGACGGCCTCGACTACCTGCGCCTCGTCGCCTCCGGCAAGCTGCCGCCGCCCCCGATCTCATCGCTGCTGGGCATGACGATCGACGAGCTCGAGGTCGGACGAGCGGTCTTCGCCCTCGAGCCCGCGGAGTGGATGTACAACCCGATCGGCAGCGTGCATGGCGGCGTCGCCGCGACGATCCTCGATTCGTGCATGGGCTGCGCCGTCCACACCACGCTGCCCCAGGGCCACTCCTACACGACGACGGATCTGCAGGTTCGCTACTTCAGCGCGATGCGCCACGACACCGGCAAGGTCCAGGCGATAGGCGAGGTCGTCCACGTCGGCGGTCGCGTCGCGGCAGCGGAGGGACGGATCGTGGACGGCGAGGGGCGGATGATCGCGCACGGCACGGCGGGGTGCCTCGTGACGCGGCCGCCACGGGGCTGACGCAGCGCCTATGAGAGCGTTCGTCGTTGAGCGGTACGGCAAGGACGGACTTCGCGCCGCCGCCGTGCCCGAGCCCGAGGTCGGCGACGGTGACGTGCTGGTCAAGGTGAGCGCCGCCGGTATCAACCCGCTCGACGCGATGGTTCGCGACGGCGAGTTCAAGCGCCTCCTGAAGTACGAGACCCCGTTCGTGCTCGGCCACGACGTCGCCGGCGTGGTGACCGGCGTCGGCTCGGCCGTACGCGACTTCCGCGTCGGCGACGAGGTCTACGCCCGCCCCCGCGACCTGCGGATCGGGACCTTCGCGGAGTACATCGCGATCGACCAGGACGACGTCGCGCCCATGCCGGCCTCGCTGACCGTGCACGAGGCGGCCGCGGTGCCGCTGGTGTCGCTGGCCGCCTGGCAAGCTCTCGTCGACCGCGCCCACGTGCAGCCCGGCCAGAAGGTCCTCGTCCACGCCGGTGCCGGCGGGCTGGGATCGACCGTTATCCAGCTCGCCAAGCACCTCGGCGCCACGGTGGCGACGACCGCGCGCGGCGAGAACGCCGAGCTGGTGCGCAGTCTTGGCGCGGACGTCGTCGTCGACTACACCAAGGAGGACTTCGCCGATGTTCTCTCCGGCTACGACGTCGTGTTGGACTCCCGTGGGGGTGAGAACCTCGAGCGGTCCCTCACGGTCCTCGCGCCGGGCGGTCAGGCGATCGGCGTGAGCGGCCCGCCGGACCCCGGGTTCGCGAAGCAGCTCGGGGCGCCCGGGTTCATGGGCGTCGTGATGGGGCTGCTGAGCCGCAAGGTCCGCGCGCAGGCGCGGAGGCTTGGCGTCAGCTACTCGTTTCTGTTCATGCGGGCCGACGGCGCGCAGCTGCGCGAGCTGGCCGCCCTCTACGACGCCGGCCACCTCCGTCCGCTCATCGACAGGACGTTTCCGTTTGATGAGACCGTCGAGGCGCTGGCGTACGTCGAGCAGGGCCGAGCCAACGGAAAGGTCGTCATCGCGCTCGACTGACACCGTGGCGGTGGGATGGCCGGCAGCCTGATCGGTGGAGGCCGGGCGCAGAATTTGGCTCTTAGATTCAAGGGCGCCGATGACGATCGATGCGACTCTCCAGCGGCTGTCCCGGCAGCCGTTCCGCGCGAAGTTCCACCTTCGCGGCCGCGAGGCGGCGACGGTCGAGCTGCGCGGCATGGAGGCGGTGCGGCGACACGCCGAGGAGCTGCTGGCCA
>DASUQB010000243.1:0-6950 GCA_036280835.1 Microbacterium sp. | reverse complement strand
TTCGACGAGGCCGACGCACTCTTCGGCCGGCGTTCGGAAGTGAAGGACGCGCACGATCGCTTCGCCGATCTCGAGACATCGTTCCTCCTCAGCCGGCTCGAGATCGCGCAGGCGGTGCCGCTCGTCGTGCGCCGGAATCGGCAGCGGTCCCGGCGGCCACGGGATCCCGAATAGGGCTCGATTCAGTCGAAACCGAAGTCGAAGTCGAAGCCCTCGCCGTCGAGGTCGCCGGCGACACCGCTTCCCAGCGCTCCGCTCGGATTCACACTCGTGCGGTACCGCCAGAGCTCCATATCCTCCTCCCGGAATCGGCCCACGGGGTCCTTCATGAAATGCCGGTGCTGCGCGACGAGGACGATGGCCCCGAGGCCGGACCCCATCGCCGCCGGGATGAGGAGCAGGGCCGCTCCCTCAGTGGGGAGCGTGGCCCCCAAGATCACGACCGACGTGGCGAAGACGCCGACGAGCCAGGGAAGCATCCGGAAGCGCCGCGCCTCCTGCTCGACCCACGCGGTCCAAGCGGGCTCCTGAGGAACCCACCAGAGCCAGCCCTCAGGGTCGGAGCGCGGAGCGCCGTCCGGCCTCCAGGCATCGCACATCTCGAGTCCGATGTGCCGGAGGATCCAGTCGTGACCGGGCGTCGGCCATCCGGGCGGCGGATTGAACCGCAGGGGAAGCGATCGCCGCCACGCCCCGTCGCTCGGCGGTTTCGCGGTCTCGATGACGGGGACCGCGCCGTCGGGAGGGATGTCGGAACTCGGGGTCGCCATGCCCTTTGCCTTTCGCCGGGCTGCCTCTGAGGTTACTCCTCGCATCGTCTGGCTGCCATGGCTCGACTGTCACGTCGTCGATCCTTCGCCGGCCACCGCTCAGTCGTCGCTCGAGTGCAGACCTCGGTGCGCGGACAGGATGGTGACCTCGGGGTGCTGGTCGGCGATCAGGCGATCCGCGCGGTCCAGCACATCCCGCACGTGCGACGCCTCGGCGGCGACCACCGACACCCCGACGACGGCCCGGCGGTGCAGGTCGTGAGCGCCGACCTCCGCGGCTGCGGCCTCGGTGCGACGGCTCAGGGCGGCTAGGAGCGGGCGCAGGATGCTGCGCTTCTCCTTCAGCGAGTGCACGTCACCGAGCAGGATGTCGAACTCGATCCAGCCGATCCACATTCACCAGAGTCTGCCAGCGGATCAGTGCCCTTGACCCGCTGGTGCCCCACTTCTAGGGTGAGTCCCGTTCGGTCGATGGGGACCGACGGGGGTGGCCGCCAGGCCGGCGGCCAGGGAAAGGGAACCATCATGTCCGCACTCGCGCGCCGTCTTGCCGCGGCATCCACCGTCTTCGCCGTCTCGCTGGCGACGGTCCTCGTGGCCGCCCCCGCCCATGCGGCGGATCCACCCATGTGCGGCGACACCATCATGACGGACACGGTCCTCACCGCCGATCTGGTGTGCGACGGCTCCACGGACGGTCTCATCATCGGGGCGGCCGGTGTGACGCTCGACCTCGGCGGGCACACCATCTCCGGTCCCGGCGCCTACGCGACTCCCCGCGCAGGTGTGCGAGTCGCGCAGCTCAGCGGGGTGACCGTCACACGCGGCACCGTGTCGGGATTCCAGTCCGGGGTCGTGCTCGACGAAGCGTGGGGCGCCAGCGTCACCAAGCTCGCGGTCGTCGGGAACGATCAGGGCATCAACCTCGCCGGCGGAGGGGGTCACCGGGTGGCTCAGAACACCGTGTCCGACAACGGCCGCGACGGCATCCGCCTCGGTCTGAGCGCGCGGAACACGGTGACCCAGAACACCGTCGACGGGAATGTCTGGGGCATCACGGTCGCGAATGGGTCGAGCGCGAACGTCGTTTCGCGCAACGCCGTCACGGGTTCGGAGGCAGTCGGCCTCAGCAGCTTCGACCGCACCACGGGAACGGTCTTCTCGCAGAACACCGTTGCGGGCGGGTGGGGCGAGGGCATCGTGACGAGCGACGATACGACGTCCAACACGGTCTCCCAGAACAAGAGCATCGCGAATGGCGGCACGGGCATCCGGGTGGCCAATGCCCTCGTCGTCAAGAACACCGCAACCGACAACGGCGGCCAGGGCATCGTCGCCTCGGGTGTCTCCAGCGATGGCGGCGGGAACAAGGCCGCGGGCAATCTGTTATCGCCCCAGTGCTCCGGGGTGGTCTGCTCGATTCCCTGAGCCCTGGAGTGGATGCCGCGGCCTACGTCGCGGCATCCACTTCGCTGCCTGCGGCGCTTGCGATCGCGATGGTCCGGCCGGGGTCCTACGCGCCCGGGGGAAGCCGGTCGCGCCCTGCCGTCACTGTTGGCTCCACCAGTGTCGTAGGTATGTTCTAGCCTAGGCGCATGTTCTTCGATCCCGAGATGGAGCCGGCCGCCGATCATGACGGTGGCCCTGACGATCTCGTCCGAGGGGACATCGAAGGGGACGCGGCACGCGCGGCGGCCGCCTTCGACGCGCCCGACACGCTCGATCACGTCGTCGAGATCGCGGACATGATGACCATGCACGCGGCGCAGAGGCTCATCGGCATAGATCTGGCGCGCCGAGAGGCCCTGTCCGACGCCGCACGGCACGGTCGCGAGCTCACGAACGTCATCGAGCGATCGGTGCGTCTCGAGGTCGCATCGGCGCTTCGGATCACCGAGCATGCGGCGAACGCGCTGATCGTGTTGGCTGAGGCGCTGGTGCATCGGTATCCGTCGGTGCTCCACTCCTTCTCGGTGGCCGGGATGACGGAGCGCCACGCCGAACTTCTCGTCGAGGCACTCGACTGCGTCGAGCCCGACGTGCGCGACCGCGTGATCGGGCCCGCGATCGAGCTCGCCGAGTCGCAGCCCGTGGGCGCGTTCCGTCGAGGACTGAGAAGGCTCGTGGAGGACGCGCGGATGGAGACGCTCGTCGAACGGCACGAGACCGCGCTGCGACGGCGTCGGGTGATCGTCGAGCCGGCCGAGGACGGAATGGCATGGTTGTCCGCCCTCCTGCCGGCCGTCGAGGCGCACGCGATCCACGGACGGGTCACCGCCATGGCGAAGGTGCTCGCGAGCCCCGACGAAGAGACGCGCACGCTCGATCAGCTCCGCGCCGACGCGATCGCCGACCTCCTCATCGATGGTGAGACGGGCTCGCATCCGCCCGAAGCCCGCGGCATCCGAGCCACCGTCGTCGTCACGGTTCCCGCCCTGTCACTGCTCGATCGAAGCGAGACCGGTCGAGACGCGGCGATGGTCGAGGGACTCGGCCCGATTTCGTCGACACGCGCCCGGGAACTGTGCGGCGGCGCCGACGGCTGGACGCGGATCCTGACTCATCCCGAGACGGGGATGGTCCTCTCGGTCGGCCGCGAGCAGTACCGCCCGCCTCCGGCGCTGCGGAGGCTCGTGCGATGGCGAGCCGACAGGTGCATGGCTCCCGGATGCGGGGTCCCGGCCTCGAGATGCGAGATCGACCACACGATCGCCTGGCAGGACGGCGGAGAGACTTCTCTCGAGAACCACGCACCGCTCTGCAAGGGCCATCACATCGTCAAACACCACGGCGGGTGGTGCGTCACCCAGATTCCGGGCAGCGGCGGCGCGATCGAATGGGTGTCCCCGACGGGCCGCCGCTACGTGGTCGAGCCCGAACGGCGCGTACCCGTGTTCCGGGCCCAGGCGGAGAGCGATGCGCCTTTCTGACCGCGTCGACCCGGCCCGGCCGGGCTGACCGACACCGGTGCGGACCGGTCGTGACGACGACATACCGACTTCCGGGCTCTGGCGAGAATCCATGCACCTGCGGACCCGCGCGAGAGACGACCCCGGCTCCGCGGCCCTCGACGTCCGACGCGGGTGGCATCATGGCCGCATGAAAGCCGCGCTCGTGCTCGCCACGCAGCTGTTCGAGCATCACCCGGCCTTCGACGACCCCGACATCGAGCTCTTCCTCTTCGTCGAATCCGATGCGGCGTTCCGGCGGCGCCCCTATCACTCGCACAAGATCGTGCTGCTCCTCGCGGCGATGCGCCACGCCGCGGACCGGCTCGAACGCGAGGGCAGGCGCGTCGCACGCGTTCGCCTCGAAAGGGACGTCGGGTTCGCCGAGGGCCTCCGCGCACTGGTGCGCGAGCACGAGGTCGACGCACTCGCCTGGATGAGCGCCACCGACCGGGGAGTCGACGAGCGCCTCCTGCGCTTGTGCGCCGAGCAGGGGCTGCGAACGCGCATCTACCCCGACGAGCTGTTCATCACGCCGGCTGCCGATGTCGACGAGTGGTTCCGGGCCGCCCCGCCCACCGCGCGGATGGAGGACTTCTACCGGTGGCAGCGCCGGCGTACCGGCATCCTGATGGACGGCGCGCAGCCCGCGGGCAAGCGCTGGAACTTCGACGCCGACAACCGCGAGCCGCTGCCTCGCGACGGCATCGCGGTGCCGCCGCTCCCCGCACTCGTGCTCGACGCCACCACTCGAGCGACCATCGCCGAGGTGGCGGAGCGCTTCCCCGACGCACCCGGTGATCCGGCCGACTTCTGGCTGCCGGTGACCCCGGAGGAGGCCCGGGCGTGGCTCGATGACTTCGTCGAGAACCGCCTGGAGCTCTTCGGCCGCTACGAGGACGCGATGGCCGAAGGCGAGCCGTTCCTCTTCCACTCCGTGAGCAGCGCACTGCTCAACATCGGCCTCCTGCGGGTCGACGAGGTCGTCGCAGCAGCGCTCGGCGCCGGTGACCGCGTGCCGCTCGCCTCCCTCGAAGGCTTCCTTCGCCAGGTCATCGGCTGGCGGGAGTACATGCGCGGCGCCTACCGCGCCATGCCGCACCTGCGCGAGGCCAACCACCTCGGCCAGACGCGCCGCCTCGAGCCGTGGTGGTACACGGGCCGCGACATCCCCGATGACCTTCCGATCCCTGTCCGCACCGTCCTCGAACGGGTGCACCGGTGGGGCTACGCGCACCACATCGAGCGGCTCATGGTGCTCGGCAACTGGTTCCTGCTGCAGGGCTACCACCCGCGCGAGGCGTACGACTGGTTCTCCGCGTTGTTCGTCGACGCCTACGAGTGGGTGATGGTGCCCAACGTGCAGGGCATGAGCCAGTACGCCGACGGCGGGCGCGTGGCGACGAAGCCCTACATCTCAGGAGGTGCCTACCTGCAGAAGATGGGCTCTTGGTGGCCGAACGCCCAGCAGGCGCGCGACTCCGCGTTCACATCGGCCTACTGGGCGTTCCTCGAGGAGCACGAGGACCAGCTCGTCGGGAACCGCCGGCTCGACCTGCCGCTCGCCCAGATGCGAAAGCGCCGAGCCGGCTGACGCGTCACCGGAGTCGTCCGTGGCGTTGTCAACCCCGGGCGGACGAGCGCCCAAGCCTCGCAGAATCGATCCATGAGCGAGGACGCTGAGAAGAAGACAGACGAAGAGTTCGCGGATGCCGTGAACATGACCGCCTCCGAGATCGAGAAGTGGCTGGACACGGACGAGTCCAGAAGCGTCGGGGACAAGTCCGGCGGGGGAGAGTCGACGGGGCACGCCTCCGGTCGCCGCATCATCGGCATCCTTCGCAAGAAGAAGGGCGACCTGACGAGCGACGATCGCGATCACATGACGAAGGTCGTCGGCTACGTGCACCGTCACCTCGCACAGCGCCCGTCCGGCGACGTCACCGACACCGCCTGGCGCTACTCGCTCATGAACTGGGACCACGACCCGAACAAGTAGCCACCGGCTCGGTGCCCGCGTCGGGCAGGATCCGTCAGTGTCCCTCTCGATCGTCGACCCCGACGGCCCGTTCCCGTATCTGCAGGTCGCGAGAATTCTCGGCGAGGACGTCCCGGACCCCGCGCCTGCGGTGCCGCCATGTCGGCGACACGTCGTAGCCTGAACGAATGCCCGTCGTCCCACCCCCGCAGAGCGCCCGGGCACAGCTCGCGTCCGTGGCCCACCGGTCCGCGTCCGGCGACGCCGGTTCCGGATGGAAGGCCCTCACCGATCTTCCCGACGTCCCGAACGCACGTCCGGCCGCCGTGCTGATGCTCTTCGGCGTGCTGGATTCGCTCCCGAGCGATCACGATGCACAGGCGCGCGCCGTGTCGGCCGAACTGGATGTGCTTCTTCTGGCCCGCGCGTCGACCCTGCGGTCCCATCCCGGTCAGGTCGCGTTCCCGGGCGGACGGGTCGATCCCGGGGATGAGTCGATCATCGCCGCGGCGCTCCGAGAGGCACACGAAGAGACGGGGCTCGATCCGGACGGCGTCGAGGTGCTCGGCGAGCTCGAGGACATCCCGTTGGAGTACTCGCAGCACCTCGTGACGCCGGTGCTCGCCTGGTGGCGCCGTCCCTCACCGGTTCGGGTCGTCGACGAGGCGGAGTCCGCGGACGTCTTCCGTGCGCCCGTGGCCGATCTGCTGAACCCCGCGAACCGGGGGTCGACCGTCATCCGCCGGGACGGGCAGGAATGGCGGGGGCCCGGGTTCCTCGTGCGGCATCCGGCGGGGGAGCATCTGGTGTGGGGGTTCACCGGCATGCTGCTCGACGGACTGTTCGACCGCCTCGGGTGGACCGAGCCGTGGGACGCCGCCCGGGAGCTGCCGCTCGTACTCCCGGGCTAGCAGGCGTCAGTACCAGCCGACGGACTGCGAGTGCGACCACGCGCCGCACGGCGTTCCGTAGCGACCGGAGATGTAGCCGAGACCCCACGCGACCTGCGTCGCCGCACTGGTCTGCCAGTCCGCGCCGGCGGTGGCCATCTTGTTGCCGGGAAGCGCCTGCGGGATGCCGAACGCGCCGCTCGAGCGGTTGTAGGCCTGGTAGTTCCAGCCGGATTCCTTGTGCCACAGCGACACGAGGCAGGAGAACTGGTCGCCACCCCAGCCGTAGTTGTCGGCCATCATGCGCTGCGCCGTTGCCTGCGCTCCGGCAGGGCTGTTGTCGCCACCGCCACCGCCACCGCCC
>DASUQB010000242.1:0-5567 GCA_036280835.1 Microbacterium sp. | reverse complement strand
GGCGGCACGTAGACGAACGATCCGCCCGACCAGACGGCCGTGTTGAGCGCGGCGAACTTGTTGTCACCCGACGGGATGACGGTGCCGAAGTACTCGGTGAAGAACTCGGGGTGCTCGCGGAGCGCGGTGTCGGTGTCCATGAAGATGACACCCTGCGCCTCGAGCTGCTCGTTGATCTGGTGGTAGACCACCTCGGACTCGTACTGCGCGGCGACACCCGCGACGAGGCGCTGGCGCTCCGCCTCGGGGATGCCGAGCCGCTCGTACGTGTTGCGGATCTCCTCGGGGAGCTCCTCCCACGAGCCGGCCTGCTTCTCCGTGGAGCGCACGAAGTACTTGATGTTGTCGAAGTCGATCTCACTGAGGTCGGCGCCCCAGGTCGGCATCGGCTTGCGCTCGAAGAGCCCCAGGCCCTTGAGCCGGGCCTTGAGCATCCATTCCGGCTCGTCCTTCAGGGTCGAGATGCCGCGAACGACGGCCTCGCTCAGGCCGCGCTGGGCGATCGCCCCGGCGGCGTCGGCGTCGTGCCAGCCGAATTCGTAGGTTCCGAGCCCCTCGAGCTCGGGTCGGTCGATGAGCACATCAGACATGACGTCACACTCTCCTCTAGGCCTCAACGGTGTCATCCGCCCCGACATCCGAGACCCACTGGTTCTGTGGGGGGTGGATGCCGCTGGTGGGCCCTTCTCCGACGCGCTGTCCTGCGCGCCTACACTTGTAGCGATGCGTCGAACGCTCAGCGCGCGCACCGCAACACCTCGATTCTACAGGTTCCGCCCCCTCCGCCGGGCGGCCAGCAGGCCCTCCCGCAACACACGGAGGGCAATCCCAGGAGGCTTCGACCGATGACCGACGCACGTGCGACCGCAGAGCGCCCTCGCCTCGGCGCCCGCCTCTGGGCGTGGCTGCCCGATCGCGTCGACCGCCGGGTCGTCGCTGCGGCCTGGGCGACGCTCGTCGTGCAGATCGGGATCGTCGGCACCGGCGGGCTCGTCAGGCTGACGGCATCGGGGCTCGGCTGCCCGACGTGGCCGGAGTGCACCGCGGGCTCGTTCGTGCCCACGCCCGAGCTCGCCGCCCACGGCGTCATCGAGTTCGCCAACCGCCTGCTCACCTTCGTGCTGGTCGCGGTCGCCATCATCATGTTCCTCTTCGTGATCCGCTTCCGGCAGCAGCGCCGCGACCTGTTCTGGCTCTCGCTGGTCATCGGCCTGTACGTGCCGCTGCAGGCGATCATCGGCGGCATCACGGTGCTGACGAACCTCAACCCCTACGTCGTGGGGCTGCACTACTTCGCCTCGGTCGTGCTCGTCGCGCTGGCGACCGTGCTCGTGTACCGCGTCTACACGGGGCCCGGTCCGCGCGCGCTGGCCGTGCCGCGCTGGTACGCCGCGGCGACGCACCTGACGAGCGCCGCCGTGCTGGTGACCGTCCTCGTCGGCATCCTGGTCACGGGCGCGGGTCCCCACGCAGGCGATGCCGGGGCCGCGCGCAACGGCCTCGATCCCGAGCTGATGCAGCACCTGCACGCCTGGCCCGGTTACGTCACGTTCGCGCTGACCCTCGTCCTGCTGGTCGGCGCCCTCCGCGTCGCCCCGGCTCTCCGGCTCTGGGTGGGCCTGCTCCTCGCCGTCGAGTTCGTGCAGATCGCCGTCGGACTCTGGCAGGCCCGGTCGGGACTGCCGATCGTGCTCGTCAACATCCACATGGTGCTCGCGGTCGTGCTGGTGGCGGCGATGACGGCGGTCGTGCTGCACCTGAAGACTCCGGCGGGGGCCGCAGCGTCGGCGTCCGACGGCCCCTCGGCCCACACCAGGGAGCCCGTGGGCTCCGACTCGCGCACAGCGAACACATAGGCCACTCATACACACCGCCCGGTGGCGAACGGAATCGTGGAACCGCCGCGACACACGCCCCGGCAACCGAATCTGGAGGATTCCATGAACACCGCACGCCCCTCGCTCGTCCGCAGCATTCCGTTCTGGGGCCTCGTCGTCCTCTCCCTCGCCGCCGTCGCCTTCGGCGCGTGGCTCGCGGTCTCGCAGATCTCCGCGATGAACGCGGCGCTGGCGGCCCAGACCGCCACGGGCGTCGAGGTCTACGGCGGCCAGTCGCTCGCCGTGGTGGGCGCCGTCGTCCTGGGCGCCGGCATCGTGGGCCTCCTGCTCGCGCTCGCCCTCGCCGCCCTGCGCAGCCTCGTGCCGTCCCAGACCGCCGACGTCAACGACGTCGCCGAGCACGACGATGTCCACGCCGGACCCTGGGACGCCGCACCGACCGATGACCTCGTCGTGACCCCGGCCCCCGCGGCCGCAGCGCCGACAGCGACCGCCGACGCCGTTCCCGGCACCGAGGCGCCGCTCACGCGCTGACGCACGGACCCACGGGTCCCCTCGGGGGTCCGATACTGGCGGGATGGACACCGTCGGAACGATCACCTGGATCGTGCTCTTCGTGATCACCACGGTCACCGTGACCGGGGTCGTCGGCCGTATCGGCTGGTCGGCCCCGGTCGCTCTCGTTCTGGTGGGAGGGATCGTCTCCTTCATCCCGGCCGTGCCACAGGTCGAGGTGCAGCCGGAGCTCATCCTCTACGGCATCCTTCCGCCCCTGCTGTTCGCGGCGGCCCTTCGCACTTCCGTCGTCGACGTGCGCGCCAGGAACGACAGCATCCTGCTGCTCTCGGTCGGCCTCGTGGCCTTCACCGTCGTCACCGTGGGCTTCACCGCGTGGTTACTGGTGCCCGCGATCACCCTCGCGGCCGCGTTCGCGTTCGCCGCCGTGGTGGCGCCGACAGACGCGATCGCCGTCACGGCGATCGCGGGACGCCTCGGGCTCCCCCGGCGCGTCGTCACCATCCTCGAGGGCGAGAGCCTGCTCAACGACGCCACCGCGCTCGTCGCGCTCAACGCATCGATCGCCGCCATCGTGAGCGTCGTCACGCCGGTCACGATCGCGGTCGACTTCGTCGTCGCGGTCGTCGTGGGCGTCGCGGTCGGGCTGGCCGTGGGCGTGCTGGTCTCGTTCGTGCGCCGGATCCTCCGCTCCGCGGTGCTCGACACGAGCGTCTCGCTCATCACCCCTTTCGCGGCGTTCCTGATCGCCGAGCCGCTGCACGGGTCCGGCGTGCTCGCCGTGGTGGTGACCGGGCTCTACCTCGGGTTCCGTGCGCCGGTGGTCTCGTCCGCCGAAGCGCGTGTCGCCGAGCGGCTGAACTGGCGCACCATCCAGTTCCTGCTCGAGAACGCCGTCTTCCTCTTCATCGGGCTGAACCTGAACGGGATCCTCGCGGGGGCGATCCGCACCGGGCCCGGCGTCTGGGAGACGGTCTTCATCTGCGCCGGGCTGCTGCTCGCGCTCGTCGCCTCGCGCTTCGCGTGGGTGCTGGGCACGACGGCGCTCTACCGGCACGGGCCGCGACGCCTGCGGGAGCGCAGCTGGGGGTGGGGCAACGGGGTCGCGGTCGCCTCCGCGAGCGTGCGGGGCGTCGTCACGCTCGCCGCGGTCTTCCTGCTGCCTCCCGAGACCCCGGGACGGGAGTACCTGCAGTTCCTGGCGTTCGTCGTCGTGGTCGCGAGCCTGCTCGGCGGCCTGGCCCTGCCGTGGATCATCCGGCGCCTCCATCTCCCCCGCCCGAACCTCATGCAGGAGCTCACCGAGCGCCGGATGCTGATGGCCGAGGCCCGGCAGGCGGGAATCCAGCGCCTCGACGAGGTCGCCACCCGCGATGACGAGCCGCGGGTCGTCGACCTGCTCCGATCGGACGCGGGGTTCCTCGGCGAGACGCTCGACACGTTCGGGCCGGATGCCTCGGTCTCCCAGTTCGAGTCGAAGCTGCGGCTGCGGCGGTCGATGCTCGACGCCGAGCGCGGGGCGGTGCTCCAGGCCCGGCGGGAGGGCCGCTACCAGGAGCCGGCCGTGGCCGCCGCGCTGCAGGCGATCGATGCGGAGGAGACCGCGCTGAGAGCCCAGGAGCCGAGGCAGGGCTGAGCCGCCGCGCCCCGCACGACCCTGGCTAGAACGGCAGGAGCGGGTCGACGGCGATCGCGACGAAGAGCAGGGTCAGGTACGTGATGGACGCGTGGAACACGCGCATCGGCGCCGGCTCCGTGCCGCGCACCGCGCGGTTGTAGAGGCGGTGCGACTCGTAGATGAACCAGCCGCCGAACACGAGAGCCGAGACCGTGTAGACGACGCCCATCTGCGCCACCGGCACGAGCAGCAGCGAACACGCCACCGTCGCCCAGGCGTAGAGGATGACCTGCAGTCCGACCTGCGAGCCGGAGCGCGTCGCTCCGAGCATCGGCACGTCGACGCCGTCGTACTGCTCCTTGTACTTCATCGACAGAGGCCAGTAGTGCGGCGGCGTCCAGAGGAACACGAGGGCGAAGAGGATGACGGGCGCCCACGCCAGCGATCCGGTGACCGCCGTCCAGCCGATCACCACGGGGAAGCATCCGGCGATGCCGCCCCACACGATGTTCTGCTCGGTGCGGCGCTTGAGGATCATCGTGTAGATCACGACGTAGAAGAAGATGGCGGATGCCGACAGCGTCGCCGCGAGCCAGTTCGTGGTGACCCACAGCCAGAGGGTGGATGCCACGGCCAGCGTCCACGCGAAGATCAGCGCTCCGCGCGGCGACACCTCGCCCGTCACCAGAGGGCGGTTCACCGTGCGCTGCATGTGGGCGTCGATGTCGCGGTCGAGGTACATGTTGAACGCGGCCGCAGAGCCGGCGCTCATCGATCCGCCGATCACCGTGGCGAGCACGAGCCAGAGGCTCGGGAACCCGCCCTCCGCGAGGATCATGACGGGAACGGTCGTGACGAGCAGCAGCTCGAGCACGCGGGGCTTCGTGAGCGCCACATACGCGCGGATCGTGCGGCCGAGGGTTCGGGGAGCAACGGGCGTCGCAAGCCCCGACGTCGTCATGATGTCCATCGCCCCCGTAAAGACCGCCAGCAGATCGCTCTCCAGTCTATGGCATCGGGCCGACCCGACCCGGGCGCTCACAACGGCCTCCGGCGCCATGAGAGCACCCCGCAACCGTTCGGACACGGGGCCGTCACAGAGCGCGTTCCGCCTGCTGGCACACTGCGTCACATAGGTCAAGGCATATCGGGAGCGGAATACCGCTTCGCTATGCTGAACACACACCGAGCCCTCGCTCCCACTCCCCTGGAACCTGCACCGCGGCGATCCATGCTGAGCTGGGCGAGCGCTCTCCCTTCCACGAAAGGCGGTCCGGTGTCGGAACTGCGTTGGGACGAGATCGACGAGCGGGCTGTGGATACGGCGCGTGTTCTTGCGGCGGATGCCGTGGAGAAGGTGGGCAATGGGCACCCGGGGACGGCGATGAGCCTGGCTCCGGCGGCGTATCTGCTTTACCAGCGTGTGATGCGGCATGATCCGGCGGAGAAGAACTGGCCGGGGCGGGATCGGTTCATCCTCTCCGCCGGACACTCCTCGCTCACGCAGTACGTGCAGCTGTACCTGGGCGGGTTCGGGCTCGAGCTCGACGACCTCAAGTCCCTCCGCACCTGGGGGTCGAAGACCCCGGGGCACC
>DASUQB010000241.1:0-6027 GCA_036280835.1 Microbacterium sp. | reverse complement strand
CGAGCGCGACTGCTCGGTGCAGCGCCGGCACCAGAAGGTCATCGAGATCGCCCCGGCGCCGAACCTCGACGAGGGCATCCGCCAGAACCTGCACGCCTACGCGATCGCCTTCGCCAAGTCGATCGGCTACCAGAACGCCGGCACCGTCGAGTTCCTGCTCGAGACCGCGGGCCCCCGCACCGGCGAGGTCGTCTTCATCGAGATGAACCCCCGCATCCAGGTCGAGCACACGGTCACCGAAGAGGTGACGGATGTCGACCTCGTGCAGTCGCAGATGCGCATCGCCGGCGGCCAGACCCTCGCCGAGCTCGGCCTCGCTCAGGACGAGATCCGCCTGCGCGGCGCCGCCCTGCAGTGCCGCATCACGACCGAGGACCCGACGCAGGGGTTCCGCCCCGACACCGGCAAGATCACGACGTACCGCTCGCCCGGCGGCGCCGGCATCCGCCTCGACGGCGGCACCACGGCCGCGGGATCGCAGGTCAGCCCCCACTTCGACTCGATGCTCTCCAAGCTGACGTGCCGGGCGCGCGACTTCCCGTCCGCCGTCGCCCGCGCCCGGCGCGCGCTGGCCGAGTTCCGCATCCGCGGTGTGTCCACCAACATCCCGTTCCTGCAGGCCGTGCTCGATGACCCGTCGTTCATCGCGGGAGATGTCAGCACGTCGTTCATCGACGAGCGTCCGCAGCTGCTGAAGGGCCGCGAGTCGAAGGACCGCGGCACGAGGATGCTCAATTGGCTCGTCGACGTGACCGTCAACAAGCCGAACGGCGAGAACCCGCTGCACGTGGACCCGCGCGTCAAGCTGCCGAAGATCGACCTGCTGACGCCGCCGCCCGCCGGCTCGCGCCAGCGGCTGCTCGAGCTCGGCCCCGCCGGCTTCGCCGCCGACCTTCGGGCTCAGAAGGCCCTCGCCGTCACCGACACCACCTTCCGCGACGCCCACCAGTCCCTGCTCGCGACGCGCGTGCGCACCAAGGACCTGCTGGCGGTCGCGCCGCATGTCGCGCGGATGACGCCGCAGCTGCTCTCGGTCGAGGCATGGGGAGGCGCGACCTACGACGTCGCCCTCCGGTTCCTCGGCGAGGACCCCTGGGAGCGGCTCGAGAGCCTGCGCGAGGCGCTGCCCAACGTCGCCATCCAGATGCTGCTGCGCGGCCGCAACACCGTGGGCTACACGCCGTACCCCACCGAGGTCACCGACGCGTTCGTGCGCGAGGCGGCATCCACCGGCGTCGACATCTTCCGCGTCTTCGATGCGCTCAACGACGTGTCGCAGATGCGTCCGGCCATCGACGCGGTGCTCGAGACCGGCACCGCCGTGGCCGAGGTGGCCGTCTGCTACACGGGCGACCTGCTGAACCCCGCGGAGGACCTGTACACCCTCGACTACTACCTGCGCCTGGGCGAGCAGATCGTCGACGCGGGCGCCCATGTGCTCGCCATCAAGGACATGGCCGGCCTGCTGCGGCCGGCCGCGGCATCCGCCCTCGTCTCGGCCTTCCGCGAGAACTTCGACGTGCCGGTGCACGTCCACACGCACGACACCCCCGGCGGCCAGCTCGCCACCCTGCTCGCCGCCTCGGCGGCGGGGGCGGATGCCGTGGACGCGGCCGCCGCGCCGATGTCGGGCACCACCAGCCAGCCGTCGCTGTCGTCGCTCGTCGCCGCGCTCTCGCACACTGAGCGCGACACGGGGCTCGACCTCGACGCAGTGTCGGACCTCGAGCCGTACTGGGAGGCCGTGCGCCACCTGTACCGGCCGTTCGAGTCGGGACTCCCGGGCCCCACGGGTCGCGTGTACCGCCACGAGATCCCGGGCGGTCAGCTGTCGAACCTCCGCCAGCAGGCGATCGCCCTCGGTCTGTCGGAGGACTTCGAGCTCATCGAGGACATGTACGCCGCCGCGAACGACATCCTCGGGCGTGTGCCCAAGGTGACGCCGTCGTCGAAGGTCGTGGGAGATCTCGCGCTGCACCTCGCGGCCGTCAAGGCCGATCCGGCCGACTTCGAGGCGAACCCCGGCAAGTACGACGTGCCGGACTCCGTCGTGGGCTTCATGGCCGGCGAGCTCGGCGACCTGCCCGGCGGCTGGCCCGAGCCGTTCCGCACGAAGGTGCTGGCGGGTCGCGACGTGAAGATCGGCGTGACGCCGCTGACGGATGCCGACACCGCCGCCCTCGACGGCGACGCCGCTTCGCGGCGGAGCACGCTGAACCGCCTGCTCTTCCCGGCGCCGACGAAGGCGTTCGAGGCCGTGCGCGAGGCGTTCGGCGACCTCTCGGTGCTCGACACCGTGGACTACCTCTACGGCCTCGCCCCCGGCACGGAGCACGTCGTCGAGATCGAGCGAGGCGTGCGCCTCTTCGTCGGGCTCGAGGCCATCGGCGCCGCGGACGAAAAGGGCATGCGCACCGTCATGACCACGCTCAATGGTCAGCTGCGACCCGTGTTCGTGCGCGACCGCAGCATCCAGGTCGATGTGCGCGAGGCAGAGAAGGCCGACACGTCCAAGCCGGGTCAGGTGGCGGCGCCCTTCTCGGGTGTCGTGACCCTCAAGGCCGATGTCGGCGACACCGTCGCAGCCGGTCAGCCGGTGGCGTCGATCGAGGCGATGAAGATGGAGGCGGCCATCACCGCGCCCGTGGGAGGCGTCATCGAGCGGCTCGCGATCGGGGCGACGCAGCAGGTGGATGCCGGAGACCTTTTGGTCGTCATCCGCCCCTCGCATTAGCCTGGAGGAGGCGAGACGCACTCGCCGCACCTCTGGGGAGTGGATTTCTGTGACGCCCGACCGCAATAATCTCGAGCCGAACGACGACGAAGGCAACGGCGTTCTCGCCGAAACCGGCGGCCTCGACACGACCGGGATCGACATCCTCAGCGGCTCGATCTCGCACGTCGACGTGTCGCTGCCGACGCAGCACGACGACGACGAGTACGGCGACGACGAGGTCGTCGACGACGGCTACGTCGAGGTGGACGACCGCGTCGAGGTGGACGAAGAGGCCGTCGAGGCGACCGGCGAGGGGTTCGAGGCGGGGGAGCCCGCTCACCAGCCGACCGATTTCGGGTCGACGGATCCGGGCGACGCCCAGACCGGGGAGATCGTCCACGCCGAGCACGTGGAGCACGAGGATTTCGGGCGCGAGCAGCACGAGGACATCCACACCGCCGACATCGTGATCGAGATCCCGCACGACGCACCGTGGCCCGAGCCCGCTCCGCGCGCCGAGATCGAGGCGCCCGAGCAGTCCGGCCCGGAATTCGAGGGGGCTGGCTGGGACACCGCGGAGTCGGCTAGCGTCGAACCTCAGCACTTCGAGTCGGAGGTCGAGGAGATCGTGGTGGAAGAGCCCGTCGTCCCGGCGCCCGCGCCCGCTGCGCGAGCCGCCACAGCGCCGCTTGCCACGCAGCCGGTGACGCCGCCTGCGCCGGCGCCCGCCGTGCGCGCGGATGCGAAGCAGGAGGTCGCACCGCGGCCGATGCTGCGCCACGACATCAACCTGACATCCAAGCGCCTCGACGACCTCACCACGGCCGACCGCGAGACTCCGGACCTGCTGACCACCGACCGCCTGCTGGAGCACAAGCAGGTCGTCGAGCCCGAGCCGGAGGGCATCTGGCGACACCTGCTGTACTCGCTCTCGGGCCGGCGCATCAACCTCGGCGACAGCAAGCGCGCGCGGGATCGCAAGGCGCTGAGCGTTCGCATCGCCGGCCCGCTGCTCGGCGGCGCGCGCTTCGTGCCGGTGCTCTCCCGCAAGGGCGGCGTCGGCAAGACCACCGTCACGGCCCTGCTCGGCATGGCCCTGGCCGATGCCCGCGACGACCGCATCATCGCCGTCGACGCGAACCCCGATCGCGGCACGCTCGCCGACCGCATCGCCCGGCCGAGCGGCAAGACCGTGCGCGACCTGGTGCGCGCGCGTGCGCAGATCTCCGGCTACAACGACATCTCGAACATCGTGGCCCGTGATGAGACGCGCCTCGACATCCTGGCGTCCGACACCGACCCCACCGTCTCCGAGGCCTTCAGCGACGTCGACTACCGCGAGGTGGCGCAGGTCGCCGCCCACTACTACTCGATCGTGCTGACCGACACCGGCACCGGCATCGTGCACTCCGTGATGGGCGCGACGCTCGACCTCGCCGACCAGCTCGTGGTCGTCGCGGGTCTCAGCATCGACGAGGCCCGTCTCGCCTCCGAGACGCTGACCTGGCTCGAGGCGAACGGCTACAGCGAGCAGGTGCGCAACGCCATCGTCGTGCTCAACCAGGCCTCGCCTGGTGCCCCCGTGGTGCGGCTCGACGAGGTGCAGACGCACTTCCAGAGCCGGGTGCGCGACGTCGTCCGCATCCCGTACGACCCGCTCATCGCGGTCGGCAGCGCCATCTCCTTCCGCGACCTGCAGCCCGAGACGCGGCTGGCCGCGCGCACGCTGGCCGCGAAGGTCGTGGAGGGCCTGCGCGCTCAGCAGGCCGCAGCCGCCTGAGCCATGGCGGTCCGTCCCATCCGCCTCTTCGGCGACCCCGTGCTCCGCGCGCCCAGCGCGCCCATCGCTGAGATCGACGAGGGCGTCCGCGCGCTCGTGCGCGACCTCGTCGACACCGTCGAGCCCCCCGGACGCGCCGGCGTCGCCGCCCCGCAGATCGGGGTCGCGCTGCGCGCCTTCAGCTACAACATCGACGGCGACATCGGCTACGTGCTGAACCCGCGCGTCGTCGAGGTGCGCGGGGAGCCCGAGCCGGTCGGCGAGGGATGCCTTTCGGTTCCCGGTCTGTGGCACGACGCCCTGCGGTACCCGTACGCGCGCGTCGAGGGCATCGACCTCGACGGCGAGCCCGTCGTGCTCGAGGGGGAGGGCCTCATGGCGCAGGCCCTGCAGCACGAGACCGACCACCTCGACGGCAAGCTGTACCTCGACCGCCTCGCCCCCGAGACGCGCCGCGTCGCGATGCGCGAGGTGCGCGAGAGCGCCTGGTTCTGAGCCGCAGCGCTGCGAAGCCCTGGGCGCATCGGCGGCACGGCTCGGCGGGCGTACGAGTCCAGCCGCCAGCGTACGAGTACAGCGGCCCGCGTACGAGTCCAGCCGCGGACGCGCATGGGAAAGGCCCCGAGCGCATCGCGCCTCGGGGCCTTTCCTGGAGCCTACATCGGATCGGCCACGAAAGGGTGGGCGGCCGAAGCCGCCCACCCGATCGTGGATACTGCTCCCGAGAAGCGCTCGCTTAGCCCAGCAGGCCGAGCAGGCGGTTCAGGATGTTGGCGATGCCCTGGCCGAGGTTGCCACCGTCGAGCAGACCCGCAACGGCGCACAGCAGGTTGCCGAGGAGGTTACCCGGTCCGGGGACGGCCGTGATGTCGAGGTTGATCGCACTCAGATCGATCACGAGGCCGAGCACGTCGAGGTTCAGCGGTCCGAGATCCAGCGAGAGGATGTCGCACGCGGTGTCCGCGGCACCGATCACGTTGAGCGTGGTGCCGAGCTGATCGGCGACCGGCGTCACGACGCTGCCGACGGTGAGCGAGGCATCCGTCAGGTCACCGACGACCTGAAGCGCGCCATCGACGACCTCGAAGCCGGTCGGCGTGAACGTGCCTGTGAACGTCCCGGCACCGAGCGTGCTCGTGGCGGGGGCGACGATCTCAAGCGGGTCAGCGGTCGCCTTGGGCGCCTGCACCTGCGCCTGCGACACCTGAGCTGGCGGTGCGGCCTGCGCGGGTCCGGCGACGCCCAGAGCCATCGTCATCGAAAGTGCCAAGGCTCCGAGGCCCGTCATCAGCTTCTTCTTTTGCATGATGGTTACTTCCCTCCCGGATGCCGGGCTGTCGTCCGGCATCATTGTCGTGCGACGAACACTCCCTGTTCGCCCGTCGAGGCGGTGTACGGGGACGCACACCTTCCCTCGACGACCGGATCGACGCTACGCAGGCGGCCCTCGGTACGTTAGGGGGTTGACCCGCTTCTCGACGAGTGGTCCAATACCCCGTTCCACTTGCCGGAAATGGGAAAGGCGCCGCTC
>DASUQB010000240.1:0-4219 GCA_036280835.1 Microbacterium sp. | reverse complement strand
CGCCCCGCTCACGCAGCCCGGCGTGCCCTTCACCCCGTTCCTGGACGCCGCGCCGGAGGCCCGCGAGATCGGCTTCGCCGTGGCATCCGCCAGCAAGGCGTTCAACCTCGCGGGGCTCAAGTGCGCCGTCATGGTGACGGCGGGGGAGCGGCCCGACCGGGTCGTACGGGGCATGCCGGTCGAGGTCGAGTGGCGCACGTCCCAGCTGGGGATGCTCGCGAGCGTCGCGGCACTCTCCCTCGAGAGCGATTCCTGGCTCGACGGGCTGCTGGTCACGCTGGATCAGAACCGCCGCCTGCTGGGCGACCTGCTCGCGGAGCACCTGCCGGGCGCGCGATACATCGCGCCGGACGCCGGCTACCTCGCCTGGGTCGATCTGACGGCTCTCGGGTGGGGCCGCAACCCGGCCAAGCGGATCCTGCGTGACGCGAAGGTCGCCTTCCACTTCGGCCCCTCGTTCGGCGCCGAGGGCGAAGGGCACGTGCGCATCAACTTCGGCTGCTCGCCCGAGGTGCTGCGCGACGCGATGGCGCGCGTCGGCGCGCTCGTCGGCTCGTGACCGGGCAGCGCACGCGCGAGGAGCCCACAGGGATCTGGGATCCCCGCATCGTCTGGGTGACGGTCGGCGCCGTCGCGCTGATCTTCCTCTCGGCGATGCAGGCCCTCGCGGTCACGACGGTCATGCCCGTCGTGAGCCAGGAGCTCGACGGCGCGGCCCTCTACGCCGTGGCGTTCTCCGCCACGCTCGCGACCAGCGTCATCGGCATGGTGGCCACGGGAGCCTGGGCGGACCGCGCGGGGCCGGTGGCGCCGCTCTACGCCTCGACGGCCCTCTTCGTGATCGGCCTCCTGATCGCGGGACTGGCCGTCTCGATGGAGCTGCTCGTCGCCGGGCGCCTCGTGCAGGGCCTCGGCGCGGGCGGGCAGACCGTCGCGCTCTACGTGGTGGTCGCGCGCGTGTATCCGCCCGCCCTGCACGGCCGGGTCTTCGCCGCGTTCTCGGCGGCGTGGGTCGTCCCCTCCCTCATCGGGCCGTTCCTCGCCGGTGCCGTCGCGGAGTTCCTGCACTGGCGCTGGGTCTTCCTCGGCGTCGCGGTGCTGACCCTCATCGCCTTCGCCATGGTGGCGATCAAGCTGCGCGGCATCGACCTGGACTCCGACGCGCCCGCGGCGAACGGAAGCGTCGCCGTCCGGCTCGTGCTCGCGGTCATCGTCGCGGCGGGTGTGCTCGCGCTGAGCCTTTCCGGCGAGCTGCCGGCGCTCGGCGTCGCGGCGGCCGCCGCATCCCTCCTCGTCATCGCCCTGGCCGCCCGGCCGCTGCTGCCGCGCGGCACGCTGCGCGCGGGTCGCGGCCTGCCGAGCGTCGTGCTGATGCGCGGGCTCATCGCCGGGACGCTGTTCGGCGCGGAGATCTACGTGCCGTACCTCCTCATCGACCGGTACGAGTTCTCGCCGACATGGGCGGGACTGGGCCTCACGACGGCGGCCCTGGCGTGGGCGGGATTCGCCGACATCCAGGGGCGGTTCGGCGACCGGCTGGGCAACACCCGCATCACCCTGATCGGCATCGCGCTGCTCTCGGCGTCGACCGCAATCGCGTGCGCGACCGCGCTCCTCGGCTGGGCGCCCTGGGTGCTCATCGCCGGCTGGACCCTCGCCGGCGCCGGCATGGGCCTGATGTACCCGCGGCTCACGGTGCTGACGCTCGCGTACTCGACGCCGCAGAACCAGGGCTTCAACTCGTCGGCGCTCTCGATCTCCGATTCCATCGGCGCCTCCGCCACGATCGCGATCATGGGGCTGGTCTTCACGGCGCTGCACGCGGCGGATGCCGGCTTCCCGGCCGTGTTCGCCATCGCCACCGCGCTCGCGCTGCTCGCCCTCATTCCCGGGCTGCGACTGGGACACGCGCATGAGGTGTCGACGCAGAAGACCGCGCAATGAGTCGGCCCGATTTTGCCTCGCCAGCGAGGTAAGGCTAACCTAACTGGGTGAGCTCTTCGACCGCCGTTCGCACGCGCCCCGCGTACCGCCCCTATGCCGCGACCGTCGCCGAGGTGCAACGGCTCTCGCCCCACTTCGTGCGCGTCGCCTTCACAGGTCCCGACTTCGACGTGTTCGGCACCGCCGGTCTCGACCAGCGGGTCAAGCTCATCCTTCCGCTGGCCGACGGCAGCCTCAGCGACATCGGGCAGCACGACGACGAGGTCATCGACGCGGGCGACTGGTACACCGCATGGCGCGACATCCCGTCCGCGACGCGCAGCCCGCTGCGCACGTACACGGTGCGCCGCGTCGACCCGGCAGCGCGCCGGCTTCTCGTGGACTTCGTCGTGCACCACGACGCCGGCCCCGCCGGCGCCTGGGCCGAGCAGGCCGTCGCGGGTCAGCAGATCGTCGTGGTCGGGCCCGACCAGCGCAGCGAGGGCTTCCGCCTCGGGCTGGACTGGCACCCCGGCACCGCCCGCCGCGTCGTGCTGGCGGGGGATGAGACCGCCGCCCCGGCGATCAGCGCGATCCTCGAGTCGCTCGACGAGTCGTACGCGGTCGACGCCTTCATCGAGGTCCCCACCGCCGCGGACTTCCTCGACCTGGAGCTCCCGGAGGGCTTCCGCGTCTCGTGGCTCGCGAGGGGCGATCGCGCCCACGGCGCCGCGCTCACCGAGGCGGTGACGTCGTGGTGCGAAGGCGCCCCCGAGGTGCTCGCCGCCGCCGCGGCGCCGCGTCGTCAGGTGCTCGCTGATGTCGACGTCGACGTGGATCTGCTGTGGGAGAGCCCCGAGGACTCCGAAGGCGACTTCTACGCCTGGATGGCGGGGGAGGCGGCCATGGTCAAGGGCCTCCGGCGCCACCTCGTGCAGGGCTGCGGCGTCGACCGCAAGCGCGTCGCGTTCATGGGCTACTGGCGACTCGGTCAGTCCGAGCGACAGGAATGACCACCGCTCGCGATCGGCGCGGGCGTCTGCTGCTCCTCATCGCGTTCGCGCTGCTGCTCCTGATGATCGGGGCGAGCCTCGCGATCGGGGCGCGTCCCGTCGCGCCCGCGGTGGTGATCGAGGCGCTGCTGCGTCCCGACCTGTCCATCAACGACCACAGCGTGATCCTCGGGCAGCGCGTGCCGAGGACGGCCATCGGCGTGCTCGCGGGCGCCGCCCTGGCACTGGCGGGCACCCTCATGCAGGGCCTCACCCGCAATCCGCTCGCCGACCCCGGGCTCCTCGGGGTCAACGCCGGTGCGTCCGTGGCCGTCCTGGTCGCGATCACGCTCTTCGGCATCACGGCGCCCTCCGGCTTCGTGTGGTTCGCGTTCGCCGGCGCCGCGCTCGCGTCGGTCATCGTCGCGGTGATCGGCACACGGGGTCCCGACGGCTCCAGCCCGGCGAAGCTCGCCCTCACCGGCGCCGCCGTGACGGCCGGGCTCACGGCCGTCACGATGCTGATCCTCACGACATCCATCACGGCGTTCGACGTCTTCCGCTACTGGCAGGTCGGGGGGCTGACGGCGCGCGGGCTCGACACCGTCGCCGTGGTCCTCCTGCCGCTTGTCGTCGGTGCGGTCATCGCGTTCGCCTCCGCGCGCGGCCTCGACCTCATGGCGCTCGGCGACGACACCGCGACCGGCCTCGGGCACAGCGTCGCGCGCACCCGCGTGCTCGGCATCATCGCCACCGTGCTGCTGTGCGGCAGCGCGACCGCCATCGCGGGCCCGATCGTCTTCGTCGGGCTTCTCGTGCCCCACGCTCTCCGCGCCCTCGTCGGTGGCGACTACCGCTGGCTGCTGGCCATCGGCGCACCGGCGGGCGCCGTCGTGCTGCTCGTCGCCGATGTGCTCGGCCGCGTCATCGCGCCCCCCGGGGAGGTGCAGGCGGGTCTCGTCGTCGCCTTCGTCGGCGCGCCGGTGCTCATCTCGATCGTCCTGCGACCGGGGCGGGTGACGCTGTGACCTCCACCGTGCTCAAGATCCGATCCCGGGTGCGGCGCCGTCGCACCCTGGTCGTGGCGTCCGTCCTGCTCGCCGTCGCATTCGTCGCGGCGCTCTCCCTCTCGATCGGCGACTACCCCCTGGCCCCCGCCGATCTGCTGAGGACGCTCGCCGGCGGGGGAGACCGGGTGGAGTCGTACGTCGTCTTCCAGGTGCGCGCGCCGCGGCTGTCGATGGCGATCCTCGTCGGGGCCGCGCTCGGCGCGGCGGGGGGACTGCTCCAGTCACTGCTCGGCA
>DASUQB010000239.1:0-6379 GCA_036280835.1 Microbacterium sp. | reverse complement strand
AGCGCTTGACGAGGTCCGCGGTGCGGATGACGGTGGCCATGACGGCGAGGGTACGCCCGATTCACGAATTTGTGAAGAGTGTGAAGCACCGCGCTCGAGGCGCGGCACTGTATACCAAGGTGAACACATTGGGGCTCCGGTGGCACCATTTCGGGGTCTGTGTATACACTGTTGCGGGGATCATCGAGAAGGAGGTCGGCATGCGCGCGAGCGATCGGGCATACGAGACGCTCCTCGATGAGATCCAGAGCGGGATCATGCCTCCCGGTGCCGTTCTCGGCGAGGCGGAGCAGGCCGCGCGCCTCGGTGTGAGTCGCACCCCGCTGCGCGAGGCGCTCGGGCGCCTCGCCGCCGACGGTCTCGTGGCTCAGCAGTCACCGCGCGTGACCGTCGTCACCGATGTCGATGCCGACGACATCCGCGAGCTCTTCGAGGTGCGGCGCGCGCTGGAGGAGACGGCGGCACGGCTGGCGGCCGCGCGGGCGGATGCCGCGGAGTTCGCCGCGCTCGCCGACGAGTTCGCCCGCGCCGGCATCGACGCGGACCGAGAGCGCGACGCCTACTACGCCCTCATCGCCCGCTTCGACGCGGCTCTCGACGCCGCCGTCGCCAACGACTACCTGACCGGGGCGCTGCGCACCGTGCGCACGCACCTCGTGAGGGTGCGTCGCCTCGCCCGCGACAAGCCCGCTCGCCTCGCCCAGTCCGTCGCGGAGCACCGCCTGATCGCGTCGGCGATCGCCGCCCGCGACGCCGACCTGGCCGCGCACGCCACGCACGTCCACCTGCACAACGCGCTCACGAACATCCTCGAATCCCTGCCGGACCCCTCGCCGGGATCGGGGGCCGCCGTGCCCCCGCGCCGCAGGGGCCCGCACCTTCAGAAAGGCCGGCCATGACCGTCACGCACCACCTCCGCGTCCACCGCAGCGACGAGCAGCTCGCCCGCGAGGGCCAGCTCGCCTGGCGCATCGCCGAGATCGCCGCCGACCCGGTGGCGGTCGAGCCCGACGTGATCGACATGATCATCAACCGGTTCATCGACAACGCGGCCGTGGCCGCGGCATCCCTCACCCGCGCCCCCGTGAGCGCCGCGCGCCAGCAGGCGCTCGACCACGCCGTGTCGATCGGCGGCTCCGGCGCCACGGTCTTCGGCTGTGCGCTCGAGCGCCGGTCCAGCCCGGAGTGGGCGGCGTGGGCGAACGGCGTCGCCGTGCGCGAGCTCGACTACCACGACACCTTCCTCGCGGCCGACTACTCGCACCCGGGCGACAACATCCCGCCGATCCTCGCGGTCGCCCAGCACGTCGGCTCCGACGGTGCCGCTCTGGTGCGCGGAGTCGCCACCGGCTACGAGATCCAGGTCGACCTCGTGAAGGCGATCTGCCTGCACAAGCACAAGATCGACCACGTCGCCCACCTCGGCCCCTCGGCCGCCGCCGGCATCGGCACGCTCCTCGGCCTCGACACCGAGACGATCTATCAGGCCGTCGGCCAGGCGCTGCACACGACCACGGCCACCCGCCAGAGCCGCAAGGGCGAGATCTCCACCTGGAAGGCGCACGCCCCGGCGTTCGCGGGCAAGATGGCCGTCGAGGCGGTCGACCGCGCGATGCGCGGCGAGACCTCGCCGAGCCCGATCTACGAGGGCGAAGACGGTGTCATCGCGTGGATGCTCGATGGCCCGGATGCCGCCTACGAGGTGCCGCTGCCCGCCGAGGGCGAGCCCAAGCGCGCGATCCTCGACTCGTACACGAAGGAGCACTCGGCGGAGTACCAGGCCCAGGCGTGGATCGATCTCGCCCGCAAGCTGCACAAGGAACGCCCCGAGCTCCGGTCGGTCCCTGAGCCTGTCGAAGGGCAGGGACCGGAGGGGCAGGAGATCGAGTCGATCGTGCTGCACACCAGTCACCACACGCACTTCGTCATCGGCTCCGGCGCGAACGACCCGCAGAAGTACGACCCCACCGCCAGCCGTGAGACGCTCGACCACTCGATCCCGTACATCTTCGCCGTCGCGCTGCAGGACGGCGGCTGGCACCACGTCGACTCCTACGCGCCCGAGCGCGCCGGACGCGAAGACACCGTGGCGCTGTGGCGCAAGATCACGACGGCCGAGGACCCGGAGTGGACGCGCCGCTACCACTCCGACGACCCCGACGAGAAGGCGTTCGGGGGCCGCGTCGTCATCCGCTTCGCCGACGGCACGGAGCTGGTCGACGAGATCGCCGTCGCCGACGCGCACCCGCTCGGCGCTCGCCCGTTCGGCCGCGAGGACTACATCCGCAAGTTCCGCCTGCTGGCCGAGCCCGTGCTCGAGAAGGACGAGATCGAGCGATTCCTCGAGCTCGTGCAGCGCCTGCCCGAACTCACCGCCGCCGAGGTCGCGCAGCTGACCATCGTGGCCAAGACCGGTGTGCTCGCCGGTGCCCCGGCCCCGAAGGGGCTCTTCTGATGTGGCCCTTCGTCTCGCTCCGCTCGCTCAGGGACCGAAAGGCGGATCGCTGATGCTGTACGCCCAGACCCCGGCGGCCGAGAAGCGCCGGCTGTTCCGGGAGCGGCTCGCGAGCGGCGAGCTGCTCCGGTTCCCCGGCGCGTTCAACCCGCTGAGCGCGCGGCTCATCGAGCAGAAGGGCTTCGACGGCGTCTACATCTCGGGGGCGGTGCTGAGCGCCGACCTCGGCCTGCCCGACATCGGCCTGACGACCCTCACCGAGGTGGCCGGCCGCGGACAGCAGATCGCCCGGATGACCGAGCTGCCCGCGATCATCGACGCCGACACCGGCTTCGGGGAGCCGATGAACGTGGCGCGCACGATCCAGACCCTCGAGGACGCCGGTCTCGCCGGCACCCACATCGAGGACCAGATCAACCCGAAGCGCTGCGGTCACCTCGACGGAAAGGCGGTCGTCGACGAGGGCACCGCGATCAAGCGCATCCGCGCGGCCGCCGACGCGCGCCGCGATCCGAACTTCCTGATCATGGCGCGCACCGACATCCGCGCCGTCGAGGGGCTCGATGTCGCGATCGACCGGGCGAAGGCGCTGGTGGATGCCGGTGCCGACGCGATCTTCCCCGAGGCCATGCGCGACCTCAGCGAGTTCGCCGCGATGCGCGAGGCGCTCGATGTGCCCCTGCTCGCGAACATGACCGAGTTCGGCAAGAGCGAGCTCTTCAGCTCGCAGCAGCTGGCCGACGTCGGCATCAACATCGTGATCTGGCCGGTGTCGCTGCTGCGCACGGCGATGGGGGCGGCGGGCCGCGCGCTCGATACCCTCGACCAGGAGGGGCATCTGACCTCCATGCTGGGCGAGATGCAGCACCGCGCCGACCTCTACGAGCTCATCGACTACGAGGGCTACAACCACTTCGACACCAGCGTCTTCAACTTCGAGATCCAGCGCTAGGAGCACCGCAATGACAGAACCAGAGATCAAGAAGGGCCTCGCCGGCGTCACCGTCGACTACACGGCCGTCTCGAAGGTCAATCCCGAGAGCAACAGCCTGCTCTACCGCGGCTACCCCGTGCAGGAGCTCGCCGCGACCCAGCCGTTCGAGTCCGTCGCGTTCCTGCTGTGGAACGGCGAGCTGCCGACCGCCGACGAGCTCGCGCAGTTCCGCGGCGTCGAGCGCTCCCAGCGCGCGCTCGATGACAACGTGAAGGCCGCGATCGACCTGGTCCCGCTGACCTCGCACCCCATGGACGTCGTGCGCACCGCCGTCTCCGTGATCGGCGCGTCCGACCCCGAGTCCGAGGACGCGAGCCCGGAGGCGAACCTCCGCAAGAGCATGCTGCTGTTCGCGAAGCTCCCCGCGATCGTCGCCTACGATCAGCGCCGCCGCCGTGGGCAGGACGTCATCCCCCCGCGCGATGACCTCGACTACTCGGCGAACTTCCTCTTCATGTCCTTCGGCGAGGAGCCGGACCCCGTCGTGGTCGACGCCTTCAACGTCTCGATGATCCTGTACGCCGAGCACTCGTTCAACGCCTCGACGTTCACCGCACGCGTCATCACGAGCACGCTCGCCGACCTGCACTCCGCCGTCGTGGGAGCGATCGGCGCCCTCAAGGGCCCGCTGCACGGCGGCGCGAACGAGGCGGTCATGCACATCTTCGACGAGATCGGCGAGGCCGCCGCGGTCGAGGCCTGGCTCGACACGGCCCTCGCCGAGAAGCGCAAGATCATGGGTTTCGGCCACCGCGTCTACAAGAACGGCGACTCCCGCGTGCCGACGATGAAGGCCGCCCTCGACACCCTCGTCGAGCACTACTCCGACGACCCGGCCAAGGGCGCCGAGCAGCTCGCCGCGCTGTACCGCGAACTCGAGAAGCAGTTCGTCGCGCGCAAGGGCATCTACCCGAATCTCGACTACCCCTCGGGGCCGGCCTACAACCTGATGGGCTTCGACACCCTCACCTTCACGCCGCTGTTCGTTGCGGCCCGTGTCACCGGGTGGACCGCCCACATCATGGAGCAGGCGGCATCCAACGCCCTCATCCGCCCGCTGTCGGCCTACAACGGGGTCGACGAACGGCACGTGGAGTCCTGATCCGCTGGCCCGGAGAAAACTTCTGACGGAACGGTCGACATCCCGCGGCATCGTTCGACGCCCTGGATGAAACCGTTCCACGAAGGAAGGATGAATCCATGAAGTACATGATGTTCGTCGTCAGCTCGGCCGCCCCGGACGAGGTGCCCGACGAGTCCGATGTCGACCTGTGGGTCGATCCGCTCGATGCGAGCGGAAAGCGGATCATGGGCGAGGTGCTGGAGCCGCCGACCGCATCCACCGTCGTCAAGGTGCGCGGTGGCAAGACGCTCGTCACCCGCGGGCCCTACGCCGAGATGGTCGAGGTCATCTGCGGCTTCGACATCCTGGAGTGCGACAGCCTCGACGAGGCGATCGAGATCGCGTCCCGTCATCCGATGGCCCGCAACGGCCAGCTGGAGATCCGTCCGTTCATGCAGTGGGAGCAGCCATGACCACAGGCGCCGTCATCGTCGATGTCGTCCGCACGCCGACCGGGCGGGGCAAGCCCGGCGGTGCGCTGAGCGGAGTGCACCCGGTCGACCTTGCGGCCGGCGTGCTCCGCGCGGTGCTCGAGCGCAATGGTCTCGAGTCCCGCCAGATCGACGACGTCATCCTGGGCTGCGTCAGCCAGGTGGCCGATCAGAGCGTCAACATCGCGCGCAACGCGGTGCTCGCGGCCGGCTTCGATGAGACGGTGCCGGCGACGACGATCGACCGCCAGTGCGGGTCGAGCCAGCAGGCCGCACATTTCGCGGCGCAGGGCGTCATCGCCGGCGCGTACGACATCGTGATCGCGGGCGGCGTCGAGTCGATGAGCCGGGTTCCGCTCGGCTCGTCGGCCGCCGGCGGCACGCCGAACTCCCCGCTGCTGCGGGCGCGGTACCCCGAAGGGCTCGTCAATCAGGGCGTGTCGGCCGAGCTCATCGCGCAGAGGTGGGGACTCTCGAGGGAGCGACTCGACGCGTTCTCCGCCGAGTCGCATCGCCGCGCCGCGGAGGCCTGGGACCGGGGCGACTTCGATTCGCAGGTGGTGCCGGTCGAGCCCGGGGACGGCGAGGCGTCCGCCGCCGTTCCGGTCGAGCGCAGGATCCTCGACGAGACCGTCCGGCCGTCGACCACGGCGGACGGGCTCGCGGGGCTGAGCCCCGCCTTCCGCACCGACGAGCTGGCGTTTCGGTTCCCCGAACTCGAGTGGCGCATCACCCCCGGCAACTCCTCGCCCCTCACCGACGGCGCGTCCGCCGCTCTGATCATGAGCGAGGAGAAGGCGGCCGAGCTCGGACTCACCCCGCGCGCGCGCTTCCACGCGTTCGCGGTCGTCGGGGACGATCCGCTGTTCATGCTGACCGGCCCGATCCCGGCGACGCGGCGCATCCTCGAGCGCAGCGGACTCTCGATCGACGACATCGACGCTTACGAGGTGAACGAGGCGTTCGCGTCGGTGCCGCTCGCGTGGGCGGCCGAGCTCGGTGCCGACCCCGCGCGGCTCAACCCCTGGGGCGGGGCGATCGCGCTCGGGCATGCGCTGGGGTCGTCCGGCACGCGGCTTCTCGGCACGCTCGTGGCCCATCTGGAGGCGACGGGCGGCCGCTTCGGCCTGCAGACGATGTGCGAAGGCGGCGGGCTCGCGAACGCCACGCTCGTAGAGCGCCTGTGACCCTTGCCGATATGCAAGCGCTTGCGATCCCCGGATTTGCGCGGAAGCAGACGAAGCGCTGCGTGAGGGATTTCTCATGATGTAAGCGCTTGCAGTTTGTCGGCCGCCTTTGCTACGGTCGCAGGACGCGCTGGGCACGTCGCCGTGCCCACTTCCCCAATGGAGCACCCTGTGTCGAAGACGACCCCC
>DASUQB010000238.1:0-8981 GCA_036280835.1 Microbacterium sp. | reverse complement strand
GTGTAGTGCTGGCCGTTCGGGTTGTAGATCTTCGCCGTCGGGAAGAACGCGTCCATGCCGAACGTGCGCGCCTCGTCGGGGATGATCGGCACGATGCGGTGGCCGAAGTCCTTCGAGCGGAGCAGGTCCTTCAGCAGGCGGACGAACGCCATCGTGGTGGCGATCTCCTGAGTGCCGGAGCCCTTCTTGGGCTGCGCGTAGGCGGCGTCGCCGGGCAGGGCCAGGCCGACGTGCGTCGACCGGCGCTCGGGGACGAATCCGCCGAGGTCGCGACGTCGCTCCATCATGTACTGGATGCTCTCGTCCTGCGGGCCCGGGTTGAAGTAGGGGGGCAGGTACGGGTTCTCCTCGAGCTGGCCGTCCGTGATCGGGATGTGCATCGCGTCGCGGAACAGCTTGAGGTCATCGAGGGTCATCTTCTTCATCTGGTGCGTCGCGTTGCGCCCCTCGAAGTGCGGGCCCAGGCCGTAGCCCTTGATCGTCTTCGCGATGATCACGGTCGGCTGTCCCTTATGCTCGACGGCCGCCTTGTAGGCCGCGTACACCTTGCGGTAGTCGTGACCGCCGCGCTTGAGGCCCCAGATCTGGTCGTCGGAGTAGTCCTTGACCAGGGCGGCGGTGCGCTCGTCGCGGCCGAAGAAGTTCTCCCGCACGTAGGCGCCGCTCTCGGTCTTGAACGTCTGGTAGTCCCCGTCGGGCGTGACGTTCATGAGGTTCAGCAGCGCACCGTCGGTGTCGCGGGAAAGCAGCTCGTCCCACTCGCGCCCCCACACCACCTTGATGACGTTCCAGCCCGCGCCGCGGAAGAAGCTCTCGAGCTCCTGGATGATCTTGCCGTTTCCGCGCACGGGCCCGTCGAGGCGCTGGAGGTTGGCGTTCACCACGAACGTCAGGTTGTCCAGTCCCTCGTTGGCCGCGACCTGCAGCTGGCCGCGGCTCTCGACCTCGTCCATCTCGCCGTCGCCGAGGAACGCCCACACGTGCGAGTCCCCGACATCCTTGATGCCGCGGTTGCTGAGGTACTTGTTCGTCATCGCCTGGTAGATGGCGTTGATCGGTCCGAGCCCCATGGAGACGGTGGGGAACTGCCAGAAGTCGGGCATCAGACGAGGGTGCGGGTAGGAGGGGATGCCGTTCGGCGCCGCCGACTTCTCCTGGCGGAAGCCGTCGAGCTGCGCCTCCGTGAGGCGTCCCTCGAGGAACGCACGGGCGTATGTGCCGGGGGAGGCGTGCCCCTGAATGAAGATCTGGTCGCCGCCCGAGGGGTGATCTGCGCCGCGGAAGAAGTGGTTGAACCCGACCTCGTAGAGCGCCGCCGACGAGGCGTACGTGGAGATGTGACCGCCGACGCCGATGCCGGGGCGCTGCGCACGGTGCACCGTGACCGCCGCGTTCCAGCGGATCCACGCCCGGTAGCGGCGCTCGATCTCCTCGTCGCCGGGGAACTCCGGCTCGTTCTCCGGGGCGATCGTGTTGATGTAGTCCGTCGTCGGAACCATCGGCACGCCGAGGTGCAGGTCCTTCGAGCGCTTGAGCAGGCTCAGCATGATCTCGCGGCCGCGAGCAGGGCCCTTCGCCGCGACGAGCTGGTCGAGCGACTCCTGCCACTCGCCGGTCTCGTCCGGGTCGCTGTCGAGCTGGCCCTGCGAATACGGATCCTGGTCGTGAACGGTCACGCGCGGCCTTTCGTCGGTTTTTCTGGCAGATCGTGCCTGGGAATCACTCTGGGGGCACGGGCGGCTTGTCGGCCGTGCACAACGCGCCCGCTTCAAGCCTATCCATTTCGCGGGCGGACGGTGCTCTTCGGGACGCGCGGCGGCGCTCGCCTAGACTTGTCGCGCACGGGCCTTTAGCTCAGCTGGTAGAGCGCCACGTTTACACCGTGGATGTCGTCGGTTCGATCCCGGCAGGGCCCACCGTCTGCTTTCATCGCGAACGCCCCGGGGCGGGCGTTAGGTTGGTGGAGTGAATGCCAGCCCCGCAGACCAGCGCGCCCTCCTCGACGTCGCCGACCTGGATCGGCGCGCCCGTCGTGCCGAGACGGCACGACGCACCCCGCCGCAGGCGGCTCGCATCGCGGAGCTGACGGCCCAGCGCACGGCCCAGGCACACGAGCTGTCGCTGCGCGCCGGCGTGCGCGACGACGTGCAGGTCGAGCTCTCGCGCCTCGAATCCGACGTCGCTGTCGCCGAGGCGCGGCGTGCGCGCGACGCGGGGCGGCTGGCCGCGTCCTCCAATTCGAAAGACGCCCAAGCGCTCGAGCACGAGCTCGCGAGCCTGAAGAAGCGGCTCAGCGACCTGGAAGACGCCGAGCTCGACGTCATGGAGCGGCTCGAGCAGGCGGAAGCCGCCGTCGCCGCCCAGCAGGCCGTGGTCGACGCGACGAACGCCGAGGGCTCGCGTCTCTCCGCGGAGGCGAAGGCGGTGGTCGCCGAGGCGACGACCGAGCTCGAGCACATCGCCCGAGACCGCGCGGCGATCGTCGCCTCCCTGCCCGCCGACCTGGTGGCGTACTACGACAAGGTGGCCCTGCGCAGCTCGGGCGCGGCGCTGTTCACCCGCGGCACCTGCGAAGGCTGCCGGATGGTCCTCTCCGGCACCGATCTGCAGGCCCTGCGGAACGCTCCCGAGGACCGGATCGTGACCTGCCCGGAGTGCGGTTCGATCCTGGTCCGCACGGAGGAGTCGGGCCTGTGACGCGGCTGCTCGTCGAGGCGGACGGCGGATCGCGCGGGAACCCGGGCATCGCCGCGGGCGGAGCCGTCGTCATCGACCCGGAGTCCGGCGATGTGCTCACCGAACTCGGCGTCTACGTCGGCATCGCGAGCAACAACGTGGCCGAGTACAACGGCATGATCGCGGGCCTCGAGGCCGCGCTGGAGCGCGACCCCGACGCGTCGGTACACGTGCGCCTGGACTCCAAGCTCGTCGTGGAGCAGATGACCGGACGGTGGAAGGTGAAGCACCCCGACATGCAGGTGCTGGCGCGCAGGGCGCAGCAGCTCATCGCCGGTCGGGCCGTCACGTTCGAATGGGTGCCGAGGCTCTCGAACAAGAGAGCGGATGCCGCGGCGAACGAGTCGATGGACCGGCGCGAGAGCTTCCGCCGTGACCTCCAGCCCTCCCGCTGACCGGAAGCCCGCCTGGATCCTGCTGGGGCGGGGCGCCGACGGCAGCGCACGGGCGCTGCTGATGGATGCCGCGGCTGACGACCTCGGTCGCGCCGAGCCGGCAGCCGGAGAACTCCATGCCTGGGTCGCAGACCAGGAACGTGCGCACGCGCCGCGCTGGGTCTGGAGCGACACCCCCACGTGGTACGGGCCGCTGCTCGCGGATGGCGTGCGCGTGGCCCGGTGCCACGACCTCCGGCTCTGCCACGCGATCCTCCGCGACAGCGCGCACACCGTGTCCGCCGCGGCGCTCCGCGCCGCACGGGAGTGGGACGCCGCGCCGGTGGACACGGCTTCCTCCGCGGACACCCTCTTCGACGTGTCCGACGCCGGCGGGGCGAACGGGGTGCCAGAGGGTCTGGAACCCGCCGTCGCCGAGTTCGCCCGCCAGCGCGAGGCGGTGGCCGCGAGCCCGCAGAGCGGGCGTCTGCGTCTGCTCATGGCCGCGGAATCGGCCGGCGCCCTCATCGCCTCGGAGCTCCGCTCCGCCGGGGTGCCGTGGGACGAACGGGCCCACGATGCGATCCTCACCGAGATCCTCGGCCCGCGTCCCGTCGGCGGCGGCAACCCGGCGGAGCTCGAGCGGACGGCGGCCGCGGTGCGCGAGGCGCTCGGCGACCCGGCGCTGAGCCTCGATTCGCAGCCGAAGCTGCTGAGGGCGCTTCATCGCTCCGGCATCCTGGTCGAGTCGACGAGCCGCTGGGAGCTTGCCCAGCACGATCACCCCGTCATCGAGCCCCTTCTCGCGTACAAGAAGCTCGCTCGGCTCAACTCCGCGAACGGCTGGCACTGGCTCGCCACCTGGGTGCAGGACGGGCGGTTCCGGCCCGTCTATGTTCCGGGAGGCGTCGTGACGGGCCGCTGGGCCTCCTCCGGCGGGGGAGCGCTGCAGCTGCCCCGTCAGCTGCGCGCAGCGGTGAGCGCCGACCCCGGCTGGACCCTGATCGTCGCGGACGTGGCGCAGCTGGAGCCGAGGGTGCTGGCGGGCATGGCGGGCGACACCGCCATGGCAGAGGCGGCACGCGGTCGCGACCTCTACGCCGGCATCGTCGAACGCGGCGCCGTGGAGACCCGGGCCGACGCGAAGATGGCCATGCTCGGGGCGATGTACGGGGCGACGACCGGCAGCAGCGGGCGGCTGGTGCCGCGCCTGCGCACCATCTTCCCCCGCGCGATGGCGCTGGTGGACGAGGCCGCGCGCACGGGCGAGGAGGGCGGCATCGTCACGACGTGGCTGGGCCGCAGCTCCCCACCGCCGTCGACCGGGTGGCGCGAAGCCCAGTCCCGCGCCGGCGACCACGCCGCGCTGCCGGCCGACGAGCGGCGCGCCCGCCAGAGCGCCCGCGACCGGGGCCGCTTCACCCGCAACTTCATCGTTCAGGGCACCGCGGCGGAGTGGTCGCTGGCGTGGATGGCCGACCTGCGTCGCCGCCTTGACGAACTCGGCGAGGTCGGGGAGGACGCCGCCGCCCCGCGCTCCGGCGCGGCATTCGCCCGGCGCCCGCATCTGGCGTTCTTCCTGCACGACGAGGTCATCCTGCACGTGCCGCTCGAGCTGGCGGATGCCGCGGCCGACGCGGTGCGGGATGCCGCGGCATCCGCCTCTCGCCTGCTCTTCGGCGACTTCCCGATCGACTTCCCCCTCGACCTGCGCATCGCGGAGACGGCGGAGAAGGGCTGAGGCCCCCCGGTAGAATGGTGACGCGAATGGGTCGGCTGGACGGTCACGTCGCGTGCGGTCCGCCGCTCGCGCCGAGGAACGTCCGGGCTCCACAGGGCAGGGCGGTGGGTAACTCCCACCCGGAGTGATCCGCGAGACAGTGCCACAGAGAACAGACCGCCGGGGTTCGCCCCGGTAAGGGTGAAACGGTGGTGTAAGAGACCACCAGGGGTCGCGGTGACGCGATCCGCTCGGTAAACCTCGCCCGGAGCAAGGTCAGACAGGGGATGTTGACGCGGCCCGCCGAGTCCCCGGGTAGGCCGCTGGAGCGGCACGGCAACGTGTCGCCGAGATAGATGACCGTCCACGGGGCTTTCGCCCCCGGACAGAACCCGGCGTACAGGCCGGCCCATTCGCCTCTTCACCGGCCGCCCGTGCGAACCGGCCCCGATCAGCTCGCCTCGACCACCGCGGGAGGTCCGTCGGCCGCCAGGCTCGCGGCCCCGATGATGCCCGACGAGTTCCGGTGCACCGCCGGGACGATCGGCGTGCGCAGCTTCAGCAGCGGCAGGAACCTCTCCGGGTGCTTGGAGACTCCGCCCCCGACGACGAACAGGTCGGGGGAGAAGAGGAACTCGATGTAGGAGTAGTACCACTGCAGGCGCTCGGTCCAGTCCTTCCACGACAGGTCCTCGCGCTCCATCGCGGAGTACGCGGCGAACGTCTCGGCGTCGCCCCCGTGCTTGGCCCGCTGCACATGGCCCAGCTCCGAGTTCGGGATGAGCACGCCGTCGTAGATCATGGCCGAGCCGATGCCTGTGCCGAGCGTGGTGAGGATCGTGAGCCCGTCCTGGCCCTTCGCCGCACCGTGGCGCACTTCGGCGATGCCCGCGGCATCCGCGTCGTTGACGAAGTGGATGTCGCGGCCGAGGCCGTCCTCGAAGAACTTCTCGGCCTCGAAGTCGATCCAGCGCTTCGAGACGTTGGCCGCTGACAGCGTGCGACCGCCCTTGACGATCGCGGGGAACGCGACGCCCAGCGCGAGGTCCGAGTCGCTCACCGCGAGGGTGCCGAGCACCTCGCGCACCGCCGCGAGCACGTCCTCGGGCTCGGCGCCCTCGGGAGTCGACACCCGGATGCGCTCGCTTGCGAGCTTGCCCTGCGTGAGGTCGACGATTCCGGCCTTGATGCCGGTCCCGCCGATGTCGACTCCGATCGCCTGCGTCGCACCCCGTGTCATGCCTCCACCCTAGCGAGGCCGGACGCTCGCGATCAGTAGGATCGAGACAGCCGAGCCCCCGACAGGCTCAGGAACCGAAGGAGTCATCGTGACACGTGACGACGAGAAGTACTGGTACAACTTCACGACCGGGAAGGTCGAGAAGGGCTACGAATCGCCGGCGATCGACCGAGCCGGTCCCTTCGACACCGAAGCGGATGCCGCGCACGCGCCGGAGCTGCTCAAGGAGCGCTCGCGCGCGTGGGCGGAGGAGGAGGCCCGCGAGAACTCCTGGGGCACCCCCGCGTCGACGGAACACGGCACCGACGACAAGTAGTCTGAGACGTCACGGGCCGAAGGGAATCCAGGGACTCTATGGACAAGCAACGAGACTTCGTTCTTCGCACGATCGAGGAACGAGGCGTCAAGTTCGTGCGCCTGTGGTTCACCGACGTCATCGGCACGCTCAAGTCGGTGGCGATCGCCCCGGCCGAGGTCGAGGGGGCCTTCAGCGAGGGCCTCGGCTTCGACGGCTCGGCGATCGAGGGACTGACGCGCAGCTACGAGTCCGACCTGCTCGCCCACCCCGACCCCACGACGTTCCAGACCCTGCCCTGGCGGGGCGAGATCGATCCGACCGCCCGCATGTTCTGCGACATCACGACGCCGGACGGGCAGCCCGCCGTGGCCGATCCCCGGCATGTGCTGAAGCGAGCCCTCGCGAAGGCCGCCGACCGCGGGTTCACGTTCTACACGCACCCGGAGATCGAGTTCTACCTTCTGAAGTCCTCGTCCTACGGGCCCGAGGGCCCGGAGCCCGTCGACTCGGCCGGATACTTCGACAACGTGCCCGGCGGAACCGCGCACGACTTCCGCCGCCGATCGGTGCGCATGCTGGAGGACCTCGGCATCTCGGTCGAGTTCAGCCACCACGAGGGCGGCCCGGGCCAGAACGAGATCGACCTGCGCTACGCGGACGCCCTCGCGACCGCCGACAACATCATGACGTTCCGCACCGTGATCAAGGAGGTCGCGATCGAGCAGGGCGTCTACGCGACGTTCATGCCGAAGCCCCTCGGCGGCAAGCCGGGCAGCGGCATGCACACGCACATGTCGCTCTTCGAGGGCGACGTGAACGCCTTCTACGAGGAGGGCGCGACCTACCAGCTCTCGAAGGTGGGAAGGCAGTTCATCGCGGGGCTCCTCCGTCACGCGAACGAGATCTCCGCCGTCACCAACCAGTTCGTCAACTCCTACAAGCGGCTGTGGGGCGGTGACGAGGCTCCGAGCTTCATCACGTGGGGCCACAACAACCGCTCGGCGCTGGTGCGCGTGCCGCTCTACAAGCCCAACAAGGGCCAGTCGTCCCGCGTGGAGTATCGCGCGCTCGACTCGGCGGCGAACCCCTACCTCGCCTACGCGCTCATGCTCGCGGCCGGACTCAAGGGCATCGAGGAGGGCTACGAGCTTCCCCCCGAGGCGGAGGACAACGTCTGGTCGCTCACCGACTCCGAGCGCCGCGCGCTGGGCTACGCGCCGCTCCCGGCGAGCCTCGACCACGCCCTGGAGTACATGGAGGAGAGCGAGCTCGTCGCCGAGACGCTGGGGGAGCAGGTGTTCCAGTACGTCCTGCTCAACAAGCGCAAGGAGTGGCAGGAGTACCGCTCGCAGGTCACGCCCTTCGAGCTGAAGAGCAACCTCGAGATGCTCTGATCCGGCGACCTCCGCCGATGTCCTCGAACGATCGCTCCTCCGCCCTCACGGGCCTCGCGCGCCTCGGCTTCAGCAGCCTGGGCGAGGCGGAGGCGCAGCTCACCGAGCTCGCTGAGACGACGGGGCTCTCGCGCGAGCTGCTCACGGCGGATGCCGCGACGGCGGGCGATCCCGACGCGGGCGTGCGCGGCATGGTGCGCGTCGCGCGGCGCGACGCCGATGCGGTGCGGGAGGTGCTCGAGGACGACCGCGGGCGCCGCGCCCTGTGGGCGCTGCTCGGCGCCTCGACCGGCTTCGCCGACTTCTACCTCCGGCATCCGGATGAGCTGACGCATCTGCGCACCGCCGGCACGGCCCTGCCCTCCAGCGCCGAGCTGACGGACGCGCTCCTGGACTCCGTCGGTGCGGTGGACGGATTCGCCGCGAGCGGCGACGAGGCGTCGTGGTGCGCGCTGCGGGTGCGTTACCGCCGCCTGGTGGCGCAGATCGCCGTCTACGACCTGCTGAGCGCCGACCCGGTCGAGGCCGTGCGGGCCGTCTCGGCACGGCTGGCGGATGCCGCGGGGGCAGCGCTCGAGGCATCCCTGGCCGTCGCCCGCACCCGCATCTCGACCGGTGCGGCGGGCGCCGGGCTCTTCCCGCGCGAGCAGGTGTCGGCGACGCAGCTGGCCATCATCGGCATGGGCAAGACCGGTGCCCGCGAGCTCAACTACGTCAGCGACGTCGATGTCATCTTCGTCGGCGGCGCGCGCCCCACCGGGGAAGAGGTCATCCCGGAGAGCCGAGTGATCGACATCGCGACGCGGCTGGCCGTGCAGACGATCCGCGGCATCTCGGGAGCCGAGATCGAGCCGGGGCTGTGGGAGGTGGACGCCAACCTCCGTCCCGAGGGCAAGCAGGGCGCACTCGTCCGCACCCTCGACTCCCACCTGGCGTACTACGACCGCTGGGCCAAGAGCTGGGAGTTCCAGGCCCTCCTGAAGGCGCGCCCGATCGCCGGCGACGAAGAGCTCGGCGCCGCCTACGTGAGCGCCGTGCAGCCGAAGATCTGGACCAGCGCGGCCCGCGAGAACTTCGTCGACAGCGTGCAGCGCATGCGGGAGCGCGTCACCGAGCACATCCCCTCCGAGGACATCGCCTACCAGCTCAAGCTCGGCCCCGGCGGCATCCGCGACATCGAGTTCACGGTGCAGCTGCTGCAGCTGGTGCACGGCCTCAC
>DASUQB010000237.1:0-5869 GCA_036280835.1 Microbacterium sp. | reverse complement strand
TGATCGTGCGGCTGGAGCTCATGGCGGGGCTCGACCGCGCCGCGCTCGACGGCGTGCTCGCCCGGCTCGCGAAGCGCTGGGCGGCCGATGACCGCATCGCTGTACTTGTGGACTCCCTCACCGTCACGCTCGTTTCAGGAGATCCGCTGTCGCGCTCCTGAGGGCGCGCCCGACGCCCGGCGGTCTTCCCGGGAACGCGAGCTACCTCGCGGCGACCGCCTCTATCGACGGCGACCCGCACGAGCACGTGCCGGAGCTCTCGCGCCGTGCCAGGGGCGTGCCGGTGTGGGCGGTGCTGCGATGTCGCGGATCGGACGGGGTCGCCGCCCTGATCGAGGGGCTTGCGGATGCCGCGCGCGATCTGGCGCACGGGCTCGGCGCGATGCCGCGCCTCGAGGTGCTGAACGACGTCGTGTTCACCCAGGTCTGCGTCGCGCTGCCTACGGACGGGGAGACGCGCGCGCTCGCGGACGCCCTGCGTTCGGACGGGGTGGCCTTCGCGTCGACGTCGCGCTGGCGCGACCGCGAGGTGCTGCGGTTCTCGGTCAGCAACGCGGGAACGGATGCCGAGGCCGTGCGCGTCACGCTCGCCGCCGTCGAAGCCGCCCTGCCGGCGGCATCCGTTCCGGCGCCGTGACGCTCGAGGCTAGTTGACGGGACCCGTCCACTTCTCGCCGGGACCCTTGCCGATCGGATCGGGGATGACGGATGCCTCTCTGAAGGCCAGCTGCACCGATCGAAGGCCGTCGCGGAGGGAACGCGCGTGCATGTCGCTGACCTCCGGCGCGGCCGCCGTGATCAGCCCGGCCAGCGCGTTGATCAGCTTGCGCGCCTCGTCGAGGTCGATCTGCGACTCGGGGTCGTCGGCGAGGCCGACCTTGACGGCGGCGGCGCTGAGCAGGTGGACGGCGGCCGTGGTGATCACCTCGACGGCCGGGACATCGGCGATGTCGCGGGTGGCGGATGCCGCGGCCTGCTCGCGTTCTTCCCACTGGGCCTGACGTGCGTCATCCCCGCTCGCGTCGCTGTCGGAGGGGCCGGGGACTGGAATCGTGCTCACGCGCTGCTCTCTGCTAGACTTGGGCGGGCTCCGGAGCGTTCTGCTCCGGCTCGAAAGAGGATTCACATCCCACCCGCGCTTGCCGTTCCAGGCTACCGGGTCACAGCACTCCGCCTTCGCGCCGCCAGCGCAGGGGTAGTCAGGGTGCAGGCGCTGCACGTGCCGGGTGGACTGTGAACCGAATTCGCCCGTGACACGAATCCTCGCGTCGCGGTGGCTGAATCCGCATGAAGAGGAGTTCCGCATCAGCGATCCCCGCACCAATGACCGCATCCGCGTGCCGGAGGTCCGACTCGTCGGCCCGGCAGGCGAGCAGATCGGCGTCGTCCGCATCGAGGTCGCCCTTCGTCTTGCCCAGGAAGCAGACCTCGACCTCGTCGAGGTGGCTCCCAACTCGAAGCCGCCCGTCGTCAAGATCATGGACTACGGCAAGTTCAAGTACGAGGCAGCGCAGAAGGCCAAGGAGGCCCGACGCAACCAGGCGAACACGGTCCTCAAGGAGGTCCGGTTCCGCCTGAAGATCGATCAGCACGACTACGAGACCAAGCGCAAGCGCGCGGAGGGCTTCCTTCAGGCCGGCGACAAGGTCAAGGCCATGATCCTGTTCCGCGGCCGCGAGCAGTCGCGCCCCGAGCAGGGCGTGCGCCTGCTCCGCAAGTTCGCGGAAGAGGTCGCGGAGTTCGGCACGGTCGAGTCCAACCCCACCATCGACGGCCGCAACATGGTCATGGTCGTCGCACCGCACAAGAACAAGTCCGAGGTCAAGACGGAGCAGAACGCCGTGCGTGCTGCCAACAAGGAAGCCGCACGCAGCGCGCGCGGCCCGGCCTCCGACTCGGCTCCGTTCGCCGACGACGCGCCCGAAGAGGTCGCGGCGCCGATGACGGTGCCCGCAGCCGAGGCGCCGGCCGCACCGGCCGAGCCGGCAGCGGCACCCGTCGAGGCTCCGGCGCCCGCACCGGCCCAGGCTGAGGCACCGGCACCGGCACCGGCGAGGGCCGAGGCACCCGCTCCCGCGAAGGCGGAGGCACCAGCCCCGGCCGAGGCGGCACCCGCCAAGGCGCCGGCACCGGCCAAGGCGGCGACGCCGAAGGCTGCGCCGACACCGTCCCGACCCGCGGTCGTGCCCGGCAAAAGCCCGGCGGCGGCGGCAGCGAAGAACATCGCGGCAGCGGCGGCGAAGAGCCCCGCGGCCAAGAGTCCCGCCCCCAGCACGAACACAGACACGCCTGCTCCGGCACCCGCCGAGTAGGACCGCAGACTCCCGCTCGTCGGGCAGCACACACAACGAAGCCCCGCAGGGCCCCAGCAAAGGAAACACGGAAGATGCCGAAGCAGAAGACCCATTCGGGTGCCAAGAAGCGCTTCAAGATCACCGGCAGCGGAAAGCTGAAGAAGCAGCAGGCCGGAATGCGCCACAACCTCGAGGGGAAGTCGAGCCGCCGCACGCGTCGCCTGAACCAGGACCAGGTTCTGTCCAAGGCCGACACCAAGGTCGCCAAGAAGCTCCTCGGCCGCTGACGCGCCCGAGACACGATAGGAAAAATGAGAAATGGCTAGAGTCAAGCGGGCCGTAAACGCCCACAAGAAGCGTCGCGTCATCCTCGAGCGTGCCTCCGGTTACCGGGGTCAGCGTTCGCGCCTGTACCGCAAGGCGAAGGAGCAGGTCACCCACTCCCTCGTCTACGCATACCGCGACCGTCGCAAGCGCAAGGGCGACTTCCGCCGCCTGTGGATCCAGCGCATCAACGCCGCGAGCCGCCAGAACGGCCTGACGTACAACCGCTTCATCCAGGGCCTCGGCCTCGCGGGTGTGCAGGTCGACCGTCGCATGCTGGCCGAGCTCGCCGTGCACGAGCCGGCGACCTTCGCGTCGCTGGTCGCCACGGCCAAGGCCGCGCTGCCCGCCGACACGTCGGCCCCGCGGGTCACCGCGTAGTCACGCATCACAGAAGGGGCGTCCTCCTCAGGGAGGGCGCCCCTTCCGCGCGCCACACCCCGGCTCGCTGACGCGCGCCTCCTTGTGGGGCTCCGCCCCACACCCCCGGCTCGCTGACGCGCGCCCCTAGACTGAGCGCGTGCTCGAAAACCCCCGTTCCCCGCGCGTGCGCGCGGTCGCGAAGCTCACCAAGCGCAGCGCAAGGCAGGAGACCGGGCTGTTCCTCCTCGAGGGACCGCAGGCCGTGCGGGAGGCCCTGTCCTACGTGCCGGAGAGCGTCGTCGAGCTGTTCGCCACGCCCACCGCCGTGGAGCGGCATCCGGATCTGAGGGGGGCCGCCCGGGATGCCGGCCTCGAGATCGATTTCGCGACCGAGGCGGTGCTCGACGCGATGGCCGACACGGTGACGCCGCAGGGGGTCATCGCGGTCGCACGCCAGACCCCGACATCCGTCAAGGACATCTTCGGCGGTTCGCCCAGGCTCATCGCGATCTGCGAAGAGGTGCGCGATCCCGGCAATCTGGGCACCATCATCAGGGCCGCGGATGCCGCGGGCGCGGACGGCGTCGTGCTGACCGGCCGAACCGTCGACCTCTACAACCCGAAGGTCGTGCGCGCCACGACCGGCTCGCTGTTCCACCTGCCGGTGTCCGTCGGGGGAGAGCTCGATCAGATCATCGCCCGCGCCCGCACCGCGGGCCTCCGGGTCATCGCGGCCGACGTCAAGGGGGACGACCTCCTCGCCGCCCGCGCCGAGGGGGTGCTCGCGGAGCCGACGGCGTGGCTGTTCGGCAACGAGGCGAGGGGCCTGGATGACGAGAGCCTGGCGCTCGCGGATCGCGCGCTGCGGCTGCCGATCTTCGGCCGGGCCGAGTCGCTGAATCTCGCCACCGCCGCGAGCGTCTGCCTCTACGAGACGGCGTTCGCCCAGCGCGAGCGGTCCTGACGGCGGCGCATTCCGCAACTGTTACGTTCCGGTAAAGACACCCTCCACCTCCTGCGCCGCACGGGCGCGCCCTCCTATGGTGGGGGCATGGCGACACCCGAAGATGTCACTGCTGCGCCGAAGACATCCAATATCAACGTCCGTCGCGGCGAGCCACTCGTGGTCGTCGAGCACGTCGACAAGCACTTCGGCGATCTGCACGTGCTGCGCGACATCAACACCGTGGTCACCCGCGGCGAGGTCGTCGTCGTGATCGGTCCTTCCGGAAGCGGCAAGTCGACGCTGTGCCGCGCGATCAACCGCCTCGAGACCATCGACTCGGGCAAGATCACCATCGACGGCGCCGTGCTCCCCGAAGAGGGCAAGCAGCTCGCGGCGCTCCGCGCGGACGTCGGCATGGTCTTCCAGTCGTTCAACCTCTTCGCGCACAAGACGGTCCTCGAGAACGTCACGCTGGGGCCGATCAAGGTTCGCGGCCTCTCCCGCAAGGCGGCTGAGGAGAAGGCGATGGCACTGCTCGACCGCGTCGGCGTCGCCAACCAGGCCAAGAAGATGCCGGCTCAGCTCTCGGGCGGTCAGCAGCAGCGCGTCGCGATCGCGCGTTCGCTCGCGATGGACCCGAAGCTGATCCTGATGGACGAGCCGACGAGCGCCCTCGACCCCGAGATGATCAACGAGGTGCTCGATGTCATGATCGGCCTCGCGGCCGACGGGATGACGATGATCGTCGTCACGCACGAGATGGGCTTCGCCCGCAAGGCCGCCGACCGCGTGCTCTTCATGGCCGATGGCGCGATCGTCGAAGAGGCGACCCCCGAGACCTTCTTCACCAACCCGCAGAGCCCGAGGGCCCAGGACTTCCTCTCGAAGATCCTCGAGCACTGACTTCGACTTGGCCGCCGCACCGCGGCCGAGACCCTGAACGGAGGCCGCCACAAGCGGCCCACACAGCAAAGGACTAGGACATGAAGCGAACACGACTTTCCCTCCTCGCATTGGTGGCAGCCGGCGCTCTCGCCCTTTCGGCGTGCGCGACCGGCGGCACCGGCGCGGGCGATGGCGACGGCGGCGGCGAGGCCTCGACTCCGGAGCCCGCGCCCACCTTCGAAGAGGGCACCACGATGGCGACCCTCGCCGAAGAGGGCACGATCACCATCGGCACGAAGTTCGACCAGCCGCTGTTCGGTCTGATGGGACCCTCGGGCGTGCCGGAGGGCTTCGACGTCGAGATCGGCAAGATCATCGCCGGCAAGCTCGGCATCTCGGAGGACAACATCGAATGGGTCGAGTCGGTCTCGGCCAACCGCGAGCCCTTCATCCAGAACGGCGAGGTCGACATCGTCATCGCGACGTACACGATCAACGACAAGCGCAAGGAGGTCGTCTCCTTCGCCGGTCCGTACTACATGGCGGGCCAGTCGATCCTCACGCTCGCTGACAACGAGGACATCGAGAGCGAGGATGACCTCGTCGGTCAGCCCGTCTGCTCGGTGACCGGCTCGACCCCGGCCGCCAACCTCGAGGCCCTCGGTGCAGAGGTGGTCCTGACAGACACCTACAGCAACTGCCTCGAGCCCCTCCGCAACGGCACCGTCGTCGCGGTCTCGACCGACAACGTCATCCTGGCCGGCCTCGCCGCTCAGAACGAAGGCGAGTTCAAGGTCGTCGGCAAGCCCTTCACCGAAGAGCCGTACGGCATCGGCCTGGCGCTCGAGGACACCGAGTTCCGCAACTGGATCAACGACGCCCTCGAGGAGTCGTATGAAGACGGCAGCTACGAAGAGGCCTGGAACTCGACGGCGGGCACCGTGCTCGAGTTCGTCGAGCCGCCGGCTGTAGACCGCTACTGATCGATCGGTGGCCCGGGTCGCGTGAGCGGCCCGGGCCCCTTCCACCCACCGACGTCCGAAAGGAGGGCCCATGG
>DASUQB010000236.1:0-5109 GCA_036280835.1 Microbacterium sp. | reverse complement strand
CGCACCGGACGCGCGCCTGGCCGCCGCGTTCTCCATTCCCGCCGTCGACGACCAGCCGTGGGCGTCGTCGCAGGAGGGGTACATGGAGTTCCTCGACAGCCTGCGCGAGGACGTGCTCGAAGGCGCGGATGCCGACCTCGCGGCCGGACGGATCATCCGTGACAGGCTGCGGCCCTACGGGGGCATGAACGGCCGGTCCGTGTGGGCGGGGCCCGCCAGCGACGGCACCCTCTGCCTGGTGGTCAGCGACGAGGAGGCGCCCGTGATCGCCTGCGCGCTCCCCGAGACGATCCAGGCGCGCGGCATCTCGATCGTGCTGCCGGCAGGTCGCGCCGACAGCGACGCCGAGTCGGTGTTCCCGCCCGGGCAGTCCATCCGCTACACCCTCGGCCCCGACATGTCGGTCACCACGCAGCCGGCGACGGACTGAGGCTCAACCGCCCGAGGGACCGGCGGCCCCGACCTCCTCCAGGTGACGCGTGAGCGCGTCCAGCGCCGGGCGCTGTCCCTTCACCAGCCGCGGGTGCGCCTCGGCCACCGGCATCCACTCGGCCCGATCGACCTCGGGGAAGGACTGGGTGCGGCCGGAGCGTGGGGGCCACTCCAGCTCGAACGTGCCGAACTCGAGGTCCGCGGCCTCGAACTCCTCACCGTCGCCCACGAACACGACGATCTTCTTGCCCGACGAGTAGGCGAACGTGCCGAGCTCGGCGTAGGCGACGTCCGGGGCGGCGACGCCGAGCTCCTCGAGGAACTCGCGTCGCGCGGCATCCATCGCGCCCTCGGTCGCCTCGTCGAACTCGCCCTTCGGGATCGACCAGGCGGCCTCGTCCTTCGCCGCCCAGTACGGCCCGCCCATGTGGGCGATCAGCACCTCGGGCTCCGGCGTGAGGCGGTAGAGGAGGATGCCGGCGCTGACGGTCGCCATCGTCGGATCCTCCCCCGCCGTCCCTGGTCTACGCGATGCGGGTCTTGGGCGAGACGCGGTAGGTGTCCTCCGCGTCGTCCTGCACGACCCCGGCGAGCGCGCCGTCGATCGCCGTCATGACCTCGGCATCGAGCGTGACGCCCGAGGCCTTCACCGAGTCGGCGAGCTGCTCGGGGCGCGATGCGCCGACGAGCGCCGCCGCCACGTTCTTGTTCTGCAGCACCCACGCGATCGCGAGCTGGGGCATCGTGAGGCCCGCCTGCTCGGCGATGGGCTTCAGCCTCTGCACCGCCGTCAGCACGTCGTCGTCGAGGAAGCTCTTGATGAACGAGGCGCCGCTCTTCTCGTCGGTGGCGCGGCTGCCCTCCGGCACCGGCCGGCCCGGCAGGTACTTGCCCGAGAGCACGCCCTGCGCCATCGGCGACCACACGATCTGCGAGATGCCGAGCTCTTCGGAGGCCGGCACGACCTTGCCCTCGATGACGCGCCACAGCATCGAGTACTGCGGCTGGTTCGAGATGAGCTGGATGCCGAGGTCCTTGGCGAGCGCGGAACCCTCTCGCAGCTGCTCGGCCGTCCACTCCGAGACGCCGATGTAGAGGGCCTTGCCTTGACGCACCACGTCGGCGAACGCCTGGAAGGTCTCCTCGAGGGGCGTCTCGTAGTCGAAGCGGTGGGCCTGGTACAGGTCGATGTAGTCGGTCCCGAGGCGGGTGAGCGATCCGTTGACCGAGTCCATGATGTGCTTGCGGCTCAGTCCGGTGTCGTTCGCGCCCTTCGGGCCGGTCGGGAAGTAGACCTTCGTGAAGATCTCGAGCGACTCGCGACGCCGGCCCTTGATGGCCTCGCCGAGCACCGACTCCGCCGCGGTGTTGGCGTAGACATCCGCCGTGTCGAAGGTCGTGATTCCCAGGTCGAGGGCCGCATGCACCGTCTGGATGGCCGCGTCGTTCTCGACCTGCGAGCCGTGGGTGACCCAGTTCCCGTACGTGATCTCAGAGATCTTGAAGCCGCTGTTGCCGAGGTACCGATAGTTCACCATGGCGTCAACGCTACCGGGGCGCCCGCCCCCGCCGGTCCGCGGCGGGAGCGGTCCTGAGACCGGTTCCACCCCATCCCATAGCCAAATACCCGCTCGAGTGCCATATTTCATCCAGGGCGCACGTGGGGATGCGCCCGTTTCCCACGCGCGCGGGCAGCCGCGCGCGAGCCCGATCTCGATGGAGAGGAGACGGCACTGAGCACGCACGTCGCGCCATCCGCCCTGGTCCCGCGCCTCCTGCTCGGCCTGCCGGCGGACGCCGACGCGCACCGGAGGTTCGACGGCACGGCCGTGCTTGTGGACATCTCCGGCTTCACGACGCTCTCCGAACAGCTCGCCGCGACCGGCCGCGAGGGCACCGAGCAGCTGATCGCGACGCTCTCGCGCATCTTCACCGTGCTGCTGCCGGCGACGGATGACGGCGGCGACGTCGTCAAGTTCGCGGGCGATGCGCTGCTCGTGCTGTTCACCGGCGACGACCACGCGAAGCACGCCGTGCACGCCGCCTGGAACATGAATCGCGTGCTCGCCGCCATCGGCGACATCCACCTGCCGAACGCGCGCACGAGGCTGCGGATGTCGGTGGGCGTGCACTCGGGCACGTTCGAGCTGTTCCTCACCGGCACGGACTACGTGAGCGTCGTCATGACGGGGCGCGACACCTCGCGCGTGCTCGAGCTGCAGGGGGCCGCGAGCGCCGGGCAGATCCTGGTGAGCGACCAGACGGCGGCCTTCCTTCCCGCCAAGCAGGTGGCCGCCGATCCGGGGACGCCGGGCGCGCACCGGCTGCTGCGCGCCGGCTCGATCGCGACCGCGAGCCTCATGGCGCTGAGCGCGGGCCGCGGCGCGGCGGCCGATCGCTTCCTCCCCCGGGCCTTCGGGCAGCGGCCCGACCTGCTCGACGGCGAGCCGGACCATCGGTGGGCCGCCATCGGGTTCGTGCAGGTGTCGGGCGTGCCGGATGCGCCGGACGCGGACGACGTGGCCGCGATGGCCGAGCTGACCGCTCAGGTGGAGGCCGCCGTGGCGGACACCGGAGCGACGCTGCTCGATGTCGACCCCGCGCCCGGGGGCTACCGCTACTTCCTCACCGCCGGCGCACCGACGACGGTCGAGGATCCGGAGGGCCGGCTGCTCACCGCCGTGCAGCGGATCGTCACGGCCGCGTCCCCCTACGCGCTGCGGGCCGGAGTCGCGTCGGGCCGCGTCTTCGCCGGCTTCGTCGGCGCGACGTATCGCCAGACCTACACGGTCATGGGCGACTCGACCAACCTCGCGGCGCGCCTGACCGCCCGCGCCGCGCCGGGGACGGTGCTCGTCGCGCGCGGCGCGCTCGAGCGCTCGGTCACCGTGTTCGACGTCGAGGACGGCGGCGAGCTGACGCTGAAGGGCAAGACGCACCCGGTGCCCGTCGCCGTGGTCACCCGGCCGGGCCACCGCCCGGACGCCGAGCCGGAGGCGCCCTTCGTCGGGCGCGAGGCGGAGCTGAAGAAGCTGCGGGCGCTGCGGGATGCCGCGGCCGACGGCTTCGGCGGCGCCGTCACGATCGTGGCCGGTGCGGGCGCCGGCAAGTCCCGCCTGCTGGCCCGGGCGCTCGAGGGCACGACGATGCGGATCGTGCGGGCCGACGGGGACCGCTACGCCGCCGCGGCACCGTACCGCACTCTCCAGGCGCTGCTGCGGCCGCTGCTCGACATCCCGGCCGACGCATCGGCGATCGAGGCGGGGGCGGCGCTGATCCGGGCCGTCGAACGACGCAAGCCGGCGCTGCTGCCCTGGCTGCCGCTTCTCGCGCCGACGGTCGGCGCCGAGGTCGATCCGACCGATGCCGTCGACGCGCTCGACGACTCCTTCCGCCAGGAACGCGCCCACGCGGTGCTCGGACGCCTCATGGAGGATCTGCTGCCGGCATCCACCTGCGTGATCGTCGACGACGCGCACTGGGTCGACGACGCCTCCGCGGCCGCCCTCGCGCACGTCTTCGGCGGCGACACGGTGCACGCGGTGTACCTCGCCCGGCGGGATGTGCCCGGCGGACTGGAGATCCCGGGTCAGCGGGTCGCGCTCGAGGGCCTTCCGCACGACGACGCCGGCGACCTCGTCGAGGCCCTGATGGGCCGCCCCCTGCTCCCCAGCGACCTCATGCCCGTGCTCGCCCGAGCCGGGGGCAACCCCCTGTACCTGACCGAGCTCGCCGCCGGGCTCTCGGCGGGAAGCGAGACGCTCGGCATCGAGCAGCTCATCGGCGAGCGCATCGACGCCCTCACCGAGTCGGAGCGGGCCGTCGTGCGCCGCGCCGCCGTGCTCGGGTGGGGCGTGCCGCTCTCCCTGTTCGTCCGCTGCGTCGGACCGGTCGAGCTGGCCGAGACGGAGGGTGTCGCCGGATTCCTCGAGCTGCTCGAGGACTCGGTGCGGTTCCGCAACGAGCTCTTCCACGACGTCGCCTACGAGCAGCTCAACTACCAGACACGGCGCGAGCTGCACCGGGCGGTGGCCGCGATCCTCGTCGCCGAGCCGGAGCTCGCCGCCGGCCCGGTCGACGCCATGCTGACGGTGCACTACGAGGCCGCCGGAGACTGGGCCCACGCGGAGGAGTCCGCCGTGCGGACGGCCGAGGCGGCAGAGGCGAACCTCGCGATCGACGACGCCCTGCGGGCCTACCGGGTCGCCGTCGCCGCGGCGGGGCGCCTCCGCCCCCCGCCCGCCCGGCTGCCCGGCCTCTGGGAGTCGCTCGGTCGGGTGAGCGTCGCGAGCGGCCGCGCGAACGAGGGCCTCGAGGCCTTCGAGAAGGCCCGCAAGCTGAACCGGGATGCGGCGGCCCGGGCGCGCATCGACCGCCAGCGCGCGTACGCCCTCAACGTGCTCGGGCGGCCGGACGAAGCCAGGGGCACCCTGAAGCAGGCGCGCCGCGCCGCCGTGGCCGCCGGGGCGTCGGGGCGCGGCATCCTGGCCTCGATCGCGGTCACCGACGCGGGCGTGCGCCTCCGCCAGGCGCACTGGGCGGAGGCGCGCGCGCTGGCGGTCGAGGCCATCGGGCTGCTCGAGGGTGCGGCGGTCACCGACGACGACAAGCGGGTGCTCGCCGACGCCTTCCGCTATCACGACATCGCGGCGAGCGAGCTCGAGGGCGACGACGGCA
>DASUQB010000235.1:0-4202 GCA_036280835.1 Microbacterium sp. | reverse complement strand
TGCAGGGGCACGGAGGCGTGCATCCAGAAGCTCCGACGTCCGCTGCCGTCGCCCATCTCGACGTCGAACATGAACGACTCCGACCGCCGGAGCTTGTTCATGATGACGATGCGCAGATGCGCCAGGGTCCGGTCGTCGATGTCCACCGCGTTGCCGACGTTGTCGTAGATGAATCTCCCCACAGAGCGACCTTAACGCGAAACGCGCGCGAATCGCACCGCGCGCGCGGCCACGAACACGAGCGCGCCGGCCGCCGCGATCCAGGGCCCTGCGACGATGAGCGGATCGAGCCATGCGTGCTTCTGGTCGACGCGTCCTCGGCCGAACCGAGAGGCGATCGGGCGGCGCCGGCCCTCCGAGAGCACACCCGTCTGCGTGACGGGATTATCGGGCCGGAGGCTGGCGAACGACACGACATGCGACCCGATCGCATCCACGCGGTCGCCCACGATCAGCAGCAGCCAGTGCGCCGCCTGGGCCTCGCTGAACCGGTCGTAGGCCAGGCGCCGGATCGCACCCGAGGCGCCCTTCAGCGGCTGCGCCGTGCCGTACACGGGCGTCAGGAACTTGTGCTCGATGGAGCGCTCGCGGTCGGCGGTCTCCGGCTGCCGCTCGGGGAAGTCCCAATGCGCGCCCGTGATGAGGTCGGTGCGCTCCTGGGGGTACGACGGGCGGTCCGCGGGGTCGAGGTCCGCACCCCAGCCGGGGATGCGGGCGCGCAGCTCTTCGGAGCTCGGCGTCAGGGCGGGCTTGTCAGCGGTGTAGGTCATTTGTCGCTCCTAAGCGGCGGCGGGAAGGATGACCGTCTTGATGCAGTCATCGAGCTTGGCGGAGAAGGTGTGGTAGCCCTCTGCGATGTGGTCGAGGGGGATGCGGTGCGTCACCAGGTCGCTCGGACGCACGTGCCCCGCTTGGATGTGCTCGAACAGGCGCGGCCACTGGCGCTTCACGGGCGCCTGATTCGCCCGGATCGTCAGTCCCTTGTTCATGGCGTCGCCGAACTTCACGGCGCTGAAGAGCGGCCCGTATGCGCCCATCACCGAGACGTTCCCGCCCTTGCGCACGGAGTCGATCGCCCAGTTCAGCGCCACCGGCGAACCGCCCTGCAGCTTCAGTTTGGCCGACGTGATGTGCTGGGTCAGGTTGCCGTCGGCCTCCGCCCCGACGGCCTCGATCGCGACATCCGCCCCGAGGTAGTCGGTGATCTTCTTCATGTGGAGCACGATGTCGTTGTACTCCGAGATGTTGTAGGTCTCGGCGAAGGCGAAGTCGCGGGCCTTCTGCAGCCGGTAGTCGAGGTGGTCGAGCACGATGACGCGGCCGGCGCCCATCAGCCACGACGAACGGGCCGCCGAGAGCCCGACAGGCCCGGCGCCGAACACCACGACGGTGTCTCCCTCGACGATGTCGCCGAGCTGTGCGCCGAAGTACCCGGTGGAGAAGGCGTCGGTCAGCAGCAGGGCGTCCTCGTCGGCGAGCCAGTCCGGGATGACGGTGGGCCCGACATCCGCGAACGGGACTCGCACCAGCTCGGCCTGACCGCCGTCGTAGCCGCCTGTGCTGTGGGAGTACCCGTAGATGCCGCCGATGGCTGAGGCGTTCGGGTTCACGTTGTGGCAGTTGGAGTAAAGTCCGCGGGCGCAGAAGAAGCACGAGCCGCAGTAGATGTTGAAGGGCACCATCACCTTGTCGCCGACCTTCAGGTTCTGCACCGACGAGCCGATCTGCTCGACGATCCCGATGAACTCGTGGCCGAAGGTGTGGCCGATACGGGTATCGGGCATCATGCCGTGATACAGGTGCAGGTCGGAGCCGCAGATGGCCGCGAGCGTGACGCGCACGATCGCGTCGTTGGGGTGCTCGATGCGCGGATCGGGCTTCTCCTCGACGCGGATCTTGTAGGGCCCGCGATAAGTCATGGCCTTCATGACGCCTCCTTCTAGGTCGACCTCAAGGCTCCGCGCCCTACCCTGATCCGGCGAGGGGGTTGCGCAACGCTCGCGCGTGATACATAGGGCTCCTCCTTAGCGCGAGGCGGTGCAGATGACTCCGGGGTCGGGCCCCGCCCGCCGGAGGTGGGGGCCGGCTCCACGGGCGTCGACAGCCGCCCGGCATCCTCACTGCATCTGCATGATGCGCGGCGAGGAGGCGGCGCTTACCTTGTGTGACACCACCACACTTTGCGGTCATGCGCACTGCGCCACCCGGAGGACGACGATGCCCAACTATCAGGAGCGCCTGCGCCGTCTGGCGAGGAACGACCCCCGGCTGCTCGACGAGTCCGCGGGCACGCCGGAGTTCGGATGGAGGCTCGACGCCAAGTCGCTCGCGATCGCACGGCTGGCCTCGCTCATCGCCGTGGGCGGTTCGGAGCCGTCCTTCGGCGAGCAGGCGGATGCGGCGCTCAGCGCCGGCGCGACGACCGATGAGATCGTCGACGTGCTGATCGCCGTGAGCTCCGTCGTCGGCGCGCCGAGGGTGGTCTCCGCCGCACCTCTCCTCGCGCTGGCGCTGGGCATCGACGTCGACGCGCACGTCGAGTGACGGCGCGAAACTGCGCTATCCGCCCAGCAGGCCGATCGCTGTCGCTCGCTCCACTGCCTCGCTCCGCGAAGAGACGCCGAGCTTTCGATAGATGGAGCCGACCTCGGTGCTGACGGTGTTCCGTGAGACGAAGAGCCGCGCACCGATCTCGGGGATGCTCAAGTGCGTCTGCAGGTAGGGCAGCAGCCGGAGCTCTGCCGGAGTGAGCGGCGGGCCGCCCTGGGCGCCCGGCACCGTCGTCGCCACCAGGGTCTTGAGCGTCTCGAACTGTTCGAGAAGCACGCCGAGGTCCGGCCGTCGCAGAAGAATGTCCTCGATCTCGCGCACGAGGTGCCGCGCCGTGGCGAAGTCGCCGAGGGCCCAGTATGTCGACGCGAGGTGGAGCCGTATGGGCACCGAGAGCGTCGGGAGCGCCGCCGTGCAGGCGGGGCGGGTGCGCATCGCCCGCGTCAGCTCCCGGTCCGCGGTCTTGAGGTCGCCGCGGTGAAGCGCGAGCCGCGCCAGCGCCGCGAAGGTCAGCACCGCCGTGGCATAGTCCTGGATCCTGGCGTCCTCGATCATCGCCTGAGCCGTCTCGAGCAGGACGGCGGCTTCAGTGGCTCGCCCACGCGAGAGGTAGATCATCGCGAGCTGGGTGTGGCTGAGCACGCGCGCACCGATGTTGCCGCTGTCGGTGGGTCGGGTCGTCACCGCCAGGAAGTGCTCAGCCGCTGTGTCGGCATTGCCGAGGAGCACGTGCGCATCGCCCGCGGCGTAGAGCGCGACGTCGTGCCACGCGCTCCACGACGGCTCGGCGGCGAGCGCGAACTCGGCGTCCGCCAGCATCCGGTCCGGCCCGGCCGCGCACATCACCGCACGAAGCATCGCGCGAGCGGACGCGAACGAGGCGCTGCCGTCGCCAGGGGTGCCCTCGAGCGTCGCGGCCTCCGCCGCGGCGGCCCACCGCTCCGCGGTGACCACGTCGCCCGAGAGCACGGCGGTCCATCCGGTGAGCACATGCAAGGGAGGGTGCGCCAGGATCTCCGCATCGCCGAGCGTCCGCATCCATCGCTGGAGCGTCGCCAGTCCGCCCGACTGGTAGGTCGCGAGCCCCACCTCCGCGATGTGCGCCGCAGCCGCCGGGAGATCGGACGCCTGAAGAAGGTGGTCGATCGCCATCGCGGTCATCTGGTGGCCCCGATACCAGGCCGCCGCCCGCTCGTGCAGCTCCGGAGTGGTCCCCGGCTCCTCGCGCCGCAGCTCACCCAGCAGGAACTCGCGGTAGAGCGGGTGGTATCTGTACCACGACCGCGTCCGATCCTGGGGAACCAGGAAGACGTTCGAGCTCTCGAGCCACCGCAGTCCGCCCGGGACCGTCGTCCCCGCGACCGACTGGCAGAGCTCATCCGTCATGTGCTCGAGTACGGCGGTCCTCCGCAGGAAGAGCTGCACGTGCTCGGGGAGCGCCGAGAACGACTCCCGATAGAGGTAATCGGCGACATACCGGTCTTCACCGACGATGAGCGTCGCCGCATCGCCGCTGTCGCGGGCGATCATGGCCGCCAGATGCAGGCCCACGGGCCAGCCCTCCGTGCGCGCCGTGACCGTCTCCAGCAGGGCCGGGGTGGCGGGCACCCGCTCCTCGCGGAAGATCTGCCGCGCCCCGTCGGCATCCAGCG
>DASUQB010000234.1:0-5166 GCA_036280835.1 Microbacterium sp. | reverse complement strand
AAGTAGGCGACGGCGGCGGATGCGTCGCCCGACACGTGACTCGTGGGCCCGCCGTGCACGAGCACGAGGTAGGGCGGCCGCTCGTCCTCGGGCGCCGTCACCGAGGGGTTCGTCGGCGGGTAGTCGAACGCGTGTACCTCGCCGGAGGGGCCAGGGAAGGTCACGGGTCGCGAGCGCGGGAGCCATTCGGCATCCAGGCCCGACCCGCCGCGCAGGGCGACGAGGGAGGCGGGGTCGTCGACATCCAGGAGCCACAGACCGCCGGGGGTGCGTGAGCCGGCGCCCGTCAGCAGCACGCGCGATCCCGAGGCGTCGCGCAGCAGCAGCGAGCCCGAGAGCGGGATGCCGAGGGTCCGCGTGCCGGAGGGCTCCAGCACCACGAGCTCATCCCGGCCGTTCGTGCGGACGGCCACGATCCGGCCGTCGTCGAGGGGCAGGTACCAGCGCAGTCCGAGGTTCCAGAGCGGTCCGCCCGTGTCGGCGTCCACCACCGCCACCGGCGCGGGATCCACGGGTGAGCGTCCCTCCAGGCGCACACGCTGAAGGTTCCAGCGGCCGTTGGGGTCCGCGATGAACGTCAGCTCGTCGGGGCCCGTCCACTCCGGCTGCAGCGCCGACACCGCGGCGCTGCCCGGCACCGCGGTCGACCCCGCCGGGCCTCCCGCCACGACAGTGCTGTCGATCACCGTGCCGTCGGGGGCGAGCCTGCCGACGTGAAGGGCCGCCGCGTCCCACGGCATGTCCGGATGGTTCCACGACAGCCAGGCGAAGCGCGCGCCGGCGACCGCCGGATAGGCCACGAAGTCGGACCCGCCGACCACCACGGTGAGCGCCGCCGGGTTCTCGGCGGCCGAGCCGTCCAGTGGCACGATGACGATGTCGCGGACGGGGGCCGCACCGTCGGCGTGGGTCTCGCGCACGGCGTAGAGCCGGTCCTCGGCCGCCGTGAGGTCGGCGAAACGCATCCCCGCGTCGGCGGGCGTCAGGGGTTCCGGCGCACCGCCCACCGGCATCCGCCACACCCGCTGGTCGGAGTGCTCGACGAAGACGAGGTCGTCGCCCGTCACCGTCCAGGCGCCGCCGCCGTACTCCTGCACGCGAGAGCGTGCGCTCCACGGCGCCGGAAGGAGGAGCTCCGCCGCGGCCCCGGCGGGTCCGTAGGACGTGCGGCGGAAGATCGCCGTGCGGCCGCGCTCCGCGGGCACGCCCTCGCTCCACCAGACGTCGTCGCCGACGAAGCGCGCGCCGTCGATGCGCGGCGACGCAACGGCGACGTCCTCCGCCGCGATCGGGGAGGGCCAGGAACCGTAGGGCAGAGTCTGGGTCACCACTCCAGGCTAGGCCGCCGACAGGGCGGTTTCCGGCCGGTCGCCGAAGGGCCCGTGCCGGCTGCACCGAAGCTCCCCGCACCGAAACACAGCGACACATCCGACATCGCCCCGGCCGGTTCCCCTACCGTGGTCCCATCGTTGCCCGGTGGTTCAGGGCATGGTGCGACAGCCGAGCCCGGCACCCGCCCGCGATTCCCCGGCGCTGATCCAGCGCCGGTCGCGGCCGTCCGGCCTTCACCGTCCATCACCCGAGGGGGAGCGATGTCCTTCGAGACCCGCAGCGCATCAGCGGTGCCCTTCTCGTTCGAGCTGTATCCGCCGCGCTCCGACGCGAGCGACGCGGCCCTTCACGAGACGATCGGGCGGCTTGCGGATGCCGGTCCCCAGTTCATCTCGGTGACCTACGGCGCGGGGGGCTCCACCGGCGGGCGGTCGCTCGAGGTGCTGCGCCACATCCGCGAGCACACCGCCGTCGAGCCGATGGCTCACCTGACGTGCGTCGGGAACTCGTATGCGGGCGCGGCCTCGCTCATCCGGGAGTTCCTCGACGCCGGCATCGAGAACTTCCTCGCGCTCCGCGGCGACCCGCCCACGGGCGCCGCGAACGGCGAGCCGTACCTCGGCGACCTCGAGAGCGCCGCCCAGCTCACGCAGCTCATCCAGCGGGTGCAGGCGGAGCGGGCTCCCTACACGGAGGCCGCCGTGCCGGGGCTGCCGCGCGCGGCGACCGTCGCCCCCCGGCGCAAGGTGCGCATCGCCGTCGCCGCCTTCCCGAACGGGCACCCCCGCTCCCGGCATCCCGGGCAGGACGTCGATGCGCTCGTCGCGAAGCAGGCGGCCGGGGCGACGCTCGCCATCACCCAGCTCTTCTTCCACGCCGACGACTACCTGTGCTTCGTCGCCCGGGCCCGCCGGGCCGGCGTGAGCATCCCGATCCTGCCCGGCATCATGCCGATCACCTCCCCGAACCGCCTGCGCAGGGTGCTGGAGCTCTCCGGTGAACCGCTGCCCAGCCAGCTCGCGATCGCCCTGGAGATCGAGCCGACGGTCGAGGGCCGCACGCGGATCGGCATCGAGGCCGCGGCGCGGCTCGCGCGGGAGGTCGTCGACGGCGGCGCCCCCGGCATCCACCTTTACGCGTTCAACCAGCACCAGACCGTGCTCTCCGTCCTCGCCGAGGCCGGGATCACGTCCACTCCCCGCACGTCCGACCACCTGCTCGTCCCCACCCAGTGAAGGAAGATCCCATGACCGCTTTCCCCACCGGCACGATCCTCGGTTACCCCCGCATCGGCCGCCGCCGCGAGCTCAAGAACGCCGTCGAGTCCTTCTGGGCGGGCCGGATCGACGAGGCCGCGCTCGAGCGGACCGCGGCGCAGCTGCGCTCGCAGACCAGGGAGCGTCTCGTCGAGCTCGGCCTGGGCCGGGATGACTCGTCGATCCCCGAATCGTTCTCCTACTACGACCAGGTGCTCGACGCGGCGCTCGCCGTCGGTGCCCTTCCCGAGCGCTTCGCGCACCTGCGCGCGGCGGACGGCACGATCGGCCTTCCCGCGTACTTCACCGCCGCCCGGGGCGAGGGCGAGCTCGCGCCCCTGGAGATGACGAAGTGGTTCGACTCGAACTACCACTACCTCGTGCCCGAGATCGGCCCCGAGTCGGTGTTCTCCCTCTCGAGCGACCGCCTCGTGCGCGAGGTGGCCGAGGCCCGGGCGCAGGGGTTCACGACCCGGCCCGTCGTCGTGGGCCCAGTGACGCTGCTGGCGCTCTCGAAGGCGTCGGATGCGGCGCCCGAGGGCTACGCGCCGCTCGATCGCCTCGACGACCTGCTGCCCGTGTACGTCGATCTGCTCGGGCGCCTCGCCGCCGCCGGTGCCGAGTGGGTGCAGCTGGATGAGCCGGCGCTCGTCAGCGAGTCGCTCCCGGTCGATGCGAAGACGCTGGCGGATGCCGCGGCGCGCGCCTATGCGGTGCTCGGCGGTGCGGCGCACCGTCCGGCGATCTTCGTCGCCGCCCCGTATGCCGACCTCGGCGACGCCCTGCCGGTGCTGGCGGCGGCGCCCGTCGAGGCGATCGGGGTCGATCTGGTCCGAGGCGACGTGCCGGAGGCGGCAGCCGGCCTCGAGGGCAAGACCCTCGTCGGCGGAGTCGTCGACGGCCACAACATCTGGCGCGGCGACCTCGGCGCGGCGTTCGAGCGGCTCGAGGCGCTGCGCGGACTCGGAGCCACGGTCGCGGCCTCGACATCCACGTCGCTCCTGCACGTGCCGCACGACGTGGCCGAGGAGACCGACCTGGATGACCGACTGGTCTCCTGGCTCGCCTTCGCCGACCAGAAGGTGGCGCAGGTCGCCGATCTCGCCCGCGGCCTGGTCGAGGGCCGGGAGTCCATCTCGGAGCAGATCGCCGCGGCATCCGCGGCACTGGCCGACCGTCTCGACGCCCCCGGCGTGCGCGACGGCGCGGTGCGCGAACGCGCCGCCGCCCTCTCGCCCCTCGACTTCGACCGCGGCGAGTACGCGGCCCGGCAGGCGGCGCAGGCCGAGGCACTCGACCTTCCGGCACTTCCGACGACGACGATCGGGTCATTCCCGCAGACCCCCGACATCCGCCGCGCCCGCGCCCGGCATGCCAAGGGCGAGCTCAGCACGGAGGAGTACGAGGAGTTCCTGCGCGTGGAGATCTACACCGTGATCGGGCTTCAGGAGGAGCTCGGGCTCGACGTGCTCGTGCACGGGGAGCCCGAGCGCAACGACATGGTGCAGTACTTCGCCGAGAACCTCGACGGGTTCGCGGTGACGCGCCATGGCTGGGTGCAGTCGTACGGTTCGCGCGCCACGCGTCCGTCGATCCTGTGGGGCGACGTCTCGCGGCCCGCGCCCATCACCGTCGGCTGGTCCACGTTCGCCCAGTCGCTCACCGAGAAGCCGGTGAAGGGCATGCTCACCGGCCCCGTCACGATCCTCGCCTGGTCGTTCGTCCGCGACGACCAGCCGCTCGGCGACACCGCCAACCAGGTGGCTCTGGCCCTCCGCGACGAGATCACCGACCTTGAGGGGGCCGGCATCGGCATCATCCAGGTCGACGAGCCGGCTCTGCGCGAGCTGCTGCCCCTGAAGAAGCGGGACCAGGCGTCCTACCTGGACTGGTCGGTGGGATCGTTCCGGCTCGCCACCGCGGGCGCGCGCGCGGCCACGCAGGTGCACACGCACCTCTGCTACTCGGAGTTCGGCGCGGTCATCGACGCGATCGCGGGCCTCGACGCGGACGTGACGTCGATCGAGGCCGCGCGCAGCCGCATGGAGGTGGTGACGGATGTCGCCCGCTCCGGCTTCGACCACGCCGTGGGTCCCGGGGTGTACGACATCCACTCGCCGCGCGTGCCCTCCGTCGACGAGGTGACCGAGCTTCTCGCCCGTGCCCTGGCCGAGATCCCGCAGCGCCAGCTGTGGGTCAACCCCGACTGCGGCCTCAAGACACGCGGCTACGCCGAGACGACCGCGTCGCTGAGCAACATCGTCGAGGCCGCCCTTCGCGTTCGCGAGGGCGTGCGCGTGGCCTGACCCCCGTCGCCCGGAGGGATGACACGCGAGAGGCCGCCGCGCTGAGCGCGGCGGCCTCTCGCGTGATGGCGCGGGTCAGACCGCCCGGAGCACGGCGACGACCTTGCCGAGCACGGTCGCGGTGTCTCCGGGGATGGGCTCGAAGGCCGAGTTGCGGGGGAGCAGCCACGTGTGGCCGTCGCGCTGGCGGAAGGTCTTCACCGTGGCCTCCTCGTCGAGCATCGCAGCGACGATGTCGCCGTTCTCGGCCGTCTGCTGCTGACGGACGACGA
>DASUQB010000233.1:0-10364 GCA_036280835.1 Microbacterium sp. | reverse complement strand
GCGTCGCGGTCGTACTGCTCCCCCACCTGCAGCGCCACCATCGCACGCAGGTACTCCTCCGGCGCACCGAGGCCGTAGATGCACGAGACCGTCGAGACGACGACGACGTCGCGCCGGCTGAGCAGCGAGTTGGTGGTGGAGTGACGCAGCCGCTCGACCTCGGCGTTGACCGAGGAGTCCTTCTCGATGAAGGTGTCGGTCTGGGGGACGTAGGCCTCGGGCTGGTAGTAGTCGTAGTACGAGACGAAGTACTCGACGGCGTTGTTCGGCATCAGCTCGCGGAACTCGTTCGCCAGCTGCGCCGCGAGGGTCTTGTTGTGCGCGAGCACGAGCGTCGGGCGCTGCACCTGCTCGATCAGCCAGGCGGTCGTGGCCGACTTTCCGGTTCCGGTCGCACCCAGCAGCACGACGTCGGTCTCACCCGCGTTGATGCGCTGCGCGAGGTCGGCGATCGCCTGAGGCTGGTCGCCGCTCGGTACGTACTCGCTGACGACCTCGAACGGCCGAACGCTGCGCGTGGTCTGCATGTTTCCAGCCTATGCGGGGCCTCCGACATCGGGCCCGGGTTCGCCGCAGGCGCACAGCGGTCCTATCCGAACCCGCCGCCTCCGCCGTCGAAGCCGCCGCCGCCGAACCCGCCCATGTCGAAGCCGCCTCCGGAGAACCCGCCGGCGTCGTATCCGCCGCCCCCGTCGAAGCCCCCGCCGCCGTCGAAGCCGCCGGCCCCGCCGTCGATCCCGCCACCCCCGCCGCTGGGGTCGACCATGTCACTCACCCAGCCCGGCTCACCGGCGAGTCCGAGCGAGCCCGCCCCGACCGTGAAGTAGGAGTGCACGGCCGAGCTGAGCAGGAAGTGGTACGCCACCAGCGACATGAGTCCGTTCTGGGTGAGCAGCTGAGGAACCGCCAGCTGGGTGACCGCGTCGGCCGGATCCCGGCTGAGGGCAGGGCCGGCGACGCCCGTCGTCGGCTCCCGGCGCTCCTCCCCGCGGCGCTCCTCCGCCCGGCGCTCCTCCGCCCGGCGCACGAGCCGCGCCAGCAGCTCGGGCTCGGCCGCCTGCTTCGCCTCCTCTTCGGACATGAACGGCCGCAGCTGCTCGAACATCTCCTGGCGCCGGGCGAGGGGGACGTCCTTGAAGGCCGACTCGTGCGCCCGCTCGATGACCGACGCGGGCAGGGTGTTCAGCAGGTAGAGGTAGCGCGACATCCGCTCTTCCTCGGACAGCGCCTCGTAGGGCGCCTTCTTCCTGCGCCGGAACCGATCGAAAACCCCCATCGTGCACCTCCGCAGTCGATGCCGCCAGGATACGCCGGGTCTGCGGATCCCGTACAGTCAGGCGCTCACGCGCTGAGCCTCGCCCAGAGCGCGTCGGCCTGCTCATTCGTGTGCTCGAGGGTCCCCGCCGTGTCGATGACGACGTCCGCGATCTCCAGGCGCCTCTCGTCCGGCACCTGCGAGGCGATGCGGGCGCGCGCGGATGCCGCATCCATGCCGCGCTGCTCGACCAGGCGCGCCTCCCGCATCTCCGCCGGGGCGTGCGCCACGACGATCAGGTCCCAGGGGTCGTCCACGCGCGCCTCGACGAGCAGAGGCACGTCGTAGACCACGACCGCATGCGGGTCGGCGGCCAGGGCCTCCTCGAAGCGCCGCTGCGATTCCCGCCGCACCGCCGGATGCACGATGGCGTTGAGACGGCCGAGCGCCTCGGAGTCGCCGAACACCGCGGCACCCAGCGCAGCGCGATCGAGCGCCCCGTCCTCGCCGATGAGATCGGGGCCGAACTCGGCCGCGATGGCGTCGAGCACGGGCGAGCCGGGGCGTTGCACGTCCCGCACGATGGCGTCGGCATCCACGACGACGGCGCCGTGCTCGGCCAGGCGCCGGGCGATGGTCGACTTGCCCGACGCGATGCCGCCGGTCAGAGCGATGAGGGGCATTCACCGAGCATGCCACGGGTGCCCGCCGGCCGCTGCGCGATGCTCAGCATCCACTCAAGCGGCGAAGCCAAAGGCCGCCCTGAGGAGTGCTTGAGGGATGCCTGAGGGTCGGCCAATAGCGTCGGATCATCGCGATCGGCACAGGACGTCCGGGGGGAACGCCGGTCACAGCACGACACCGTCATCACCCGCAGCTTTCGGGCACCGTCACCGCGTAGCGCCGAGCCGAGATCCACCCGATTCCCACCGCACGAGACAAGGACGAGGACACCCGCCATGCAGACACTGCGTCGCCTCGCCCTTGGTGCCCTCTGGGCTCTCGCTGCGGTGGGAATCGCGTGCGCCATGGTGTGGGCCGCCACGACGGCCGGCATCATCAAGCCCCTCGTCGTGATCTCCGGCTCCATGGAGCCCGGGATCATGACCGGCGACCTGCTGGTCGCCACGAAGGTGCCCGCCGCCTCCGTGCAGGCGGGTGACGTGGTCAGCCTCCAGGGGGAGCTGACCGACAACCTGGTGACGCACCGCGTCGAGAGCATCCAGCCCGATGGGGAGGGCGGCTGGACGGTCTCGATGAAGGGCGACAACAACGAATTCGCGGACGCGCTGGACTATTCGGTCACGGGCGACGTCTGGAAGCCGGCGGCGCAGCTGGGCGGTTGGGGGACCGCCATCATGCGCGTGGGGACGCCGGCAGTCGCGTTGCCGCTCGTCATCGGGTTGTTCGGTCTGCTGGGGCTGGCCCTGCTGACGCCCGTACCGGTGAGGGCGCGCGCGCCCCGCCGCGCGGGCGTCGGGACAGCCGAAGGAGCCGCCGCATGACGCCGCCGCGCGGAGTGCGCATCGGCATCGCGACCATCGGCAGCGCGGCCGTCGTCGGAGGAGCCCTCCTGGGGGTGGGCTTCTCCGCGACGGCCGCTTCGGCCATCATCGCCTCGCCGAGCTTCGTGCTGGGCGCGATCGGCGCCGCCCTCGCGGCCGCCGGCAGCGGAACGTCGGCGCCGCAGCGCCCGTGCGCGTGAGGACACGCGTATGCCCGGCGAAGCATTCAAGAGGGTCTTTCGGGATATCATCGCGGATGTCTCCGTCACGCCGACGGGTGCGACGGAAGACCCAGGAGGTGAGCCCGTGGAGCACCCGCGCGTGGCCGTCGTCATCGAGGACGAGCCCGACATCCGCTCCCTGCTGGCGGACGTCCTCGAACAGGCCGGCTTCGTGGTCCACCCCGCCGGCACCGGCCTCGAGGGCATCGAGCTCGTGCGCGAGCACGACCCCGTCGTCACCACGCTCGATGTCAGCATGCCCGGCATGGACGGCTTCGAGACGGCCAAGCGCATCCGGGCGTTCAGCCACACGTACCTCGTCATGCTCACCGCGCGCGCCGATGAGATCGACACGCTGCAGGGCCTCCAGTCCGGCGCCGACGACTACATCACCAAGCCCTTCCGCCCCCGTGAGCTGCGCGCGCGCATCGAGGCGATGCTGCGGCGGCCGCGGGCGATGGATGCCGGTGCGGAATCCGGCGGAGCTCCGAGCACCCCGTCGGCGGATGGCGCCACTCCCGTCGTGGAGGGCTGGCTCGAGCATCGCGGCCTGCGCCTGCACCCGGCCATGCGGGTGGTGAGCGTGGACGGCGCCGATGTGGAGCTGACGCGCAGCGAGTTCGACATCGTCGGAGACCTGCTCGAGGCCCGCGGTCGCGTCGTGAGCAAGGGCGACCTGGCGCTCCTGCTGCGCGGCGACAGAGGCACCGGAGTGGACTTCGTGAGCGACCACGACGCCCGGGCGATCGAGGTGCACGTCGCGAACCTGCGCCGCAAGCTCGGCGAGTCGCCCTCTCGGCCGCGCTGGATCGAGACCGTCCGCGGTGTCGGCTACCGCCTCACCGCGAGCTGACGCGACGGCTCATCCGGATCCGCGGGCTCAGCTCGCGACGATGACGCTCGCGTCGTCGCTCTCGGACGCGCGGGCGGAGGCCTCGCGCGCCGCCTCGACGAGCACGTCCGCCTCGTAGCCGACGACGTCGGTCAGGGCCACCCCGACGCCGACGACGGGGATCACGGTCGTGTTGAGCGCAGCGAGTGCCTCCGACATCCCGGCGCTCACGCGGGTGGCCATCCGCCGCGCATCCGCCTGCGACATCGGGTGCACCCCGATCGCCACTCCGCCCTTGCCGTCGTCGCCGACGAAGGCGCTCGTCGGGGCGTGCCGAACGGCCGCGGTTCGCCACGCCCGCTGGACCTGCTGCGCCTCCGTCGTCCCGAACGCCGTCGCGAGCTCGGCGAGGTCGTCGAGCCTCGTGGAGATGACGCCCATGAGCTCGCCGTTGCGCTGGGCGCGCGCCGCGCGGTCGGCGAGCACCCGCCCGAAGGCGTCGCCGAGCAGCACGCCGTCGCGGGCCATGCCGAGCAGCGTGGTCTCGGGCCGTCCGGGCAGCCGGGCGCGTCCTGACCGGAGCACCGACGTCGTCACCACCGCGACGATCGTCAGGGTCACCGTGAGGAAGCTCGTCACGATCGTGCTGAACCACGTCTCGAACACGGCGCTGTCCGGCCCGTATGCGACGAAGACGATCGAGCGGGCGATGTAGTAGATCGCCTGGAGCCCCAGGACGAAGGCGAGTCCGACGGCGTTGCGATTGGCGCCCATCTCGCCCGTCACCGATTCGACAGTGCCGGCGACCGCGAACGCGGCGATCCCGAGGAACATCACGATCGCGCCCGCCCAGCCGCCTCCGTCCGGTCCGGCGAGCACGACCGCGGCGGACGCGGCGAGGCTCGCGACGCCGACGATGACGGACTGCCAGCGCATCGGCCGCTCGTTGAACCGGCGGGCCCCCAGCCAGAGCAGCCCCGTTCCCGCCACGAACGAGCCGTTGCCGGCGGCCACCGCCCACCACGTCTCCGGCGAAGCGCCCCAGACGAGGTACGCCACCGTCGTGAGCATTCCGGCCAGGAAGGCGAGCGCCCAGACCCTGCCTGCGCCCTCGTCCTTGCGCAGCAGGGTCTCGAGCACGAAGACCACCCCGGCGACCATGAGCACGAGCGCGGTCATCACCGACACGGTGAACGGGTGGAGCATCATGCTTCCCTCCTCGGAGCGCGCCGCGGAAGGCGCGCGATGAACGTCGACCCCTCGCCGGGGGTGCTCTGAACGGTGATCTCTCCGCCGTGCGAGCGGACGATGTCGCGGCTGATGCCGAGACCCAGGCCGCTGCCGTGCGTCGAGGTGTTGCGGACGGCGTCGGAGCGGAAGAACCGCTCGAAGAGCCGCGGCACCTCTTCGGCGGAGATGCCAGGGCCGTCGTCGCGGACGACCAGCCATGCATGATCGACGTCGCTCGTCACGCCGACCGCGACGCTGCCGCCGTCGTGGCCGTACTTGACCGCGTTGGAGAGCAGGTTGTCGATCACCTGGCGCACGCGGTGAGGGTCGATGTACGCGATGGTCGGCTCCACTCCCGACGCATCGATGGTGATGCGGCGCTCGGCGGCCCGCGGAGCGGCGGATTCGACCGCGGCCCGCACGACGCCATCGAGCGACTCCTCGCTCGCATGCACCGACAGTTCGACCGCCGCCCGCGAGTCCCCGGAGCCGGCGAGGATGTCGGCGACCATGTCGAGCAGGCGCGTCGCGTTGCGCTCGGCGATGCCCAGCTGACGACGGGCGGATGCCGAGAGGTGCTCGTCGTCGAGCACGAGCTCGATGTAGCCGAGGATCGACGTGAGCGGCGTGCGCAGCTCGTGCGACACGGACGCGACGAGGTCGTCGCGAGCCCGGAGCGCGGTCACCTCGGCCGTGACGTCGCGCGACACCACGATGGCGCCGGCGTCCGCGCCGTCGCCGTCGTGGAGGCGCCTCGACGTGATGCTGAGCGCCCGTCGCCGCTCCCCCGGTGCGCCGTACCAGATCAGCTCGCCCTCGAACGCCTCTCCCCTGCGCGCGCGGGCCAGCGGCTCGTCGGCGGCCTCGAGAGGGGTGATCCCATCGGAGGAGTACACGGCGCGCGGCGATGCGGTGCCCGCATGGCTGCGCGGCACGGCCGCCTGCTGCAGGCGCGCGTGCGCGTCGTTCGTGATCGCCAGAGACCCGTCGGCGGCGATGCGGATGACGCCGAAGTCCACGGCATCCAGCACCTCGGTGACGAGATCCTCCTGGCGCTGCACCCGCTCGACCGTGCGGGCCAGCAGGCGCGCCTGCTTGTCGAGCAGGGAACGCTGCGCCGTCGCCCGGCGGGCGGTGAGGTACGCCGTCGTCGACACGGCGACGATCGTCAGCGGAATGAGGAAGGCGGAAGGGCCGAAGGACTGCTCGGTGTCGGACGCGACCTGGAGCCAGTAGATCAGGCTGACCGAGACGCTGCCCGCCACGAGCCCCGGCAAGGAGAACGAGCTCGCGAGCCAGGTGGCGGGGAAGACCCACAGCAGGGAGAAGCCCGCTGAGGGGCTCGCGTCGCGCAGCACCGCTATGGCGATGATGTCGGCGATCGGCAGGAGCGCGCTCCAGAGGGGCGGAATGCGGTTCCAGGGAACGGCCAGCGCGGCGCCCGTGATGACGAAGACGAGCACGACCGCGGCCAGCAGCTCGCCGATATCGGTCGGATGCTCGGTGATGAGCACGATCAACGCCGCGACGAGCACGACCGCACCCAGCAGCAGCTGGTTCAGGGCGTTGGAACGCTCCCGCGTGCGGTCGCTGCCGGCCGCGTTCCACCACCGCGTCGAATGCGCCGCCATACCGCGACGCTATCGCGGGGCGCCGCTAGAAGCCGTCGAACCCGCCGAAATCCATGCCGCCGGCGTCGAACCCGCCGCCGTCGAAGCCTCCGCCGTCGAAGCCTCCGCCGTCGAACCCGCCCATGTCGGTGCCCGCGGCGTCGGCGCTCCCGGCGTCGGCTCCCGCGTCACCGGAGCCGTCAGCGCCGGCCTCGCCGCCTGACTCCGCCGACCCGTCGTCGTACCCCTGCTCGTACATGGACGGACCCATGAAGGAGCTGACGAGCGCAGAGCCGATGACATACCCCGCGACGGTGCCGAGGATCGAGCTGCCCACCATCGCCCCGAAGCCGGGACCGCCGCCTTGGCGGCCCTGCCTCTGACCCTGGCCCGGCCCGCCGAGGGTGCGCTCCATGAACCCCGGGTTCATGTACTCGGCCCGCGTGGCGGCGCGCGCGAGCGCCTGCGGATCGGTGCTGCGCGGCTGCTCGTAGGGTGACAGGCCCGAGGACAGATCGGCGAGCACCTGCTGCCTCTGCTGCTCCGTCAGCCTCCCGAACGCCTCGGCGTGCACCTGCTCGATCGTCTCGGGCGGGGCGGTGCGCAGCAGGTAGCGGTAGCGCTCGATCGCCGCCTCGTCCTCCGTGCGGCCCTGACCGGCGGGCGGTGCCGCGTAGCCGGCGGGCGGCGGCGCGTCACCGGCGGGCGGCGGGGTCATCCCCGGCCGTCCGGGGTTCGCTCCGGCGGCATACGGGTCCTGCCCGTACGGCGGCACGGGCGGCTGCTGACGCTGAGGTTCGGTTCCGAACAGGCGATCCAGGAATCCCATGAAGTCCTCCGAGTCTCGTGGGCTCAACAGGCTAGGGCGGATGCCTTTGAGGACGCTGAGATCAGGTCGCGGCCTCGACCAGCGTCCCGCCCTTGACGACGTACCGCATGCACATCCCCTGATTCGCGAACGGCGACGCCGGATCGTCGGAGGGCGCGAGTGCTTCCCACCCGCCCTTCTTGCAGCGCTTCGCCTCGGCGCTGTTCCCGCGGCCGTTCTCGCCCTTCCCCGCCTTGGAGCCCTTTCCCGCCTTGTCCTTCGAGCTCGTGTCCTTCGCTGCCTTCGCTTTCGCGGACTTGTCCTTGGCGGACTTGCTCTTGCCCGGTGAGTCCTCCCCCGGGTCGTCCTTCGCCTGCACGACGCTCGTGAGCTCCGACATCGTCGTCGGCGCCGTCGTCATGGCGGATGCCGGCGCGGCCAGGGCCACCCCGGCGATCATCATCGCCGCCGTGACGGCGCACCTCGACGCCATTCCCCATCCGCGCATCGCGGCCCCCCTCAGCCTGAGCTCCCCAGCTCCCTGGCTCAACAAGTACACCCCGAGAGCGCCGGATGCAACACCGGGGCCTACCCGCGTGCCGCCAGAGCCTCGCTGCACCAGCGCGCATAGGTGTCCCAGGGGTCCTCGATGCCCGCGCTCAGGATCGCGATATGGGCGGCGAGCTCGTCGGAGAACCGGAACCACTCCGTGCCGCCGAAGCGGTCGGCGGCGAACTGCACGTGCCGGCGGTGCTCGAGGCGACGGTCCCCCCGCTCGAGCGCCAGGAGGTCGTCGTGCCAGATGGCGGCGAACCGCTGGCGGGGGTTCGCGGTGGTGCCGATCTTCACCCGCTCGGCGTAGCGGAGGTAGTACACGACGTCGACGCGGGGCGGCGGCAGCTCGCCGTCGACGATGTCGCCGTGCCGCCACTCGCAGACGGCGCAGACCCACCCGGAGGGGAAGCGGCGGCCGGTGGTGGAGCCGCAGAGCCGGCAGGGGGTCGGGAGCACGTCGACGACGCCGTGCTCGCGTTCCGCCCAGTCCGCGGCGACCGCGAGGTGGCCCTCGCAGAGGGCCAGCGGGGCATCCACCGGCACGGCCTCGCCGCAGTCATCCGCGATGCACGCGCGTCGCATGCGACCGATCCTTCCGTCGGGCAGTCCGGCCGCTGCCGATCTCGGCGCCGCCATCCGGCGCTTCCGAGGATGCTACTCGCAGCCGCCGACGCCCGTCCGGATCAGCTCGCGGCGACACCTTCCCGCACCGACGCGAACCGCGGCTCCCACTCGAGCCGCGTGCGTGCGCGCTCGTTGGACACGCGCATGGAGACGGCGCCGAAGAGCGAGGCGGCGTAGGGCGTCGCCGCCTGGAGCGCCCACCGCGGCACCCGCAGCGGTCGCGGCGTCCCGCGGCGCGCCGCCACCTCCCGGATCAGGTCGCTGAACGTCGCCGGGGTGTCATCGACGATGTTGTAGATTCCCCCCGCCTCTCCCCGCTCCAGCGCGGCGACGGTGGCGGATGCCGCGTCGTCGTGGTGCACGAAGGGGATCTCGCCGCCGCGCGTGACCACCGGCAGCGTGCGCCGGCGCAGCATCCCGGCCATGTTGTCGAGGTCGGCGCCGTAGAAGAGCCCGTACCGCAGGGCGATCCCCTCGATGCCGGCGGCCGAGATCGTCTGACGTTCGGTGGAGGCCATCGCCGCGAGGTGCTCGTCGAAGGCGTCGCCCTGAGGGATGCCGAAGGGGTCGTCCTCGGTGAGCGCGCGGGTGCCGAGATCCCGGTACCCGTAGCCGAAGACGATCGACTGCGTGACGAACCGCGTGGCGCCGGTGGCGCGCGCGGCATCGAGAAGGTGGGCCGTGCCGTCGATGCGGAGCGCGTTCGTGGGCCGCATGTCGGCATGCCGCGCCGGCGGCTTCTTCAGCGCGGTGAGCTCATGGATGACGGCGTCGAAGCGCTCGCCGCGCACGGCCGCGAGCAGAGCGTCCCTGTCCATCACGTCCGCGAGCAGCGGCTGCGACCCGAGGTCGCGCAGTCGCCGTGCGCCCTGTTCGGACCGGCCCATGCCCACCACGTCGTGCCCCGCGGCCATCAGCCGGCGCACGAGGGGCTCGCCCAGTATGCCCGTTGCGCCGGCGAGCAGTACGCGCATCTCGGACCCCCAGCGCTCGAATCACCTGAGCCGATGTTACGAGTCCGCGCGCGTTCGCACATCACCCTCGTCGCACGTTACGTCCGGGCACGCGAAAGGGCCGCCACCCGGAGGTGACGGCCCTTCGATCAGCGTGCGGGCTGAGCGGAGCGGATGCTACGCGTTGCCGCCCGAGAGCTTCTCGCGGAGCGCGGCCAGGGCCTCGTCGTCCGCGAGGGTGCCGGAGCCGGTCGACTCGCTCGAGAACGACGAGCCGCTCGAGGCGGACTCGACGGGTGCGAAGCCTGCGGCCTCGGCCTCGAGGGTCTTGGCGACAGCAGCCTTGTGCTGCTCCCAGCGACCCTGGGCAGCGGCGTACTCCTGCTCCCACTTCTCGCGCTCGGCGTCGGAGCCTTCCTTCCACGCCTGAGTCTCGACGTCGAAGCCCTCGGGGTACTTGTACTCCCCGTTCTCGTCGTACTCGGTGACCATGCCGTAGAGCGCCGGGTCGAACTCGGTGCCGTTGGGGTCGACCGACTCGTTGGCCTGCTTCAGCGACAGCGAGATGCGGCGACGCTCCAGGTCGATGTCGATGACCTTGACGAAGACCTCTTCGCCGACCGAGACGACCTGCTCGGCGAGCTCGACGTGCTTGCCCGAGAGCTCCGAGATGTGCACGAGGCCCTCGATGCCGTCTGCAACGCGGACGAACGCACCGAACGGAACGAGCTTGGTGACCTTACCCGGCGTGACCTGACCGATCGCGTGGGT
>DASUQB010000232.1:0-3074 GCA_036280835.1 Microbacterium sp. | reverse complement strand
GCCTTATCCGGGAGCGTCGCCGTATCAGCCGGCCGTGCCGTACCAGGCTGCGACGCCGTCGCCGTATCAGCCGGCGGGGCCGTACGCGGAGCTCCCGCCCTACGCGCAGGCAGGGCTGCGACCCTACGGCGGCGACCTTCCGATCGGCGCATGGCGCTCCCCCGCCGACAGCCGGCCCCTCGTGCGGGGCATGGGCGACGCCGTCAAGGTGGTCTTCCAGAGGTACGCGACTTTCGAGGGGCGAGCATCCCGCTCCGAGTTCTGGTACTGGTACCTCTTCATCTTCCTGATCTCGATCGGTGCCGCCGTCCTGGTCTGGATCCCCCTTCTCGGCGCGCTCGTCGCACTCGGGCTGTTCGCCTTCGCCCTGGCCGTGCTGCTGCCCACCTACGCCGTCATCGTGCGCCGCCTCAGGGACGCGGGGTTCCACTGGGCGTTCATCTTCCTGGCGCTCGTGCCGTTCGGCGGCATCGCGCTTCTCGTGATGTGGTGCCAGCCGAGCAAGCACCCCTGACGGGTCCGACCGGCGAGCCTCAGTGGCGCTGGACGATGGCGGCGGTGTCCGTTCCCTGGGGAAGCGCGCCGTACTGCGCGGCGCGATCGGCACCGAGGCGAGCGGCGAGGAAGGCCTCGGCGTCCGGGGACGGCGCGTACCGCAGCATGAGCGAGCCCTGCAAGGCCAGCCCCAGTCCCTCTGTGAGGCGCCGCGCCTGTGACTGCGCCGCAGCCGGCTCGGCGTCGGCGAGCGAGCGGGTCAGTGCCAGCACTGTGTCCACATGGGAGTCCAGCAGCGCCGACGCACCCCGCGTCTCCGCCAGCTCGTCGGCGAACGCCTCGACGCTGTCCGGCTCGCGCGTCATGGCCCGCAGCACGTCGAGCGCGATGACGTTGCCTGAGCCCTCCCACACGGCCATCACCGGCTGCTCGCGGTAGCGCTGGGCGAGCGGGAACGACTCGGTGTATCCGTTGCCGCCCATGCACTCGAGCGCCTCGTAGGCGTGCTGCGGTCCCCTCTTGCACACCCAGTACTTCGACACGGGTGTCGCGAGCCGCCGGAACGCGACGTCGCGGTCGGATGCCTCTGCCTCGAAGGCGTGGGCGAGCCGCATTCCGGTGAGCATCGCGGCCTCGGCCTCGAGCGCCAGGTCCGCAAGCACCGCGGTCATGGCGGGCTGGTCGACCAGCATCGCGCCGAACGCCGCACGCCCCCGCGTGTGCCACACCGCCTCGGCCACGGACTGGCGCATGCCTGCCGCGGTGCCGAGCACGCAGTCCAGCCGGGTGCGCTGCACCATCCCGATGATCGCCCGCACCCCCTGTCCGGGCTCGCCGACCAGGAGGCCGACGGTGCCGTCGAACTCGATCTCCGCCGACGCGTTCGAGCGGTTCCCGAGCTTGTCCTTGAGCCGCTGGATGCGGAAGACGTTGCGCATGCCGCGGGTCAGCATCCGCGGTACGAACAGGCACGTCAGCCCCTCGTCCACCGGGCCGCGGCGGGTGTGGGCGAGCACCAGGAAGCCGTCCGACATGGGGGCGGAGCAGAACCACTTGTGCCCGGTGAGCTGATAGCTGTTGCCTCCCATGTGCTGGCCCTGCGTCGTGCCCGCCCGCACGTCGGAGCCGCCCTGCTTCTCGGTCATCGCCATCCCGATGAGTGCGCTGCTCTTCTGCTCGTTCGGCAGGAGCCGAGGCTCGTAGTCCCGCGAGTACGCGCGCGGCAGCCACGCGTCCGCGATCCACGGCGTCTCGCGAAGGGAGGCGACGGCGGCGTGCGTCATCGAGACGGGGCACGCATGGCCCGGCTCCACCTGCGCGAAGAGCATGAACATCGCGGCGCGGGCGGCGTGCGCGCCCTCGCGCGGCTCGGCCCACGCCGAGGTGTGCGCGCCGCGCGCCACGGCGGCGCTCAGCACGCGGTGATACGACGGGTCGTACTCGACCTCGTCGAGCCGGAACCCCCAGCGGTCATGCGGATACGCGACCGGCGTGTGCACGTTGGCGAGGCGCGCGTCGCGCTGGAAGTCGATGGTGCCCACGTGCGTGCCCGCCTCGGTCAGGGCATCGGCGGCCCATCCCGCGCCGAAGGCCTCGACCGCGCCGACCAGCGGTCCGTTGAGCGTGAACTCGTTGACGTCGACCCGGAACGGCGGCTGGTTCTCGACGTAATGCGTGGCAGGTCCGATCACGCGCTGCCCGCGCGAGTACGACGTCATGTCGGCTCCTCCTCGGGATGCAGCGCGACCGCGATCTGCTCGTCCGTGGTCAGCGGGGCCTTCGTGACGATGTCGTGCATGAACGAGAGCTTGTGCCGCACCGGTCCCACCAGCTCGAACGGATAGAGGTCGCCGAAGCCCATCGCGCGGTTGATGCGGTTGAATCCCTGCGACATCCAGTCCCAGTCCCCCAGCAGCTGCTGCACGGGCCGGTCCGCGTAGGACTGCAGCGGGACGACGTCCGTGTCCCGCAGGTTCGTGACGCTCGCATCCAGATGGATGCCGACGGCCGCGGCCGTCGCGAGGGTGCCCGTGATGTGCAGGTAATGCGCGAAGGTCTCGGCGAAGTCCTCCCAGGGGTGCATCGTGGCGTACTCGGAGATGAACGACGTGTGCCACCCGGAGGGCGCACAGGTCGCGTAGTGCCGCTTCAGGGCGTCGCGGTAGCTGGCGCGCTCGTCTCCGAACAGCTCCCGGCACCGTGCCCACGTGGCATCGTCGGTCACGAGGACGTTCTGGTAGTAGTGGCCGACCTCGTGACGGAGGTGGCCGAGCATCGTGCGGTAGGGCTCGCCCAGCTTCACTCGAAGGGCTTCGCGCCGATCGTCGAGGCTCTCGGCGAGGTCGAGCGTGATGATCCCATTGGCGTGCCCGATGACGACCCGCTTGCCCGACGACAGGCTCGACAGCAGGTCGAACCCGAGGCCGCCCCGGCTGAGATACCACGGCCTGATCGGCAGGCCGAGGTCGCCGAGCTGCAGCAGCAGGCGGCGCTTGGCCTGTTCGGTCTTGGCGAGCTTCTCGAGGGCGATCGTGTCATCGGATGCCGGAGACGTGCGGGTCAGCCGGCACGAGAAGCAC
>DASUQB010000231.1:0-18671 GCA_036280835.1 Microbacterium sp. | reverse complement strand
GCCCGTCGGGCGCGACCGGATGCCGAGATCTACGAGTACTCGCCGCCGGAGACCGCGATCCTCGAGGCCGTGAAGCTCGTCGGCGACGGCGACGCGATCCTTTGGGCCGGGCCCGGACACCAGGACTACCGCGACATCCGCGGCGTGCGCACCCCGTACTCCGCGCGCGAGCTCGCCCGGCGGGCCCTTCGCGACGCCGGCTGGCCGGTGCCCGAGCCGCATTGGCCGGTCCCGTACAGCGACTGAGCCCGATCAGCCCCGCCGCAACGGCGCCGGCGGAATTCGTCAGGCCGCGGCGATCGCCCGGTCGGCCGCATCCCGCGCCCACGCCTCGGCCGCGGCCAGCGATTCGCGGGTGAGGCGGCCGTCGGCCGCCGAGTGGGCGGAGGGGTCGTGCGAGTCGACCACCCGCTCGATCAGCTCGACGATGCCGGGAAAGGTCAGGCGCCCCTCGTGGAACGCGTCGACCGCCTGTTCGTTGGCGGCGTTGAAGACCGCCGGATAGGTGCCGCCCGTGCGCCCCACGCGCTTCGCGAGCCGCACCGCGGGGAAGGCCGCGTCATCGAGCGGTTCGAAGGTCCAGGATGTCGCGGCCGTCCAGTCGAGGGGGCGCCCGACGCCCCCGACCCGGTGCGGCCAGTCCAGACCCAGCGAGATCGGCAGGCGCATGTCGGGCGGCGAGGCCTGCGCGATTGTGGAGCCGTCGACGAACTCCACCATCGAGTGCACGATCGACTGCGGATGCACGACCACGTCGATGTCGTCGTAGCCGACGCCGAACAGGAGGTGCGCCTCGATCACCTCGAGGCCCTTGTTGACGAGGGTCGCCGAGTTCGTGGTGACGACGCGGCCCATGTCCCAGGTGGGGTGCGCGAGCGCCTCCGCGGGGGTCACACCGTCGAGCTCGGCCCGCGAGCGTCCGCGGAAGGGGCCCCCGGAGGCTGTCAGCACGAGGCGACGCACCTCGGCATCCGAGCCCGAGCGCAGCGCCTGCGCGATCGCCGAGTGCTCCGAGTCGACGGGCACGATCTGCCCGGGCGCGGCGAGCGCGGTGACGAGCTCCCCGCCGACGATCAGCGACTCCTTGTTCGCGAGCGCGAGCGTGCGGCCCGTCTCGAGCGCGGCGAGCGTGGGACCCAGCCCCACCGATCCGGTGATGCCGTTGAGCACCACGTCGGCCTCGACGTCGCGGACCAGCTGCTCGGCCTCGTCGGCCCCGAGCGCCGTGTGCTCGACGCCCAGGGACTCGGCCTGGGCCTGCAGGCCTGCGCGGTCGCTGCCGGCGGCGAGGCCCACCACCTCGAAGCGCCGCGGGTTGGCCCTGATCACCTCGAGGGCCTGTGTGCCGATCGACCCGGTGGACCCCAATACGAGAACGCGGCGCATCCCGTCAGCCTAGCGAGCGCGCGAAAGAGGCCCGCACCCAGGAGGGTGCGGGCCTTCTTCGGTGGCCTGCTACTGAGGCGGCGTGGCAGCGGGATGCTGCGTCGCGAGGATGTCGACGACGAAGACGAGCGTCTCCCCGACGAGGTCCGTCTCGTTGATCTCGCCCTCGCCGTAGCCGGCGGCCGGCGGGATCACGACGAGCATCTGCGAGCCGACGGTCTGCCCCTCGAGCGCCTGCTGGAAGCCGGGTACGACGCCGGTCGTGGCGAAGGAGGCGGGTGCGCCGCTCTCCCAGCTGGAATCGAAGATCTCGCCGTTCGACCACTTCACGCCGGTGTACTGCACGAGCACGGTGTCCCCGCTGGCGACCACGGGGCCGTCACCGAGCTTGAGCGCCTCGAGCTCGACCTCGGTCGGCGCATCGGCGTCCGGGAGCGTGATGGTGGGCTCCCCGTCCTCGGCGAGCTCGACGGTCGGCATCCCCTCGACCGGCTCCTGCTCCTCGCCCCACGCCGCGGTCGGCACGACGTTCAGGAAGTCGAAGACGTAGACCTCGCCGGGGTTGGTGTCGGTGGCGGGGAAGGTGGCGGCGAAGCGCGAGCCCGGGGCCGCGCAGCCGATGACCTGTCCGAGCGGGTTGTCGCCGGAGATCTGCTGCGGGAGGAGCTCTGACTCGGCGTAGCCGACGGAGCCGAGCTTCTCGCCCGTCTCGGCGCTGAACGCGGTCAGCGCGTACTGCACGAACTCGCCCGCCTCGACGGGATCGCCGCTGCCTTCGTCGACGACGGTGCGCTCGAGCTCGGTGACCTCGAGGGGGAAGTCGAACGTGGCGGTGGACTCGGCGCCGAGCTCGCCCTCGACCGTGACGGAATCCGAGGCCTCGCCCGCGGGAGCGGCGGCGGCGCACAGGTCGGATGCGGCGTCGGTCGGCGCCGGCGTCTCCTCCGGGCCCCCGCCCGCACAGCCGGCGAGCAGGATGGTCGCGAGCGCGACGGTGGACAGGGCGGCAAGCGGTCGGATGCGCACAGGAAACCTCGGTGTCGAGAAAAGGGGAACGGTTCATCCTCCCGCACTTTGCCTAAGACTCGGCTGTGAACGCCCCATGCCCATCCCGGCATGCGATCGGGAGTACCCTCGTCGGATGACTTCCGACGAGACGGCCGAACACGATACGGCGACCGTCGAACCGCCGGAGACGCGCATGGGCGCCACGTACGCGATCGGCCGCGGCATCATCCGACCCCTGGCCCGCATGATCTACCGGCCGCACATCGAGGGCAGCGCCCACGTGCCGAGGACGGGCCCGGTGATCTTCGCCAGCAACCACCTCTCCTTCATCGACTCGATCGCCATCCCCGTCGCGGCGCCGCGCCCCGTGCACTTCCTGGCCAAGGCCGACTACTTCGAAGGCACCGGGGTCTCGGGCTGGTTCTCGCGCACCTTCTTCACCTCCATCGGCGCGATCGCCGTGCGCCGGGGGGCGGGCAAGGCGGCCCTGGACGCGCTCGGTCAGCAGCGCGTGCTGCTCGAGTCGGGCAGCGCGGTGGCGCTCTATCCCGAGGGCACCCGCTCCCTCGACGGCCGCCTCTACAAAGGACGCACCGGCGTGGCCTTCCTCGCCCTCGAGACGGGGGCTCCCGTGGTTCCGGTCGGCCTGATCGGCACCGACGAGGTCATGCCCGTCGGTGCCAAGATGCCCTCCATCAACAAGCGCATCACCGTGAGGTTCGGCGAGCCCCTCGAGCTTCGCCACCACGGCGCCGCCTCCTCCGGCAGGGCCCGCCGCCTGGCGACCGACGACATCATGTCGGCCATCCACGCCCTCTCCGGGCAGCAGCTGGCGAACCAGTTCAACGAGGCCCCGGCGCACGGCCCGGTCGAGCGCATCCGGCAGGTCCTCCCCCACGAGCGCCTCTAGCGCCCGCCCTTCGGGCGCATCAGGCCGCCGCGACCTCGATGGTCGGCTCGTGGCGCACGGGGAAGTTCACCGAGTTGGCGATGAAGCACCAGGCATTGGCCTGCGCGTGCGCCGCGGTCGCGGCATCCACCATCGACGCATCGGCCACCGTCACATGCGGCCGCAGCGTCACCTCGGAGAAGGCGCCGCCGCCCTTCCCGTCCTCGACCATGAGGCCCGTCGCCTCGTCGCGGTAGGCGACGACGACCACGCCGGCGGTCACGCACGCGTGCAGGTACGACAGCAGGTGGCACTCGGCGAGCGCCGAGACCAGCAGGTCCTCGGGATTCCACCGCGCCGGGTCTCCGCGGAACGGCTTGTCCGACGACGCGCGCACGGTCGCCTTGCCGTCGACCTCGAGATCGACGTCGCGGGCGTAGTCCCGGTACCCGGATGTGCCCGATCCGCGGTTGCCCGTCCACGTCGCCGTGACCCGATAGCGATGCTCGCCCCACATGCGTCCAGTCTTCCACAGCGGGGTCGGCGAGCCCCGGCCCCGGCGGTCGCCGACGGTAGGCTTGCGGGGTGCCCCAGACCTTCGCCGTAGCCGACGCGGTCGAGCTGGCCGTCGTCGAACGCAGCGGCTTCGTGGAGTCCCGCCACGCCGGTTCGGCGGTGGTGCTCGGCCCCGACGGCGATGTCGTCGCCTCCTACGGCGACCCGGGCGCGCTCGTGCTCCCCCGCTCGAGCCTCAAGCCGCTGCAGGCGATCGCATGCGTGACGGCCGGCGCCGCCCTCGAGGGCGAGCGCCTGGCCCTGTCGACAGCGAGCCACTCCGGCACCGACCGCCACGTCGCGGTGGTCCGCGACATCCTCGATCAGGCCGGCCTGGGCGAGGACGCCCTCGCGTGCCCGCCCGCGTGGCCCGGCGATCAGGCGACCCGCGACGAGCTCGTCCGCGAGCGGTCGGAGCCGGCGCGCATCCGGATGAACTGCTCGGGCAAGCACTCCGCGATGCTGCTGGCGTGCACTTCGACGGGCTGGGACACCGACGGCTACCTCGACCCCGCGCATCCCCTGCAGGTGCACATCCGCGAGGTCGTCGAGCGATTCACCGGCGAGCGGGTCGCCGCGACGGCGATCGACGGATGCGGGGCGCCCGTGCATGCGATGACCCTGACGGGCCTCGCGCGCGGCATCCATCGCATCGGCACCGCCTCGGAGCGCTCCCCGTTCGCGCTGCACCGCGTCGCCGGCACGCTCGTGCGCGCCGTGCGGGAGAACCCCTGGACGATCGAAGGGCCCGGCCGCCCGGACTCCATCGTCATCGAGCGCTTGGGCGTCTTCGCCAAGGGCGGGGCGGAATCCATCATGGTGATGGTCGCGCCCAACGGGACGACCGTCGCCCTCAAGGTGCTCGACGGCGGCTCACGCGCCGCCAGCATCATCGCCGTCCATCTGCTCGGACGGGCCGGCGCACTGACGCCGGCGCAGGTCGCGGATGCCGCGACCCACCTCCCTCTTGCCGTCCACGGTGGCGGACGCGACGTGGGGGTCATCCGCCCCACCGTCGGAACCTGAAACGCTCCCCAGAAGGGAGCCGAAGAGAGGACAGTTCGATGAGGATCTCCGTCCCCACCGAGGTGAAGAACAACGAATACCGCGTCGCGCTGACGCCCTCCGGGGTGCACGACCTGGTGCAGGCCGGCCACGACGTCGTGGTCCAGCGCGGCGCCGGCCTCGGCTCGTCGATGGGCGACGCCGAGTACGAGGCCGCCGGCGCCACGCTGCTCGATGACCCCGCCGAGGTCTGGGCGCGCGCCGACCTGCTGCTCAAGGTCAAGGAGCCGATCGAGAGCGAGTACGGGTACTTCCGCGACGATCTCGTGCTCTTCACCTACCTGCATCTCGCCGCCGACCGGCCCCTGACCGACCGGCTCGTGGACGACGGCGTCACGGCGATCGCATACGAGACCGTGCAGCTCCCCGGCGGCGGCCTTCCGCTGCTCGCGCCCATGAGCGAGGTCGCCGGTCGCCTCGCGCCGATCGTCGGGGCGAACACCCTCCTGCGATCGCAGGGCGGCCTGGGCCTCCTGATGTCGGGCGTGCCCGGCACGCGGCCCGCCCGTGTGACCGTCATCGGCGGCGGCGTCGCGGGCGCCAATGCCACCGTCATCGCGGCGGGCCTCGGCGCGGACGTCACCGTCTTCGACACGAACATCCAGCGCCTCCGCTACCTCGACGACCACTTCGCCGGACGCATCAAGACGGCGGCGTCGAACCCGCTCGACCTCGACCGCGCCGTGACGGACTCCGATCTCGTGATCGGCTCCGTGCTGATCCCCGGCGCCAAGGCCCCGAAGCTCGTCACCAACGCGATGGTGGCGCGGATGCGCGAGGGCAGCGTGCTCGTGGACATCGCCGTCGACCAGGGCGGATGCTTCGAGGACACGCGCCCGACGACCCACGCCGACCCCACCTTCCCGGTGCACGGCTCGGTGTTCTACTGCGTCGCCAACATGCCGGGCGCCGTGCCGAACACGTCGACGTCGGCGCTGACGAACGCGACCCTCCCCTACATCCGGCAGATCGCCCGCCACGGCTGGCGGGACGCCCTGAAGGCGGATGCCGCGCTGGCCCACGGGCTCAACACCACCGCCGGCGCCATCGCCAACCCCGGCGTCGCCGCCGCGCACGGCCTGACCGCCCGCGCACTGGAGGACGTGCTCGCCTGAGTCGGACGAGCCGCGCGCCCGCGGCCAGGGCGGGCGTGCGGCAGCGCGTCGTCGTGCGGCTTCGCGCCGTCGTGCGACATCGCGCCGTCGTGCGGTCGGGCGAGGCCGCCCTCGTGCGGCTTCGCCTGCCGTGAGGTCAGGCGAGGCCGCCGTCGACCGAGCGCCCGGCCGCCGAGGTGTCATCGGGCACGAGCACCTCGGTGTCGCGGTTCAGGCTCTCGCCGCGGAAGAACGGCTTGGAGCGCGGGAACGCGAACCAGATGAGCATGAGCACGACGCCGAACGCGAGTGCGCCGATGCCCAGCACGAAGGTGCCGCCGATGCCGAGCAGGACGGTGTAGCCGTAGTCCGGGTCGTACATGTCGATCGCCGACTGCACGAAGGCGTAGGTCAGCATGAGCGCGCCGAGCAGGGGCAGCAGGCCCATGTAGAAGAAGTTGCGGGCCGACCGGAAGAGCTCGCCACGGAAGAACCAGACGCACGCGTAGCCGGTGATCGCGTAGTAAAACGCGATGGCGAGCCCGAGCGAGAGGATCGAGTCCTGCAGGATGTTGTCGCTGATGAGCGTCATCCCGATGTAGTAGACGCTCGCCACGACGCCCATGACGATCGTCGAGAACGACGGCGTCCTGTAGCGGGGGTGCACGGTGGCGAAGCGCTTCGGCAGGGCCTTGTAGGCGGCCATCGCGAGGGTGCCGCGCGCGGTGGGGAGGATGGTGGTCTGGGTCGAGGACACCGCGGAGATCATCACGGCGACGACCAGGATCCAGCCGTAGGGTCCGAGCAGCCCGTCCTTGATCGCCAGGAAGAAGTCGTCGGCGTTCGCCTCGTTGCCGAGACCCGTGCCGGTCTCCCCCAGGCCCGCGTACATCATCGCCGCGACGGTGACGCCGACATAGGTGACGAGCAGGATGACGGTCGTCAGCAGCGCGGCACGCCCGGGGATGCGCTTGGGGTCCTTCGTCTCTTCGTTCAGGGCGAGGCAGGTGTCCCAGCCCCAGTAGATGAAGAGGGCCAGCAGCACGGCCTCCGTGAAGCCGCTCCAATCGGTGAAGCCCAGAGGGTTGAACCACTCCCAGGTGGGTGCGGTGGCGCCGGGCGCCGTGCCGTTGAAGTAGTGCCAGAGCGCCGCCACGACGAAGATGGCGAGCGCCAGGTACTGGATGCCGAGCAGGACGTTCTGGATGCGCTCGCCGATCTCCACTCCCCGCCAGCTGACCCACGTCATCGCGGCGATGAAGGCGACACCGGTCGCGGTGACCAGCGGCACGTTCTCCGCCAGCGATCCGTCGCCGAAGAGCGACCAGAAGTAGATCGCCGCGATCTGCGCGAGGTTCGCCAGCACGACCATGCCCGCCACGGCGACACCCCAGCCGCCCATCCAGCCGACCCACGGCACGAAGGCCTTCGTGCCCCAGGTGAAGGTGGTACCGCAGTCCGGGACGGCGTTGTTGAGCTCCCGGTACGCGAAGGCGATGAAGAGCATCGGCACGAACGCGACGATGAATGCGATCGGAGCCTGGGCGCCCACCGCCAGCACGACGAACCCGAGGGTCGCCACCAGCGAGTACACGGGCGCGGTAGAGGCCAGTCCGATGACCGTCGATCCCCAGAGACCGAGGGTTCCGGCGGCGAGTCCTTTGCCTTCGGGGCGGGAAAGGTCGATGCGTGTCGGCGTCGTCACACAGTCACTGTAGAGGACCGGCGGGGCACGTGTGCGCCGCCGGGCCGACGGCGTCTCGACCGGCGCCCGTCGAAGAGCGCTCAACCGGCGGCCAGCGGCAACGTGACGCGGCGCGGCGCATGATCCGCCCCGCAGAGCCACGCCCGGCCGGCGCCGGGTCGCGCATAGGGCGGCAGGTCGCGCTCCCCGGCGATGGTGCGCAGCTCGGTGCCGCACGCGGCATCCACCAGCAGCGGATGGGCGGAGCGGAGAGCCTGGAGAAGCCCCCAGTGCGCCTGCCACGACTCCGCGTCCCCGATCAGGACCATCGGAGCGCCGCCCGCCTCGCCGAGGACGTCGGCGACGCGGACGCCCGGCGCGAGGGGTCCCACCGGGACGACGCGGGCGTTCCAGGCCGCCGCCAGCTGCGCGGCGACCCGCGGCACACCGCGGGTCACCACGGCGGTCAGGGCCGTCGTGGGCGACCACGGCGGTTCGTCCGCCCGCGAAGAGATGCTCCGGGGATCATCCCCGCCGGAAGCCTGGGCGAAGTGCACCTCGCGCCCGCCGAAGCGCCCGCGACCCGGCGGGCGCCAGGGCTGGAACGATTCCGCCTCTCCCCCGGCCGCGAGGTGATCGGCGCGCGTCGGCAGCCCGAGCACCACCCGGCCGGGGAGCGACTCGGCCGCGCGCGAAAGAGCGCCCGTCGCGCGCTGAGCGCTCAACACCACGAAGGTTCCCGTGTGCGCCGCCTCGCGGGCAAGGGCCTCGAGCCGTTCGCCGACGACGCGGGCGTGCTCCTGCGGAAGGCGCGCCAGCAGGGCGTCGGCGTCGTCGAGGAGCAGCACGGTGCCGGCGGGCCACTCGCGCATGAGAGCATCCCAGGCGAGTTCGGGGTCGCTCGGCACGACGACGGCGTCGCGGCGCTGTGCGGCGATCAGCTGGATGATGCCCGTCTTGCCCGAGCCCGGGCCGCCCACGATGACCAGCCCGCGATCGCGCTCCGGGTCGACACCGATCACGTCCTGACGCTGCCGCGAGGGGTCGTCTGCGAGGCCGAGCACCAGCCCGCCCGCCTCGCCCGGTGCCAGCTCGGCCAGGGCCAGCCGGGTCGGCAGCGGCGGAAGCCACGGCCGGCGGGGCCGTGGCTCGCCCTCCCGCTGCGCGATGACGGCGTCGATGTCCTGTGCGCCGGAAAGGGCCACCCGCAGCCGGCGGGGATGCGTGTCCTCGGACCTCCGCACGAAGGCGACTCCTCGTGAGGCCGGGCCGCCCACGAGCTGCGCCGCGTCGTCGGTGCCGATCACCGCGCGACTGTCGCCGGCATCCGTAACCCGGAGGCTCACCCGCAGAGGGCAGTTGGCGAGGAGCGCGTCCCGCACCACTCCCGACACCCGCTGGGTGCCGAGCACGAGGTGCATGCCGAGCGCTCGTCCGCGCGCGGCGATGTCGGTGAACACCGCGTGCAGGTCAGGGTGCTCCGCGAGCATCGCGGCGAACTCGTCCACGACGATCACAAGTCGCGGCATCCGTGCGCGCTCATCGAGGATGTCGCGGGCTCCGAGCCGAGCGAGCTCCGCCTCGCGCCAGCGCAGCTCGGCCCGCAGGCTCTCCACTGCGCGTCGCGATCCCGCCGCGTCGAGATCCGTGATGACACCGGTCACGTGCGGCAGCCGCGCCAGCGCGTCGAACGCCGTGCCGCCCTTGAAGTCGGCCAGCAGGAAGGCGACCTCGCGGGTGGAGTGGGCGGCGCAGATGGATATCACCCAGCTGATGAGCAGTTCGCTCTTGCCGCTGCCCGTCACCCCCGCCACGACCGCGTGCGGTCCGTCTTTCACGAGGTCGATGGCGATGGGCACGGTGCCCTCCACGCCGATCACGGCGGCGAGTCCCGTCGTGCACGCGGGCGCTGCCGCCAGTGTCTCGCCGAGGGAGACCGCGGTGACCTCGGACGGCGCCGCCTGGGCCGCGCGACGTGCCAGCGCTGTCGCCACGGCCTCTGTCTGCGCCACGCTCACGCATTCGACGCTGACCGGTGACGTGTCGCCCTCCCAGGACAGCTCCGCCGCTCCGGGATGCGTCGCCCGGATGACCGCGTCGCAGCGCGTCGGGGGCGGCGTGCCGGGCGTTTGGAAGGCCAGCACGGCGTCCGCTGCGGACGGCGGGACCTCTCCCGCGCCCAGAACCGCGACGCGGAGCGCCCCCGGTGTCGCGCCGCCCGGTGCACGGTGCGGGAGCCCCCGCATCCACTCGTCCTCCGATGCCGGCGCCGCCACGATGGTCAGGGCGTCCGGGGCGTGCGCGAGGCACAGCTGCACGACGAGCGCCCTCAGCACGGCCATGCCCACGATCGGCGGAGCCTCGACGCAGACTCCCGCGGAGAGGGGAACGGCGAGGGGCGCGTCCTCGAGCCGGGCGGCCGCCGCGCGCAGCGCCTCGTCTCCGCCGACGACGCGGACGGCGCTCCCGGTGCGTCCGCGCCCGATGACGAGCATCGGGGCGCTCCCTCCCACCGGTCGCCAGACCCGTTCGCCCGCCCGGAGCAGGCCCGCGACATCGGGACGCCGGGCATCCAGCGCCTCCCGCTCGGCCCGGTGCCGCGATGCCATCTCGACCTCGACCCGGGCGCGCGCCGCGGCCATCTCCTTCGCGGCCCGGCGCCGGTCGCGGCGAGCGGTGCTCGCCCCATCGACCAGGGAGGCGACCGCCATGAGCGGTCCCAGCGCCGCGAAGCACAGCCCCAGCAGCGAGCCGGTCACGAGCCAGAGCACGACGCCGCCGACGAGCGGCACGATCGAAGCGAGCAGGGGAAGAGGTCCGCGCCGCCGCGGCTCGGGCGGGGCGGGGAGGATCAGCGGCTCGGAGAAGGAGGTCACCGACCCAGTGCACCCCGAGCGGTCCGGCTCCTCCGCGTCGATCGCCCGTTCGGTGGGCTACTGCAGCGGGGTCGCCCCTGGGGAGGAAGCCTCGGCGCCCGCCCCCGCGCGGGTGCGCGAGACGTTGAGGACGATGATCGTGATGTTGTCGCGACCGCCGTTCTCGAGGGCCGCGGCGAGCATGGCGTCGATCGCGGCGCCCGGATCGGAGTGCTCATTGAGGAAGTGCCCGATGCCGTAGTCGGTCAGCTCCTTCGTGAGACCGTCCGAGCAGATGACGAAGCGATCGCCGTCGATGATGTCGAGCCGCACGTAGTCCGGCGTCACGGCCTCGCTCGGTCCGACGGCGCGGGTGATGACGTTGCCGTAGGGGTGACTCTCGGCCTCTTCTGGACTGAGGCGGCCGGCGGCCACGAGTTCCTGCACGACCGAGTGGTCGGTCGTGATCTGATCGAGCACGCCGTCGCGCTGCAGGTAGACGCGCGAGTCGCCGATGTTCAGCGTCACCCACGCCTCGCCCTCGGTGGTGTCCAGGAACACCCCCGTCAGCGTCGTGCCGGTTCCCTCGTCGGTTGTCTCAGGGTGCGACACGATGTCTTTGACGGCCTTGCCGAGTGCCTTCTCGATTCCGCGGGGCGTCACCGGGCCGCGCTCCACCAGCGTCTCCAGGCGTCCGATCGTGCTCGCGCTGGCGATCTCGCCGCCGATGTGACCGCCCATGCCGTCGGCGACGACGAACAGCGGGTAGGCCGCCAGGACGGCATCCTGATTCACCTCGCGACGGCGGCCGGTGTGCGTGACTCCGGCCCACGAAAGGGTGACACGGTCGCCACCGGGAAGCTGCACCGTGTGCGAATGCGTCGGTGATTCAAGATCGGGCACGCGCCTGCCTCCCAGTCGATGGATCACGCGCCGCGTCACGAGGTGCCTCGCGGGCGGTCCTCACATACTAGTGGACGGGGCTTGCTGAGCCACCGGAGCGCTGACCACTTGACAGCCGGGTCCGGGAACGTCAGGCTGCCGGGTCGGCCGGGAGCGGGAAGAGCCCGTCGATGATCTCGAGGTCTTCGGCGGTCGGCGTCCAGGCCTCGCCCGCACGCGCGTTGGCCGCGATCTGCTCGGGGGACGTCGCCCCCGCGATGACGCTGGCCAAGCCGGGCTGAGCGAGCAGCCATCCGAACGTGGCCTCGAGCATCGAGATGCCGCGTTCGTCGCAGAACGCCTGGTAGGCCTCGAGCGCGTCCCATGGCGCGTCGGCCCACAGATGGGGCCGCGCGGTCATGATGCGGCTGCCCTCCGGTCCCCCCGCGCGCGTGAACTTGCCCGTCAGGAGGCCGTTGTAGAGCGGGAAATAGGGCAGGAACCCGACGCCGAAGCGGTTCGCCGCCGGCAGCACTTCGCGCTCGGCCCCACGCGCGAGCAGGCTGTAGTGGTTCTGCGCGGAGACGAAGGGCACCGAACCGCGGGACTGCGCCGTGAAGTGCGCCTCGGCCAGCTGCCACCCCGTGAAGTTCGAGTTGCCGATGTAGCGCACCTTGCCCTCGCGCACGAGTTCGGTGAGGGCGTCCAGCGTCTCCTCGATCGGGGTGTGCGGATCCGGCACGTGCAGCTGATACAGATCGATCCAGTCGGTCTGCAGCCGCCGCAGCGACGACTCCACGGCGTGCCGGATGTAGGCGCGGCCGCCCTTCGCCCCCAGGGCGCCCTCGCCCATGTCGCGTCCCGAATGCCCGAATTTCGTGGCGAGCACGACCTTGTCGCGCTTGCCCTTGAGGGCCTCGCCCATGAGCGTCTCGCTCAGGCCGGGCTGGCCGCCGTACATGTCGGCGGTGTCGAGGAACGTGACGCCCGCGTCGATCGCGGCGTCCAGCACCGCCTGCGTGCCCTCCAGGGATTCGCTCCTGGTGCCGGGACGGCCGAAATTGTTGCAGCCGAGGCCGACGGGTGAGACGAGCAGTCCTGAGGCGCCGACGCGGCGCGGGGTGAGAGCCATGCATCAACGCTACCGGCGCGCAGCAAGCCGGGGGTGTGGGCGGAGCCCCACAGAGAATCGCGCGTCGGCAAGCCGGGAGTGTGGGACCGGAGCCCCCTGAAGAAGTGGGGCGCGACGCAGCCCCGACCCGAATGCGGGCCGGGGCTGCGTCGAGGGTCAGGTCCGGGGCTGCTGGGGCGCGTCGGGCGCGTCCGGCGACGCCGGGGGCTTGGGAGAGACCGGGGGCGTTGCGGGAGGCTCGGGCGACAGCGGCGGCGAGGCCGGAGGAGCGGTCGGGGGCGCCGTCGGCGCTGCCGGCGGGCCCGCGGGGGGCTGCGGCGCCCCGGGAGGGGGGTACGACGCGGCGGGGGGCGCCGCCGGGGCGCCGGCGGGCGGCGCGTACGGGCTGTCCGTCGGGTAGGCGGGCGCCGCGGTGGCGGCGTAGCCGCCCGCTCCCGCGGCCGGCGCGACGCCGGCACCGGGCTGGACCGGGATGCCGTCCCACACGGTCGTGTCGGTGAGCCAGCTGGTGCGAGCCCACGGAGCGGGCGGAAGGGCCGGGTTCCAGCGGGAGGAGCCGAAGGCGAGGATGCCGAGCCAGATCAGGATGCCGACGCCGGGGATGAGCCAGAGCAGCAGCAGGTACCACTCCTTGCCCAGCTTCTGCCCGACCCGCCAGCCGACGGCGACACCGACGACGAGGGCCGCCAGCGAGAGCAGCCAGCCGATCACCGGGACCTGGCTCAGCACGCTGGAGCCCACGATGGCGCCGAGCATGACCCAGGGCGAGAAGTCGCCGAGCTTCGCGAGGATCATCGCGTTGTACACGGGCACCCAGGCGCGCCACTTGCCCTGCACACCCGCCTTTTCGAAGATCTTCATCAGGAAGAACGACCCGATGACGTACCCCGCGATGGCGAAAAGTATCAGGATCGGCAGAAAGATCAGGACGAAGGCGAGCCAGGCGCCTATCCCGTCATAGTCGTCGTACACGGATGTGCTCCTTCATGGATGTGTTCGGGTCGCTTGTGGGCGTCACCGGGGAGCCTCGCGGCCCGCGTGCTACATGCTAGCGAGGCCCGGACTCGGGATGCAGGAGGCTAACCCCCGTATGTCATGAAACGACCAGATGCAGGATGCCGGGCTCCCCCGGGTCGCGCAGCGTCCAGCCGGCCCCGTCCGCCCAGCGGAGCAGCCCGGCGCGCGTCGACACCCTCGGACGCTCGGTCGCCAGAGCGCGCACGAGCGCGCCCTTCGCGTGCTTGTTGAAGTGATTCAGCGCCCGCGCTCCCCCGTCGGGGCCCTCCGTCACGACCCGCACGTACGCCGACGCCGGGGCGGGCGGCAGCGGCCCCAGGGCCACGTACGCCTCCGAGCGGAGATCGAGGAGGAACGACGACGTTCCCGCCAGGGCCGACGTCACGGCATCCGCCCACACGCGGCGCAGCGGCGGCAGGCCCGGGAGCGAGGCGCCGGCTCCGAGCCGATAGGCGGGGATGCGGTCGAGCGCGCCGATCGGTCCCCACGGCGCGGAGTGGATGAGCGCGTGGGCGCCGAGCCACCGGCGCGCAGGAGCATCGAGGGATCCGGCGTCGAGCGCGTCGTAGAGCACGCCGGTGTAGCGGTCGGCCGCGGGAAGGGTGGGGCCGCTCCGCAGGTGGGCGTTGATGGATGCCTCCGCGGCCTGAGTGGCGCCCAGCTTGAGCACGCGCCGCGCGCTCTCGGGGTCGGCGGCGAGCGCGACGAGCGCATCCATCGTCGCCTCACGCGCCGCCGTGAGGGTGGGGAACGGCAGCGCGGCGGCATCCATCGCCCGCCGGGAGCCGCCCGGCCGCTTGGTCTCGGATGGCGGAAGGAGGATCAGCACGTTCTCGCTCGCAGACGGCGAAACGCGCCTCCCCGCTCAGTGGGCAGGGGAGGCGCGTTCCGCGAGGTGGTTGCCGGTCAGGCGATGAGCGCCGCGTTGCCCGCGACGATCGTCAGGTCGTTGCCCTCCATCGAGAGGAATCCGTCCTGCGCGCTGGCCAGGATCTTGGTGCCGTCGGCCTTGGTGATGCGGACCTGACCCTCGGCGAGGATCGCCAGGAGCGGCTCGTGGCCCGTCATGATGCCGATCTCGCCCTCGACGGTGCGTGCGATCACGAGAGTCGCCTCGCCGGACCACACCTCCGCGTCGGCCGCGACCAGGCTCACGTTCAGGGCCATGATCAGCCGTTCTCCTTCTGGATGCGCGACCAGGCCTCTTCGACGTCGTTGATGCCGCCGACGTTGAAGAACGCCTGCTCGGCCACGTGGTCGAAGTCGCCCTTGACGATCGCGTCGAACGACTCGATGGTCTCCTTGATCGGGACCGTGGAGCCCTCGACGCCGGTGAACTTCTTCGCCATGTAGGTGTTCTGCGAGAGGAACTGCTGGATGCGGCGTGCACGCGACACGACGACCTTGTCCTCCTCGGAGAGCTCGTCCACACCGAGGATCGCGATGATCTCCTGCAGCTCCTTGTTCTTCTGCAGGATCTGCTTCACCGAGGTCGCCACGCGGTAGTGGTCCTCTCCGATGTAGCGCGGGTCCAGGATGCGGCTGGTCGAGGTCAGCGGGTCGACGGCGGGGTACAGGCCCTTCGACGCGATCTCGCGGGACAGCTCGGTCGTCGCGTCGAGGTGCGCGAACGTCGTCGCCGGCGCCGGGTCGGTGTAGTCGTCGGCGGGCACGTAGATCGCCTGCAGCGAGGTGATCGAGTGACCGCGCGTCGAGGTGATGCGCTCCTGGAGCACACCCATCTCGTCGGCGAGGTTCGGCTGGTAGCCCACCGCGGAGGGCATGCGGCCGAGCAGCGTCGAGACCTCGGAGCCGGCCTGCGTGAAGCGGAAGATGTTGTCGATGAACAGCAGCACGTCCTGCTTCTGCACGTCGCGGAAGTACTCGGCCATCGTGAGGGCCGAGAGCGCGACGCGCAGGCGCGTCCCGGGCGGCTCGTCCATCTGGCCGAAGACGAGGGCGGTCTTGTCGAAGACGCCCGCCTCCTCCATCTCGTGGATGAGGTCGTTGCCCTCACGGGTGCGCTCGCCGACACCGGCGAACACCGACACGCCACCGTGGTCCTGGGCGACGCGCTGGATCATCTCCTGGATGAGGACGGTCTTGCCGACGCCGGCACCTCCGAAGAGGCCGATCTTGCCGCCGAGCACGTACGGCGTCAGGAGGTCGATGACCTTGATGCCGGTCTCGAACATCTGCGTCTTCGACTCGAGCTGGTCGAAGTTCGGGGCCTTGCGGTGGATGCCCCAGCGCTCGGTGATCTCGATCTTCTCGCCCGGCTCGGCGTTGAGCACCTCGCCGATCACGTTGAAGACCTTGCCCTTGGTGACGTCGCCGACCGGAACCGTGATGGGGCCGTTCGTGTCGCGCACCTCCTGGCCGCGGACGATGCCGTCCGTGGGCTTGAGGGCGATGGCGCGCACCAGGTCATCGCCGAGGTGCTGTGCGACCTCGAGCGTGATCTCGGTCGACTCGTCGCCGATCGTGATGGTGGTCTTGAGCGCGTTGTAGATGTCGGGAAGCGAGTCGTGCGGGAACTCGACGTCGACGACCGGACCGGTGACGCGCGCGACGCGCCCGACGACCGCGGTCTCCGCCTTCTCGGCGGGTGCAATGAGAGTCATTGTCTTCTTCTCTTTCAGCGGTGATTAGACACTGCGGACTGGGTGATTACTTCGACGACAGTGCGTCGGCGCCGCCGACGATCTCGGCGATCTGCTGGGTGATCTCGGCCTGACGCGCATTGTTGCGCAGCCGGGTGTAGTCGGTGATGAGCTTGTCGGCGTTGTCGCTGGCCGACTTCATCGCCTTCTGCGTGGCGGCGTGCTTGGCCGCGGACGACTGGAGCATGGCGTTGAACACGCGGCTCTGGATGTAGACGGGCAGGAGCGCGTCCAGCACGGTCTCGGCATCCGGCTCGAACTCGTAGAGCGGGTACACCTGGTTGTCCGGCGTCGCGGATGCCTCCGCCTCGACGATCTGCAGGGGAAGCAGGCGCACGGTCTCGGGCGTCTGCGTCATCATGCTGACGAAGCGGTTGTACACGAGGTGGATCTCATCGACGCCGCCGGCCTCGTAGCTTCGGGCGAACGCGTCGAGCAGCGTCGAGGCGATCTCCTCCGCCGTGTGGAAGTGCGGCGTGTCGGTGTCGCCCGTCCACTCGGCGGCGCTCTGCAGGCGACGGAACTGGAAGTAGCCGACCGCCTTGCGACCCACGAGGTAGTAGGTGACCTCACGGCCCTGCGACTTCAGCAGCTCCGCCATCTCGAGACCCTCGCGGAGGATCTGCGAGTTGAAGGCGCCGGCGAGACCGCGGTCGGACGCGAAGATCACGACGGCCGAGCGGCGGACCGCCTCGGGCTCGCGCGTCAGCGGGTGGTCGACGTTGGAGTGCGTCGCGACCGCCGAGACGGCGCGCGTCACGGCCCGCGCGAAGGGCGAGGACGCGCGCACGCGCGTCATCGCCTTCTGGATGCGCGAGGCCGCGATGAGCTCCATCGCCTTGGTGATCTTCTTGGTCGTCTGAGCAGTGTTGATCTTCTGCTTGTAGACCCTCAGTTGTGCGCCCATAGTGTGCCTGTCGGCTTCCTAACCCCGGCGTCCCTTGACGATCTGCTCCTGGTTGACGTCCTCGGCGTCCGCCGCGGCGAACTCCTCGTGTCCCGGGCTGCCGATCGCCTGGCCGCGGCCACCCTGGAACTCCAGGATGAACTCGTCGGTGCGCTTGCCGAGCTCGGCGGCGGTGTCGTCATCCAGCACGTTGGTGTCGCGCAGGGTGTCGAGCACCGTCGTGTTGCGGCGCAGGTAGTCGAGCAGCTCGCGCTCGAAGCGCAGCACGTCCTCGACCTCGATCGTGTCGAGCTTGCCGTTCGTTCCGGCCCAGATCGAGACGACCTGCTCCTCGACGGGGTACGGCGAGTACTGCGGCTGCTTCAGCAGCTCGGTGAGGCGCGCGCCACGGGACAGCTGGCGGCGCGACGTCGCGTCGAGGTCGCTCGCGAACATCGCGAACGCCTCGAGCGAGCGGTACTGGGCCAGTTCGAGCTTCAGCGTTCCGGAGACCTTCTTGATCGACTTGACCTGCGCGTCGCCGCCGACTCGCGACACCGAGATGCCCACGTCGACCGCGGGGCGCTGGTTGGCGTTGAAGAGGTCGGACTGCAGGAAGATCTGTCCGTCGGTGATCGAGATCACGTTCGTCGGGATGTAGGCCGACACGTCGTTGGCCTTCGTCTCGATGATCGGCAGGCCGGTCATCGACCCCGCGCCGAGCTCGTCCGAGAGCTTCGCACAGCGCTCGAGCAGGCGGGAGTGCAGGTAGAAGACGTCACCGGGGTACGCCTCGCGGCCCGGCGGGCGGCGCAGCAGCAGCGACACGGCGCGGTACGCCTCGGCCTGCTTGGTCAGGTCATCGAAGATGATCAGGACGTGCTTGCCCTCGTACATCCAGTGCTGGCCGATGGCCGAGCCGGTGTAGGGGGCGAGGTACTTGAAGCCCGCGGGGTCGGATGCCGGGGCGGCGACGATCGTCGTGTACTCCAGCGCGCCGGCGTCCTCGAGCGCACCCTTGACGGCCGCGATCGTGGAGCCCTTCTGACCGATGGCCACGTAGATGCAGCGCACCTGCTTGTTGGCGTCGCCCGACTCCCAGTTGGCACGCTGGTTGATGATCGTGTCGATGGCGATGGCGGTCTTGCCGGTCTGGCGGTCGCCGATGATCAGCTGACGCTGGCCGCGGCCGACGGGGATCATGGCGTCGATGGCCTTGATGCCGGTCTGGAGCGGCTCGTGCACCGACTTGCGCTGCATGACGCCGGGCGCCTGCAGCTCGAGGGCGCGGCGGCCTTCGACGGCCGTGATGGCGCCGAGACCGTCGATGGGGTTGCCGAGCGGGTCGACCACGCGACCGAGGTAGCCCTCGCCGACGGGGACCGAGAGGACCTCGCCTGTGCGGGTGACGGCCTGGCCGGCCTCGACCCCGGAGAACTCACCGAGGATGACGACGCCGATCTCACGAACGTCCAGGTTCAGCGCGAGGCCCAGCGTGCCGTCCTCGAACTCGAGCAGCTCGTTGGCCATGACCGAGGGCAGTCCGCTGACGCGG
>DASUQB010000230.1:0-5765 GCA_036280835.1 Microbacterium sp. | reverse complement strand
TCGGCCGAGTGCGGCGTCGTGTCTGTGGGATGCTCGCGCACCACGACACACAGCGACCCGAGGGACGAAGCGCACATGATGGCGAGCGCCACGAACATCGATGCGACGGCGGTCAACACGATCGCCTGGCTCTCCGAAGCCGAGACCACGATCGTCGTGCCCGTCTACCAGCGCCAGTACCGGTGGGACATCGGCGGCTGCGAGCAGCTGCTCGCCGACATCCGCGCCGTCGCCGACTCGGACGAGCGCAACATGCACTTCATCGGCTCGGTGCTCTCGACCACGAGCAGCGCCGGGGCGGCCCCCGAGCTCGTGCTCATCGACGGCCAGCAGCGCATCACGACCCTCATGCTGCTCGTCGCCGCGCTGCACCACACGGTGAAGGCGCACGATCCCGAACTCGCCGGGAAGCTCGAGAAGGTGCTGGTGCACGGGAGCGACACCCCACGCACGAAGCTGCGCCCGCACCGCGCGTGGGCGCAGGTGTTCGAGAGCGTCGTGCTCGATCGCCGAGGGGCCGGCGACGAGCTGCGCGACTCCCGGTTCGACGACAACTATGCGTTCTTCCGCAGCCAGGTGCTGGCCGACGAGGCGCCGCGCATCTGGCGCGGCCTGCAGAAGCTCGAGCACGTCGCCATCACCCTGGGAGCCGGCGCCAACGCGCAGCAGATCTTCGAGAGCCTCAACTCCACCGGCGAACCGCTCCGCGACCACGAGCTCATCCACAACTACGTGCTGATGGGCCTCTCGCACGCCGAGCAGAGCGAGATCGAGGATTCGTACTGGCTGCCGATCGAGCAGAACACCGGGGAGCAGATCGGGAGCTTCTGGCGCCACTACCTCGTCATGACCACGGGTCGCGAGGTCGCGGTCGCCGGCGAGCACGGCGTGTACGGCGCCTTCCGCTCCCGGTTCCCGCGCCTCGACTTCGAGACGCTGCGCGCACACGCCGCCGAGTGGCGGGAGTACTCGGCCGTCTATCGCACGCTGCTCGAACCCGCCCTCGCGGAAGACCCGGAGATCTCCCGCCAGCTCGCCTACGTCAACACGTTCGGCCGCGGAATGTACCCCCTCGTCATGCGCGCGTACCGCGATCACGCGCGCGGGATCGAGGACAGGGACACCCTGATCGGCACCCTCGAGCATGTGCAGGCCCTGCTGCTGCGCCGGACTGCGGTCGGCCTCAGCAACGATCGGCTGGTGGCACGCATGTGCCGCGCGCGCGAGGAGGGCGCCGACAGCCTCGCCCGCGCGATCGCCCGCATCACCCCGTCGGACGAGCGCGTGCGCATCGCTCTCAAGTACGGCGACCTGCCGCATGCCGCGTACGTCCTCGGGCGCATCGCCGGCGTCGAGAGCCTGCGCGACCTGGAGCTCGAGTACGTCTTCCCCCTCGCGCCCGGCGACGACTGGACCGGCGACGGCGAGCGCGCGTGGGCCGACTACAGCGACGACGAGCAGAACAGCTCGCGGGCCCTCGCCCAGACCCTGGGCAACCTCGCGCTGCTCGAGCAGCCGCTCGCCGAGCGCGCCTTCGACGCCTCCTTCCCCGAGAAGCGGGCGCTCTACGCGCGCAGCGCCATCGCCACCACGAGCGAGCTCGCCGACACCTCGGTCTGGAGCACGGCGGCGATGGGCGAGCGCACCGCGCGGCTGACGCAGGAGTTCCTGAGGATCTGGGCTCGTCCGGTCGCCGTGGGCATCGACGACGACGGGCTCACGCCGATCCTCGACGCGCAGCGGCGGCGAGGCTGGCCCCGCGGCTGGGAGCGCGAGTTCGAGTACGTCGAGTACCGCGGTGAGCACTGGGAGGTGCACGACGTCAAGGCGCTCTTCAACCGCATCTTCAAGCGGCTGTGGGCCGACGCCCACGAGACGGTCGTCGCGTACAGCGCGCGCCGGGGCGGGCCGATCTACGAGGCGCAGGCCTGGAACGGGCAGTGGGACGCGATCGACGACGCCCACTTCATCTACATGGGCTGGGACTCGAAGTACATGCTGACCGCCGTGCAGGGACTGCTCGATGACGCCGGGCTCGCGCCCGAGGTGTTCGTCAAGTACTCGTACGTCGCCGCCGCGATGTAGAGATCGGATGCCGCGACCGCCCCCGGTCGGGCCTCGTTCACTGCGAGCGCGCCAGCCGGCGGACGCCCGCCGCCACCGCGACCGTCGGTGCGACGACCGCGTCGCGCAGCACGGGCGAGCGCGACAGCGCCGCGCGCACCCGCCGCATCCGGTGCCACCGACGGAGGCGCCTGCGCGTCGCGGCGCGCGTCAGCAGCCCGGCCCACTGGCGCGTGACGCGCTCATCGGTGAACCCACGGCTCGCGCGCACCGCCCGGCGCCGCATCGCGGCCACGCGCCGCTCGGGAAGCGCGAGCAGTCCCCGGATGGCGAGCGCGAGCGCATCGACGTCCCCCGCCTGCACGAGCAAGCCGGTGCGTCCGTGCCGGATCGCGTCGGCCGGGCCGTAGTCGACGTCATACGCGATCGGGATGCAGCCGGCGGCGAGCGCCTCGATGAGCACGAGCGGGAAGCCCTCGGAACGCGAGGTGAGCAGCAGGAACGACGCATCGCGCAGCCGGTCGCGCGCCTGGGTGTCATGCCCGTGGAACCGGATGGCCGGGTCGCCCTCCCCCCGCCGCTCGAGCGCGCGACGGCTCTCGCCGTCGCCGTACACGTCGAGCGTGACGTCGCCGTCGGCTCCGGCATTCACCTGCTGAACAGCCCGGATGGCGTGCGAGACGCGCTTGCGCGGAGTGAGGCCCGCGATCACGACGCCGCGCGACCGGTCCCGCGGGGGCGAGAGGGGCGGCGGCGCACCGAGGTCGCGCCCATTGCGCACGACCCCGAGGTTCGGCACCGGGCCGACGCTGCGCCGGATGTCGCGCGCCTGCCGCGACGAGAGCACGAGCAGCAGATCGAAGCGGCCGGGGTTCTCGAAGACCTCCTGTCGCGATGTCCGGATGCCGGTGGGAGTGCGCGCGCGATGCGACGCGTGGACGACGTGCGCCGTGACCACGTGCGGCCGGCGGTACTGCAGCATGAAGCGCGCCGTCGTCTTGCTGTCGACGATCATGTAGCTCTGCTCGCCCGCGGTGAGGGCGTCGAGCCATGCCTCGTAGAGCCCCCAGATCCTGCCGAACGAGCGCACCGGGAGCCCTGCGTCGTCGCAGAGCACCACCGAGCGGCCGCCGCGGGACCCCGCGACGCGTGCGTCGCGCAGGTCGCTCACCGCCAGCGTGCCGTCCGCCCGGAGGTGGTCGACCTGCAGCACGCCGCCGTCCGCGCCGCGCCGCACGCGCGCGAGCACGCGGCCGTCGCGCGAGCGCGCCTCGATGCCGGGGCCGTCCGCGAGGGGGGAGAACCGGTGGCGGTCGAGCCGGAGGCCGCCCTCGGCGACCGGGTGCGTGCGCAGCCAGTCGTAGAGGTTCACCAGGCGCATCCGCTCGCTCAGCGCCCCGCGGGTGCGCAGCGCCGCCTCACGCGCCGGGTAGTCGGTCGCATCGTCGAAGGTGAGCACATCGACCGCCGCGCCGCCGAGCCGGTCGAACGCGCGCGAGCGGTGCAGCAGAGCCTCGGTCATGCCGCCGTACGTGTCGGGGATCGCCCAGGTGACGGCGAAGTGCCGGCCCGGCGGGAGGGTCGCGCGGGGGCTCGTCATGCGGTGTCGCTCTCGTCGTGGTGAACCCCCGACGCTAGCCGCCGCACCGGAGCGGGCAGAGGGGGTTGACCGTCAGCCGCGGGGAGAGGAGGAACCCCCACCGGAGAGAGGAGGAGCGCCCCACCCGGGTAGCGTGGAGGGGTGACCGTGCGCTACCGGATGTCCCCGCTGGCCGATATCGATGCCGTCACCGTCTACCGCCTGCTCTGGTTGCGCGTGCGCGTGTTCGTGGTCGAGCAGCGCGCCGCCTACGAAGAGCTCGACGGCCGCGACATCGAGCCGGGCGCCCTCCTGATGTGGGCCGAGTCCGACGGCGGCGACGTGCTGGGCACGCTCCGCATCCTCACCGACGAGGGCGCCTGCCGCATCGGCCGCGTCGCGACGTCCGAGAGCGCGCGCGGCCGCGGCGTGGGTGCCGAGCTCATGCGGCGTGCGGTGGATCACTGCACCCGGGCGCACCCCGGCCGGCCGATCGACCTCGATGCCCAGCGGCACCTGGCCCCCTGGTACGCGCGCTTCGGCTTCGAGGTCAGCGGCGACGGGTTCGTCGAGGACGACATCCCGCACGTCCCGATGCGACGGAGGCCGGCGGCGACGGCCGACACCGCCGGCTGAGATCCGGGAACGGGTCGCGACGGTGCGCCCTACCCCTCGCCGTTCGGTCCTGGTCCCGGCTCGATCGCCCACTCGACGAACGAGTGCGCCCTCCCATCGTCGGCGAAGCCGATGATCCAGAGGTTGGCGTACACGTCGCCGTCGGCGTAGTCGGTGCGGCCCTGCACGATGCCCACGCCGTCGGCGTAGACGAGCGGCACTCCCTCGAAGGTCCACGAGCCCGGTTCGTCGCGATGGGCGAGCCACCCCTCGACGATCGCCTCGAGGCCGACCCACGGCTCCGGGTCGAAAGGCCCGCCGGCGTAGGTGGCGTCTTCGGTGAAGAGCGCGCGGATGTCATCCGGCTCGTTCGACCCCCATGCGAGGAGGTAGCGGTCGAGCCATGTCTGCACGATGTCGTTCATGCTCCACGTCTACGCCGGGCCTCCGACACCGAGGAACGGGGTTGCCATCCGCGCGCGAGCGTGTCAACCCACTCGCGACCGGACGACGGAGGCGGCATCCTCGTCCGATGACGACAGCAGAGGCGCGCCGCGCGATCGTGACGGGCGCCGACTCCGGCATCGGACGCGCCACGGCCGTCGCCCTCGCCGCCGACGGGATGGACATCGGCATCACGTGGTACGCCGACGAAGAGGGCGCCCACCGCACAGCCGACGAGGTGCGCAGCCACGGGCGAGCGGCGTTGCTGACCCGGCTCGACACGAGCGAGCCCGAGGCCTGCGGGCCGGTGATCGACGACCTCGCAGCCCGCCTCGGCGGCGTGGATGTCTTCGTCAGCAACGCGGGCACGGTCGAGAGTGCGTCCTTCCTCGAGCTGACCCTCCAGCAGTGGCGCCGCACCATGGCCGTCGACCTCGAGGGCGCCTTCGTCTGCCTGCAGGCCGCCGCCCGGCACATGGTGGACGCCGGGCGGGGCGGTCGGCTCATCGCCGTGACGAGCATCAACGAGCACCAGCCGAGGGTGGGCTTCGCCGCCTACGACGCGGCCAAGCACGGTCTCGGCGGCCTGATGAAGACGCTCGCCCTCGAGCTCGGGCGCCACGGCATCACCGCCAACACCGTCGCGCCGGGCGAGATCGCGACGCCCATGACCGGCGGCGAGGATGTCGACCCGACGACGATCGAACGACCCGGCTTTCCGATCGACCGGCCCGGCGACGCCCGCGAGGTGGCCGCCGTCATCGCGTTCCTGGCCTCCCCCGCCGCGTCGTACGTCACGGGCGCGTCCTGCCTGGTCGACGGCGGCATCCTGCTCATGGGGCCGGAGGCGGGGTCCCGCCTGACGAGCGACGACTGGCGCAGCCCCGCCTAGTCCGCGCTGTCGGGCTCCCACCGCAGCAGATCGCCCGGCTGGCACTCGAGCACCTCGCAGAGCGCCTCGAGGGTGGTGAACCGCACAGCCTTGGCGCGGCCGTTCTTCAGCACCGCGATGTTGGCGGGGCTGAGGCCGACCCGCTCTGCGAGGGTGCCGACCGCCATCTTG
>DASUQB010000229.1:0-2811 GCA_036280835.1 Microbacterium sp. | reverse complement strand
TTCGGCAAGTACCGCAACCGCGTCCGCGGCATCCACCGCGGCAGCCGCCGCCGGGGTCGCTCACGCCAATTGCGGGGACCTTCGCCCGTTGCGTCCCCCGGCCGCGAACCGAGCGGGGCATGCGGGCCTCGTCACTCCGGCATCTTCGATGGATCACGGGACGGCGTGCAGAAGGCCAGAGGGCGGCGTTGATCGCTCGGGCCCCCTGGGACCACTTAGGTGACCGTCAGACACCAAGTGGGTCGCGACCAACGAGACCCACCACAGCAGGTCGGAGGAGACGAGAGATGGAGACGGCGAGAGAGGTCATCCACGTCGGTGGCAACCGAACGCTGGCTGCCCCAGAACGCGACCGCATGCCTGCGGACACAGTCGTGGACACGAGCAAACAAGCCACCGCACCTTCTGTCGAGCCACTTCCGACAGGAGGCGGCCGGCCCGCACTCATGCCGGCCACGATGAACATCGCTCAAGCGGCTGTCTACATCGGGATCGCGAAGTCGACGCTCTATACCTGGCGCACGCGACGCCCGGGATTCGGACCGCGCGCAGTGAAGGCCGGCGGTGCGCTGCGATACCGCCGTTCGGATCTCGATGCATGGATCGAGGCTCACGCCGAGGCGCTTGACCTCGAACCTGCTGCGGACGTAGTTCCCGACGCTGAGCGCGGCTTCCCGGCCGCGTCACGCGCGTTAGATTCCCTGTCACGACGGTCAGCTCCACGGCGTCGCTGACTCTCAACAGCAAGGAACTCCGATGGCCCGGCCCGCACTGCCCCTGGGAACGTTCGGAAGTATCACCACCGAAGAGGTCCGCCCTGGCATCTACCGTGCGCGCACGCGGTTCCGCGATCTCGACGGCGTCAGCCGGCAAGTCAAGGCCACTGGCCGCAGCGCCGCCGCGGCCACGCGAGAGCTCAAAGCCAAGATCGCCGACCGAAGCGCGCCCGCCGGCGACCTCATCGGTCCCGACATGCGGATGAGCCAGGTGGCGGAGGTCTGGCTATCGCTGTACCGCGCCGAGCAACGCTCCGAACCAAGCACGGCGAACGAGTACCAACGCATCATCGCGAACGTCATCACCCCCGCCATAGGCAGCATCCGATTGCGCGAGGCCTCAGCTGGACGGCTGGAACGGCTGATCCGATCGCAGGACTCGCACAGCCGCCGCAAGAAGACGAAAACGGTCCTCAAGATGATGTTCGACGCCGCTGTCATCGACGGCGCGGTCCTCACCAACCCGGTCGCCTCAACCTCGCGGCTCCGAGCTGACAAGAAGGACGTTCAAGCGCTGTCCGTGGAGGACCTCAACGCCCTCCGCTCCGCGGTGGACGCCTGGATGACCAAGAAGCGACCCGGACCCAAACCCACCCAGGACATCCCCGACATCGTCGACCTGCTGCTCGCGACGGGCTGCCGTATCGGCGAAGTGCTCGCACTCCGATGGACAGACATCGACCTAAGCGCCGCCCCACCGACAGTGTCAATCAGCGGCACCATCAAAACCGAGACTGGGAAGGGCACCTACCGAAAGCCCAAGCCGAAGTCCGACGCCTCGAAGCGCACCATCGCGCTGCCGCCGTTCGCTGTCGACGTACTGATGCGCCGGCGCATCGAACAACCGCCGAACCACCACCACGCGGTCTTCGCCACCCGGAACGGCACCTGGCACCAAGTCGGCAACATCGAGCGGCGGTGGCGCGCAATCCGCACAGACACCGGGTTCGACTGGGTGACGCCACACACCTTCCGCAAGACAGTCGCGACACTGATCGACCGCCTGGTCGACTCGGACACCGCCGCCCGCCTTCTCGGCCACTCCTCGGACGCGATCACCAAGGAGTTCTACATCGAGAAGGACCGAACCACCCCTGACGTGACGCATGTCCTTCAGACGTTCGCCGGCGCCCCCAGGACGATCGCGTCGGACGGCTGACTCTGCGGGCCTCCTGCACCCAGCACGACCACTGAAGCGACTTAGCCGTCGACCCGACATCCCACCCAGCGAGGCGCAACGCGAGGGTTTTTGGTCCATAAACGTGCCACAAGCCGATCTGGCTCAAAATGGAAGGAGCCCCTGACCCGCGTTTCCGCAGGTCAGGGGCTATTTCTCGGTCGGGCTGACAGGATTTGAACCTGCGACCCCTTGACCCCCAGTCAAGTGCGCTACCAAGCTGCGCCACAGCCCGAGTGCTCCTGGCACGAGGCCTGCGGAGCGAGGGGAACACTACCGCAGGGCATCCGTGGTCACGGAATCGACCCACCCGTGCGGTCCGGCCGTAGTCCGAGTGGGCCATTTGTCGCCGAACCCCTGAGCGCCGGCCGAGGCGGTCCGACGATGGACCTTCGACCTGTGGGGGTTCCCGATGCCGTTCGTGTCACGCCTCGGCCTGATGGTCGCCGCGATCGCGGCGACCATCGGGACGGGCCTCGTCGCGCCCGCCGCTCAGGCGGCGCCCGAGGCGCTCGTGCGCGAGGACGCCGGGGAGGCCGAGGTCGTCGCGCAGGCCGTGGCCCTGGCCGAGCAGCTCGCCGAGCGCCAGCGGAGCCTGGCGACCCTGAACCGGGCTGCGGACGCCCGCGACCGGGCGCTCATCGGCTACCGCGCCGTGCTCGCCCGCTACGGCTACGACGGCGACCCGGACGCGGTGCGCGCGGTGCTGCCGCTGGCGTCGTACGACCTGTCCGCCGGCTTCGGGCTGACCGGCCCGTTGTGGGAGGCCGAGCACGGCGGACAGGACTTCAGCGCGTACGCCGGTGAGCCGCTGGTCGCGGTCGCCGACGGCGTCATCACCGAGGTGGCGTACGCCGG
>DASUQB010000228.1:0-8540 GCA_036280835.1 Microbacterium sp. | reverse complement strand
GCGGCGCCCGGAGGATCGGGCGATCGCCTGCGCGAGCGTGGTCTTGCCCGTGCCCGGCGGACCCCACAGGATGATCGACACGGCGCCCGGAGCGACCGCCTTCGGATCAGCCAGTGCCGTGATCGGCGAGCCGGGCTTGAGGAGGTGAGCCTGACCGGCGACCTCGTCGAGCGACACCGGGCGCATCCGCACGGCCAGGGGCGTCTGTCCCTGGAACAGGGCCGTGGGACTCGTCACCCACCCAGGCTAATCGCCGCCGCCGACACGCGCTCCGCGGCACGGTTTGGGGATGCCGGTGGCGGATGCGTAGGCTCATGCTCGGTCCGACTGGACCGATGGCCCCCGAGGAGGACCCGTGGCGTCTGGCAGCAAGTCGCCGAGCGGCAAGGACCGCGCAGGTCGCGCGGCGCGAGAGCGCGCCCGCCTGTACCAGGCGCGCACCGCCTTCCACGATGGTCAGCAACGCCGCCGCACGCGCGACAACTGGATCGCCGGCATCGTCGCGGGCGTCCTGATCGCCGGCGCGATCGGCTCCCAGGTGCTGTACTACACCGTCGGTCCCGCCGCGCCGGAGCCCACGCCGACGCAGTCGACCTCGCCCGCCCCCACGACGACGGGCGAGCCGGCGCCGGGGTCGACCGAGACCCCGTCGCCGAATGAGACCGCGTCGCCTGATCAGACCTCGTCGCCGACCGAGACACCGGCGCCGACCGACACACCGGCGCCCTGAGCGGAACGCCCCGGCGTATTAGGCTTGGGGCGTCCACCCGCACTCCCGTCGGCCTCGTGCCGCGCAAGGAGAATCACGTGTCTTCCACCGAGTCCGCCGCCGACGTCCCCGACTCCTCCGACTCCACCGAGTCTTCGCTCGAGACCTCGGCGGGCGCTGAAGCCCCCGACTCGAACTCCGAGTCCACCGACGCGGTGGAGACGCCGATCGAGCGCGACGACTCCGAGGGGTCCTCCCTCGAGGCGGATGACTCCCCCGCCGTCGCGGACGATCCGGCCACCGCGGGCGATCTCGCCGACCACCGCGATGTCGCGGATCAGCCGAGTGAGACCGAGCTGGATGGCGCGGGGTCCTCCCTCGAGGAGGCACCTGAGCCCGAGCCGGATTCGGAGCCGCAGCCCCAGGTGGAGCCTGAGGTGGCCACCGAGCCTGCAGCTGACCCCGAGCCGGCAGCCGAGCCCGAGCCGGCCGCCGAGCCTGACGTGGCCACCGAGCCTGAGCCCACCACCGAGCCCGAGCCGGCCACCGAGCCTGAGCAAGAAGCAGAGCCCGAACCCCAGCCGGAAACCGCAGCGGATCCCGCGCCCGCCGCTTCGACGCCTCCTGTCCCGGTACCCGCTCCGCGCCCCTCGCCCGTGCCCGCACCGCGCCCCGGGCGTCCGGTGGCCGCGGCGCCGGCGAAGCCGGCCGAGCCGTGGGGCCGTGTCGACGAGGGCGGCACCGTCTTCGTGCGCGAGGGAGAGACCTGGCGTGAGGTCGGGCAGTTCCCCGATGGCGACCCGCAGGAGGCGCTCGCCTACTTCGAGCGCAAGTTCCAGGACCTGGCGGCGAAGGTGCGCCTGCTCGAGCAGCGCAAGAGCCGGGGCGGCGCCTCCGCGTCCGAGCTCGGCTCGGCTGCCGCGCACCTGCGCGAAGAGGTGACCGGCGCCGCGGCAGTCGGAGATCTGGCATCGCTGGAATCCCGCCTCGACGCGCTCAACGAGTCCCTCTCGGCAGCGAGCGAGACCGAGGCGGCCGCCGCACGCGAGGCCGTCGACGCGGCGATCGCGGAGCGCACGTCGCTGGTGGAGAAGGCCGAGGCCCTCGCCGCCCGCGACCCGAAGACGACGCAGTGGAAGCAGGCCTCCACGGAGCTCGCGGCCCTCTTCGAGGCGTGGCAGTCGCAGCAGCAGAACGGCCCGCGGCTCCCCAAGTCGGCATCGCAGCAGCTCTGGAAGCGATTCCGCGACGCCCGCTCGACGGTCGAGCGACACCGCCGTGAGTTCTACGCCGAGCTCGACGAGACGCACAAGGCCGCCCGCGACCGCAAGACGGCCCTCGTCGAGAAGGCCGAAGCGCTCATCCCGAAGGGCGAGGACGGCATCACCGCCTACCGCGGCCTGCTCGATGAGTGGAAGACCGTCGGCCGGGCGGGCAAGAAGGTCGACGACGCACTGTGGGCACGGTTCAAGGCCGCGGGCGATGCCATCTACGGTGCGCGCGTCGAGCGTGACGCCGCGGAGCAGGCCGAGTCGCAGCCGCGCATCGAGGAGAAGCGCGCGCTGATCGCCGAGGCCGCGGCCGTCGCGGATCAGGCGGACATCGTCAAGGCCCGGAGCCTCCTCACCGGCATCCAGCGCCGCTGGGACGAGGTGGGACGCATCTCGCCCCGCGAGAAGGAGCGGGCCCTCGACGACGAGCTCCGCCGGGTGGAGACCGCCCTCCGGGCCCGCGAAGACGTCGACTGGAAGCGGAACAACCCCGAGACCAAGGCGCGCGCCGGGGACATGTCGCGACAGCTGAACGAGGCGATCGAGAAGCTGGAGCGCGAACTGTCGAAGGCACAGGCCGCCGGTGACAAGAACGCCATCGCGAAGGCTCAGGAGGCCCTCGACGCCCGCAAGGCATGGCTGAAGGCCCTCGGCATCTGAGCAGCCCCCTGATCCGCTGCGGTTCTCCACAGACCCGCCTCGGACGGCTCGCGGGGTGAGGGCTGTCGGGCACACTGCCTGACATGCACTCGTCGTACCTCTACTTCCCGCACCACCAGCGCCTCTCCGCCGCCGAGCTGTCGGCGGCTCGGCTCGACGGACACCTCGTGGAGCTCGGCGAGGGCTACATCCCCGCGGATGCGGTGGAGACGACGCACCTGCGCGCGGCGTCGCTCTCGGTGCTCCTGGGCAGCACGCTGGCCGCGACGCATCTGTCGGCCGCCTGGATCTACGGCGCCGTCGATGCGGCCCCTCCTCGCCACACGGTCCAGCGAGCGGTGCCCCGCCGCATCCATCACGTGATCGATCGCCGCATCCTGTACCGGGACGGATTCATCGGCGACGACGACCTCGCGCCCGTCGGCGGGGTGCTCGCCACCGCTCCCCCGCGGACCGCGGCCGATCTCGCCCGCGTCGTCGAGACGGAGCCGATCGCGTGGGATGCGCTGCGCTCGATGGCGGCGCTCTTCCCCGGCCTCGTGCCGGCGGCACGCCGCTGGTTCCACACGCACGGGCCCGTGCCCGGCAAGCGGGACGCTCTGCGCGTCCTCGATGCCGTCTAGGGGGCGCTAGGAGGACGTGACGCGGTACACGTCGTACACCGCGTCGATGCGCCGCACCGCGTTGAGCACGCGGTCGAGGTGCACCGTGTCGCCCATCTCGAACACGAACCGGCTGATGGCCAGGCGATCGTTGCTGGTCGACACCGTCGCGGAGAGGATGTTGACGTGGTGCTCGCTGAGCACCCGGGTGACGTCCGACAGCAGGCCGGAGCGGTCGAGGGCCTCCACCTGGATCTGCACGAGGAAGAGGCTCTTCGTGGTCGGTGCCCAGTCGACGTCGATGATCCGCTCCGGGTCGTCCATCAGCGCGCGCACGTTGGTGCAGTCCGTTCGGTGCACCGAGACTCCGCTGCCTCGCGTGACGAAGCCGACGATCTCGTCGCCGGGCACGGGCGTGCAGCACTTCGCGAGCTTCACCAGGATGTCGGGGGCGCCGCGCACGAGCACGCCGGAGTCGCCGCTCCGCGGCTGGCGCTGACGACCGATCTGAGGCAGGTCGATGGGACCCGTCGAGGTGTCGTTGGCTCCGACGAGCGACGTGACCTTCTCGATGACCGACTGCGTGGAGACGTGCCCCTCGCCGACGGCGGCGTAGAGCGCCGACACGTCCTCGTACTTGAGGTGATGCGCGACCTCGGTGAACGAGTCCTGGCTCATCAGGCGCTGGAGCGGAAGGTTCTGGCGGCGCATCGCCCGGGCGATCGCCTCCTTGCCCTGCTCGATCGCCTCTTCGCGGCGCTCCTTGGTGAACCATCCGCGGATCTTGTTGCGCGCTCGAGTGCTCGCGACGAATCCCAGCCAGTCCTGGCTCGGCCCGGCATCCGGATTCTTCGACGTGAAGACCTCGACGACGTCCCCGCTCGTGAGCTGGGACTCCAGCGGCACCAGGCGGCCGTTGACCTTCGCCCCCATGGTGCGGTGCCCCACCTCGGTGTGCACCGCATAGGCGAAGTCGACGGGTGTCGCGCCGGTGGGGAGGCCGATGACCCGCCCCTTCGGGGTGAAGACGTAGACCTCCTTCGCGCCGATCTCGAAGCGCAGGGAGTCCAGGAACTCGCCCGGGTCCGCGGTCTCCGCCTGCCAGTCCGAGATGTGCGCGAGCCACGCCATATCGGCATCGGCCGACTTGCCGTCGGTCTTGCCCCCGTTGACGCGCTCCTTGTCCTTCCAGTGCGCGGCGACCCCGAACTCCGCCTGCTGATGCATCTCGTGGGTGCGGATCTGGATCTCGACGGTGCGGCCGCCCGGGCCGATCACGGTCGTGTGCAGCGACTGGTAGAGGTTGAACTTCGGGGTCGCGATGTAGTCCTTGAAGCGGCCGGGCAGCGGCGTCCAGCGCGAGTGGATGGCGCCCAGCACGGCGTAGCAGTCGCGGACGGTGCCGACCAGCACCCGGATGCCGATGAGGTCGTAGATGTCGTCGAACTCGCGGCCGCGCACGATCATCTTCTGGTACACCGAGTACAGCTGCTTCGGGCGCCCGGCGACGCGCCCCCGCACCCTGAGCTCGCGCAGGTCCTCGTCGACCGCGTCGATGACGCTCTGCACGTACTGCTCGCGCTGCGGGGTGCGCTGCTTCACGAGGCTCTCGATCTCGGCGTAGAGCTTCGGGTGCAGCACCGCGAACGAGAGGTCCTCGAGTTCGGACTTGATCGTCTGGATACCGAGGCGATGCGCGAGCGGCGCGTAGATCTCGAGGGTCTCGGTGGCCTTCTTCTGCGCCTTCTCCGGTTGAACGAAGCCCCAGGTGCGGGCGTTGTGCAGCCGATCCGCGAGCTTGATGAGCAGCACGCGGATGTCCTTCGACATCGCGACGATCATCTTCCGGACGGTCTCGGCCTGGGCGCTCTCGCCGTACTTCACCTTGTCGAGCTTGGTGACGCCGTCGACGAGCATGGCCACCTCGTCGCCGAACTCGGCGGAGAGCTGGTCGAGCCCGTAGCCGGTGTCCTCGACGGTGTCGTGCAGGAGCGCGGCGGCGATCGCGCGCGGGCCGAGGCCCAGATCGGCCAGGATCTGGGCGACCGCCACCGGATGCGTGATGTACGGCTCGCCGCTCTGGCGCACCTGGCCCTCGTGCGCCTTCGATGCGACCGCGTAGGCGCGCTCGATGACGCTCAGGTCGCCCTTCGGGTGGTTCGATCGCACGGTGCGCAGCAGGTGCTCGAGATCGTCCCTGCGGGCCGACCTCGAGAAGATCCGCGGAACCAGGCGGCGGAGGCTCGATGACTGCGCGGCAGCCGGAACGGTCTCGGTCATCGAATCACCCCCCTGCTGCGTGGACGAACTGGTCAATCTTACGCCCGCGCGAGGTGCCTCCCGAGCCGCCTAGGCGGGGACCGCCGCCCGCCCGCGGGCCTCCACTACGCGCGCGTCGCGCTCCTTGATCGGCGCCTCGTTCTCGCGGAACAGCGAGTAGAGCGGTGCGGCGACGAACAGGGTCGAGTACGTGGCGACGAAGATGCCGACGAAGATCGCGAGGGAGATGTCGGTGAGGGTCTCCGCGCCGAGCCAGAAGGCGCCGATGAAGAGGATGGCACCGACGGGCAGCGCCGCGACGATCGACGTGTTGATGGAGCGGATGAGGGTCTGGTTGACCGCGAGGTTGACGGATTCGCCGAACGTGCGCCCGGATATCTCACCGTCCTCCGTCGTGTTCTCCCTGATCTTGTCGAAGACGACGGTGGTGTCGTAGAGCGAGTACGACAGGATCGTCAGGAATCCGATCACGGCCGCGGGCGAGATCTCGAAGCCCGCGAGGGCGTAGACGCCGATCGTGATGATCAGCACGTCGAGCAGGCCGAGGATGGCCGCGACGGACATCTTCCAGGTGCGGAAGTACAGCGCGAGGATGATGAAGGTCAGCGCGAGGAAGATGGCCAGGCCCCAGAGGGACTGCCGCGTGACGTCCGCTCCCCAGCTCGGTCCGATGAAGGATGCCGTCACCTCGGTGACCGGAACCCCATAGGCATCGGCCAGCGCCTCGGTCACGTCCTGGGACTCTTCGGGGGTGAGCTGGTCGGTCTGCACGCGCACGGCGGTGCTGCCGACCGTCGTGACCTTGGTGGTGGCATCGGGCACGACGCTCTGCACGGCCTCGGTCGCCAGCCCCTGGTCGGGCGTCTCGAGCCCGGACACCGTGAACTGCGACCCGCCCGTGAATTCGATCGAGAACTGCACGGGCCGGATGAGGGGCACGAGCGCCGAGAGGATGACCAGCACGGCGGCGAGGATGAACCACGTGCGCCGGCGCCCCACGAAGGGGAACGAGGTCTTGCCGGAATAGAGCTCGTTGCCGAGCTGACTCATGGAGCGCATCAGCGGCCTCCCTCCTTGCCCGACGTGGTGGGTTTCTTGGCCTTGGTGGTGGTCGCGGCCGGTGGGGTGGTCGTGACCGGCTCGGCGGTCACCTTCGACGAGCCGGTGGATGCCGGGCCCTTCCCCGCGGCCAGCTCGGCCTGCTTGCGCTCGGCGATCGTCTGCCGGCGCTCCGCCTCGGAGCGCGAGCGCGTGGACCGTCCGGCCGCACCGCCCTTGACGGTGACGGGCACGGGCGCGCGGAACTGGGCGCGACCGCGGTAGACGGCGCCGAGCGCCTCGGGATCGAGGCCGGACAGCGGGTGCCCGGATCCGAAGAAGCGGGTGCGCGCCAGCAGCTGCATCACCGGGTGCGTGAACAGGATGAAGATCACGATGTCGATCACGGTCGTGAGCCCGAGCGTGAACGCGAAGCCCTTGACGGTGGCGTCGGCGAGGATGAACAGCACCACGGCGGCGAGGATGTTGATCGACTTCGAGATGTAGATCGTGCGCTTCGCGCGCCCCCAGCCGTCCTCGACCGACGAGGTGATCGACTTCCCGTCGCGGAGCTCGTCCTTTATCCGCTCGAAGTAGACGATGAACGAGTCCGCGGTGAAGCCGATCGTCACGATGAGGCCTGCCACGCCGGCGAGCGAGAGGCGGAAGCCCATGCGCCAGGCGAGGATGCACATCGTGATGTAGGTGAGCACGCCCATCACGATCAGCGACGCGATGATGACGAAGCCGAGCGCTCGATAGACGATCAGGGAGTAGATGGCGACGAGCGCGAGACCGATGAGGCCGGCGATGAGGCCGATCTGGAGCTGCTGCGAACCGAGGGTCGCGGAGATGGTGTCGGAGCTGACCACCGCGAAGCTCAGCGGCAGGGCGCCGTACTTCAGCTGGTCGGCCAGGGTTTTCGAGCTCTCCTGGGTGAACGAGCCGGTGATGCTCGGCTTGCCGTCGAGGATGACGCCGTTCATCTGCGGCGCCGAGAGCACGTAGCCATCGAGCACGAACGCGAACTGGTCCAGCGGCGGCTGCGCACCGAAGAGGCGCTGGCTGATCTCGCCGAACGTGTTGGTGCCGTCGTCGTCGAAGTCGAGGTTGACCGCCCAGCGACCGGTGGTCTGCTCCAGACCGAAGGTGGCGTCATCGATCGACGAGCCGTCGAGCTCGACCGGGCCGAGGATGTACTTGACCGAGCCCGTGGGGTCGCACGTGATGAGCGGCTGATCCGCCGGCGCGTTCGCCGGGTCGTTCGCCGGGTCGGCGCAGTCGTAGACGAGGAACTCCGCCTGCAGGGCCGGCGTGATCCACGCGAGGTCGCTTCCGCTGCTCGGCGCGACGGAGGGCGTCGCGGCGAGGCTCGGGTCGGGCGTCGGATAGGGGGTTCGTGTGCCGTCGGCGCCGACGAAGTCGGTGGCCGGCTCTCCGGCGTAGAGCACGGCGCGCAGCTCGAGCTGAGCGCTCTGCTCGATGCGGTTGCGGGTCTCCTCGTCCGCCGTCCCGGGAATCTGCACGACGATGTTGCGGCCGCCCTCGGTGGTCACATCCGCCTCGCCGACGCCGGTGGCGTCGACGCGCTGACGGATGATCGTCACGGCCTGGTTGAGCTGCTCGGTCGAGGGGGCCGCGCCGTCCTCGGTCTGCGCCTCCAGGATGATCTGGGTGCCGCCCTGGAGGTCGAGCGCGAGCTCCGGCGTCCAGGAGCTCTGCTTGAAGACGTAGACGCCCAGAGCATTGATGCCGAAGAGGACGGCCGTGATGATGAGGAGGCCGAGGAGGGCACGCCAGGCGTGCCGGACGGGGGTGGAAGTCGCCACGAAGGGATCAGCTTTCTGCGTACGCCCGCGGAAACGGGCGAGCGGGTTTAGTCCTCGGTCTTCTTGCCGGTCTCGGGGTCGACGGCGGGCTTGATCGCCACGTCGTCGATGGACTCGATGGCCGGGGCGTCGTTGCCCGGCTCATCGACGA
>DASUQB010000227.1:0-6155 GCA_036280835.1 Microbacterium sp. | reverse complement strand
GACACGCCGGGGCGCCGGCATCCGCACCCGGCGTGTCTGCCAGCATCCCCGCAGTTGTGCGCCCGCGCCTGACCCCGCCGCCGCCTCGCCTAGTCTGAACGGACCGACGAGGAGGCCCATGAGCGTGTTCCACCCCGACCTGCGGGCAGGTCGCTTCATCCCCAAGTTCTCGTTCGGTCCGCGCCTGACGCGGCTGATGGCGGATCGGGCTCCGAAGCCCCTGCAGCCCGAGGCGGGCGTGCGCGCCGAAGAGCTGATCGTGCCCGGCCCCGAGGGTGCGCCCGACGTGGTGCTGCGCGTGTTCCGGCCCGAAGGCCTCACCGCGCCCGCGCCGGCCCTGCTCTGGGTGCACGGCGGCGGGCTCGTCTCGGGCAGCCCGCAGCAGGATGACGCGACCAACATCGCCTTCGCGCGGGAGCTCGGCATCACCGTCGCCGCGGTCAGGTACCGCTTCGCCCCGACGCACCCCGCACCGGCGGCCGCGGAGGACGTCTACGCAGGCTGGGTCGGGCTGCTCTCCCATGCCGAGCGGCTGGGCATCGACACCACGCGCGTGGCGGTCGGCGGTGCGAGCGCCGGCGGCAACCTCGCGGCGGCCCTGACCCTGCTGGCGCGTGATCGCGGCGGCATCCAGCCCGCGTTCCAGCTGCTGCTGTACCCGATGCTCGATGACCGCACGGTCGCCCGCACCGATCTCGACACGCGCAACGTGCGCGTCTGGACGCCCAAGAGCAACCGGTTCGGCTGGTCGTCGTATCTCGGGGTCGCGCCCGGCAGCCCGGGCGTCTCGCCCTACGCCTCGCCGGCGCGGCGAGAGGATGTCTCGGGTCTGCCGCCCGCGTGGATCGGCGTCGGCACCCTCGACCTGTTCTACGAGGAGGACCTCGAGTACGCGCGGCGCCTCACGGACGCCGGCGTGCCGTGCGAGCTGTACATCGTGCCGGGCGCGTTCCACGGCTTCGACGCGGTCTTCCGCAGGGCCGACGTCACCCGCGAGTTCTGGCTGCAGCAGGCTCAGGCGCTCGGGGCCGCGCTGCTCGCGTGACACGAGTCGTGCACAACGGCGGATGCCGAGGTCCGGCCCGCCGGCCGATGACCTTGTCGTCCGGCGGTTCGAGCAGGGCACCCGCCGTTGTGCACGCGGTCTCGCTGCGGCCTCAGTGGCCGCTGTGCCCCGTCATCTCGCCGTGGGGGACGGCATGCTCCCCAGCATCCGTCATGGCGAGAGCGGGAGTCGTGAGCCCGGCCACCAGCGCTGCGCCGGCGAGCAGGCCGAGGATGGTGCGTCCGGGCCGCTGGCGCGAGGGCTCGGAGCCGATGCGCCGCGGTGATCGTCGCGCTTCGCCGCGCAGCACGAAGCCGGCGGCGAAGGCGATGACGAGCAGCAGGGCGGATGCCGCGGCCAGCGGGATCCCGGCGAATGAGCCGAACAGCCCCGCCATGACCGAGATCGCGATGGCGCCCAGCGATCCGCCCAGCACGAGTCCGGGGCGAGTCATCCGGTCCGCGCGGAGCGCCGAGACGCCCCACGCGAACTCCGCGGCGCCGATGGCGCCCAGCAGCACCGCCCAGACGGGTGGGGAGCCGGCCGCGACCGCGAGGTGGACCAGGCCCGCCCCCCAGGCGCAGAGGGCGGGCCACTGGCGCGTGAACATGTGTCAGGCCACGGCCGTGCGCGTCGACACGTTCTTGTCGGCGGCGATGCCGGTGGCAAGAAGCACGAGCGCGCTGGCGAGGTGCAGGAAGTGGTCGGCGGTGTTGAGCGCGAGGATGTTCGCGGCCGTGTTCACCAGGAAGAAGCCGACGATGCCGAGCAGCAGGTAGGTGGCGCCGACGACGACGTTGACCGTCTTGGCCGCCTTGACCGACTTCAGGCCGGCGATGAGCAGCGCGGCGCCGATCAGCAGGTGGGCGATGTTGTGCAGCGGGTTGACCTGGAAGATGCCCAGGAGCAGGCCACCCTCGGTCGCGATGAATCCGACGCCGCCCGTGTAGGCGAAGCCGAGCAGGCCGACGAGGAGGTAGACGGCGCCGAAGACGACACCGACGATTCGGTTGGGTGAATTGCGCATGGCGGGACTCCATATCTGCACGGACTGTCCGTGTCAGTAGGTTCTTCGGAGTCGAGGCCCGATCGGATGCCTCTGCGGACCGAGGGGGTGCGACGGCAGGCCTCGAGTGGTTGAGTGTGTGCGACGAGTTCGTGACGGATGCCGGCAGCGGCGCCGCCGGCCGCACGACGGAAGGGACCGCTCATGACGCCCCCGAAAGTCGGCGTGGCGGTGGCTCTGGGAGCCCTCTGCGGTTGGGCGTGGGCGTCGGCCTTCCGCGCGTACATGAGCGAGCTCGCCGGTGCGGCCTCGCAGATCGACTGGTTCGGCACGTTCGGCGCGATCGTGGTGCCGGGTGCGATCGTCGGGGGCCTGCTCGGCTGGGCTCACGCGATCCGGTTGCGCGGCGGCCGGCGCGGCTGGCGCTGGCTCGCGATCGCGCCGCTGCTGTTCGCGATCGCGCCGATGCTGATGCCGGAGGCGCTCGTAGCCCTGTTCACGCAGGGGCTGGGCGGGGGAGCGATCGCCGTGGCGCTGCTGGCGATCGGCGGCGGGTTCGCGATCTCGGGCCGCGGTCCCGTCTGGGCGCGCATCATCTGCGGCGTGGTGAGCGCGGTGCTGCTCGCGGGCATTTCGGTGACCGCGTTCTTCCTTGGCCGCGGCACGGTGCCCGGCGCCGAGGCGCGCGGCTGGTGGACCGCGCTGCTCGCGGCCTCGCTGCTCACGATCCTCGTGCTCGCGTCATCCATCCCGTTCCGCCCGGTGCCGGCGACGGCCGGATCGCCCGATCAGGTGTCGCGGATGTCGGGGGCGCCTTCGTCGCGGTGATCGTCGTCCTGCCCGCCCGGGGGATACGTCACGAGTTCGGGGCGGGCGCGCAGGAGGAGCATGCTCGCGATGAAGCCGCCCCATACCAGCACGAGGGCCAGCAGCAGGAACGCGATCGCGATGCCGGTCATGAGCGCACCTCCTTCTCGGCGGCGGTGTACGCCGGCCAGGCGGTGAAGTCGTCCGGATCTCGTTTCCATCGCAAGGTCGTGAAGACGATGGCGGCGATGATCGCGAACGCGATGGTGCCCCAGCCGAGCACCGCCAGGTACCAGCCGGGCAGGTCGGCGTACCCCTCGACGAGCAGCGTGATGATGCGCGAGATCAGCATGTAGGCGAGCACGACGGGGGCGAGGATGCCGACGAGGAACACCCACACCTTGCCGACCTTGAACGTCGAGACCGAGTTCAGGTGGAATCGGAGCTCGTCGCCCTTGCGCAGCACCCAGACCACCAGGATCGTCGACAGCACGGCGGATCCGACGATGCCGATGTTGTTCGCCCATTGGTCTGCGGTGTCGAGGGCGAGCAGCCCGGTGGTGGTGGAGAAGATCAGGATCGACAGGATCGCGGAGACGCCGCCGACGCGGATCGCGGCCTGGCGCGGCGACAGCCCGAACTTCTCCTGGAACGCCGCCGAGACGACCTGCAGCACCGAGAGCAGCGACGTGAATCCCGCCATGGTGAGCGATCCGAAGAAGAGCACCCCGAAGATCGGCCCGCCCGGCATCTGCGACACGATCGCGGGGAACGTGATGAACGACAGCCCGACGCCGGTGAGGCCCTCGAGCTCGCTCACCTCGATCCCCTGCTGGAAGGCGAAGAACCCGAGGGTGGCGAAGACGCCGATGCCCGCGAGGATCTCGAACGACGAGTTCGCGAAGGCCACGACGAGCCCGGGAGCGGTCAGGTTCGCCCTGCGCTTGCGGTACGAGGCGTAGGTGATCATGATGCCGAAGGCGATCGACAGGGAGAAGAAGATCTGGCTGTAGGCGGCGATCCAGACATTGGGGTCGCCGAGCGCCTGCCAGTCGGGGGTGAACAGCGCGTTGAGCCCCTCGGCCGCCCCGTCGAGGAAGAGCGCCCGCACGACGAGCACCGCGAAGGCCACGACGAGGAGGGGAAGGAAGATCACGTTCGCGCGCTGCACGCCCTTGGCCACGCCCGCCGCCAGCACGGCGATCGTCACTACCCAGACGATGACAAGGGGGATGAGCACGCCCGGGACGAACTCGAAGCTGAAGCCAGGGTCGCCGACCTGGAGGTAGTCCCCGGTGAGGAATGCGGCCGGGTCATCTCCCCACCGCAGGTCGAACGAGAAGACGAAGTAGCTCAGCGCCCACGCGATCACGACCGTGTAGTACAGCCCGATGACGAAGGCGATGGCGACCTGGAACCAGCCCAGGCCCTCCATCCAGCGGCCGGATTTCGCGCCGCCCAGGCGGCGGAACGCCGTGGGCGCGGAGCCGCGGAAGCGATGCCCGATCGCGTAGTCGAGGAAGAGGATCGGGATGCCGGCGGTCAGCAGCGCGACGAGGTAGGGGATGAGGAAGGCGCCTCCGCCGTTCTCATAGGCGACGCCGGGGAAGCGCCAGATGTTGCCGAGGCCGACCGCCGAGCCGATGGCGGCGAGGATGAACCCGACCTGCCCGGTCCACTGCTCTCTCGGCGGCGCCGCGGCCTGGGGTGCGGATGCTGATGACATGGGTCCTCCTCGACACTCGGCACTGGGTGTTCCGGTTGCGGCTCCCGCCACGGCCCCACCCTAGCGAAGGAGTCCGCTGCGGCGAACGACGAAGCGCCCGGCCCCAAGGGGACCGGGCGCTTCGCAGAGAAGACTAAACGAGACGGATGTTCTCCGCCTGCAGGCCCTTGGGGCCGCGAGCGGTGTCGAACTCGACACGCTGGTTCTCTTCGAGGCTGCGGTAACCGCCGGTGGCGATTGCGCTGTAGTGAGCGAAGACGTCGGCGGTGCCGTCGTCAGGAGCGATGAAGCCGAAGCCCTTTTCGGAGTTGAACCACTTGACGGTGCCGGTGGTCATAATGTATTTCCTTACTTTCGTTGTACCGGGGCCAGTACTCCGGCCCCATCTCGCACCGCATCGGAATGCGGAGACGCTTATTGGGAGACGCTAGACGCGCCTGAACTCACCCACAAGGGGGCAGTCGAAGGGGTTGCGGGCCGAGAGGCCTACGCGGTTGAGATATTCGATCACGATGCCGTAAGAACGGATGAGCGTGGTCTCAGTGTACGGAACATCGAGCGTTTTGCAGTATTCGCGCACGATCTCGCTCGCACGGGCCAGGTAGGGGCGCGGCATGTTGGGGAACAGGTGGTGCTCGACCTGGTAGTTGAGACCGCCCATCAGGGTGGATGCCCAGAAGCGTCCCTTGATGTTGCGCGAGGTCAGAACCTGCTTGCTGAAGAAGTCGACCTTGGCGCCCTCGGCGATGATCGGCATGCCCTTGTGGTTGGGCGCGAACGAGGCGCCCATGTAGAGGCCGAAGACCGCGAGCTGCACGCCGAGGAAGGCAAAGGCCATGCCCAGGGGCAGGAACCAGAACAGCACGCCGAGGTAGAGGGCGAAGCGCAGCGCGATGCTGGTCAGCTCGATCCAGCGGCCCTTGACAGGTGCGCGGGAGACGAGGGTGCGGATCGAGATGAAGTGCAGGTTGACACCCTCGAGCAGCAGCAGCGGGAAGAACGCGTAGCCCTGCTTCTGCGTGATCCACTTCCGCACGCCCTTGGCCGACGCGGCGTCCTCTTCGATGAACGAGATCGTGTCGATCTCGATGTCGGGGTCCTTGCCGATCTGGTTCGGGTTGGCGTGGTGACGGGTGTGCTTCGTCATCCACCACGCGTAGCTCATGCCCACCACGAAGGTGGCGAGGAAGCGGCCCAGTCGGTCGTTATTCGGACCCGACTTGAGGATCTGCCGGTGCGAGGCCTCGTGGGCGAGGAACGCGAACTGGGTGAAGATGATGCCGAGGGCGGCGGCCATCAGAAGCTGGAACCAGCTGTCGCCGAGCAGCCAGACGCCGAAGCCCGTGGCGACCAGCGCGACGGTGAGCCCGGAGCCGACGAGGGCGTAGAACCAGCGGGCCCGGCGCAGCAGGCCCGACTCCTTCACGACCCGTGAAACAGCGGAGTAGGACTGCGCGATGTTGGGCGCTGACCCCTCGATGCGGGGTCGGGTTTCGCGGACGGGACCGGCCCCAGCTAGGGTCGTATATGCCGTAGAAGAGATATGTCTCTCGCTTCGCTCGGCGGTCCGT
>DASUQB010000226.1:0-10452 GCA_036280835.1 Microbacterium sp. | reverse complement strand
TTCACCGACGAGCCCCACGTGTTGCGCTCTGCATCCCGAAGGTACGGCCCGTACTCCGGCAGGTAGTTGCCGCTCGGGCCCAGGTGGTTGTAGACGACGTCCTGGATCACGCCGAGCCCGCGCTGATGGCAGGCGTCGACGAAGCGCTGGTAGCCCGCCGGTCCCCCGTACGTCTCCTGCACCGCGTACCACAGCACGCCGTCGTAGCCCCAGTTGTGGGTGCCGTTGAAGGCGTTCACGGGCAGGAGCTCGACGAGGTGGATGCCGAGGCGCACCAGGTGGTCGAGCCGCTCGATCGCCGCGTCGAAGGTGCCCTCGGGCGTGAACGTGCCGATGTGCAGCTCGTAGATCACGGAGCCCGCGAGCTGGCGACCGGTCCACGCGCCGTCCGCCCATCGGTGCGCGCCCTGGTCGAACCAGGCGCTGAGGTCGTGCACGCCGCGCGGCTGGCGGCGGGAGCGCGGGTCCGGGCGGACCTGCCCGGATCCGTCGAGCACGAAGCCGTACTCGTCGCCGTCCTGGAGGTCGACCTCGGCGGCGAACCAGCCGCCGTCGCGGCGGACGAGTTCGAGGTCGGCGGCGCCGGGTCGATGCAGGGCGACGGTGCGCGCGCGGGGAGCCCAGACTTCGATCATGATGCCCGCCTTCCGGGGAATGCGTCCAAGGGTGCCAGCAGGGCGACGGGATAGCGGGCGAGCAGCTCGGCGACGGGCAGCCGATGCCCCTCGAAGACCGTTCCCGTCAACAGGTCGACCGTGGGGCCCGCGTGACGGAGCAGCAGGGTGTCGCCCCACGGTGCGACGCCGCGGGATGCGAGCCCGGCGGGCAGCCGCGTCGCGACGGCCACCACCCCACCGCGATCGAACGCGACCACGTGGCCCGCGGCCTCGCCGGTCACGGTCATCGGCACGTAGCGGGAGAAGAGCTCGGGACGATCGCGGCGCAGCCGCAGCGCACGAGAGGTGACCAGGAGCTTCGCGGCGGCGGAGGCGTCGACATCCGGCAGCCAGCCGTCGTCGAGCCGGGCCAGGAGCTCGCGTCGCTCGGCGAAGTCGACCTCGCGCCGGTTGTCGGGGTCGACCAGGCTCGTCTCCCACAGCTCGCTGCCCTGGTAGACGTCGGGCACGCCGGGGGCGGTGAGCTGCAGGAGCTTCGCCCCGAGCGAGTTGCTCCAGCCGAACTGCTCGATCGAGGAGACGAAGGATGCGAGGCGCTCGGACACGCGGGCGTCGTCGAAGGCGGCATCCACCACCGCATGCATCCGCTCCTCGAAGGCCGCGTGCGGGGCGAGCCACCCCGTGGCGTCGCCGGCCTCGCGTGCGGCCTTCTCGGCGTAGGCGTGCAGTCGCTCGCGCGAGGCGGGCCATGCGCCGACGATCGCCTGCCAGAGCAGGTTGTCGAAGGGGCCGTGCCCGGAGGTCACGACCTCGCGCATCGAAGCGAGGAACGCCGCCCAGTCCTCCGGCAGCTCGGCGAGCACGGCGATCCGCGCCCGCACGTCCTCTCCGCGTTTGGTGTCGTGGGTCGAGAGGGCGGTCATCGCGGCGGGGCGCTCGGCGAGCCGGCGTTCCTGCGCGTCGTGGAATCCCTGGACGTCGAGGGCGAACACCGACGGGTCGCCGCCCACCTCCGTCAGCGACCCGAGCCGCGTGTACCGGTAGAAGGCCGTGTCCTCGACGCCCTTGGCCATGACCATGCCGCTCGTCTGCTGGAAACGCACGGCCATCGGATGCGCGGGGTCGGCCAGGCGCACCAGCACGTGGTCGATCGAGGCCGTGAGCTCGGGCCGGCGGCGCCTCGCGTCGTCGGCGGCCTGTGCCAGGCGGCTCGCCCCGTCGGGCAGGTACGACCGGTACACCGGGAAGCACGTCAGCAGCTCGGCGATCGCGTCGGCGGATCCGTCGATCGGCGCGTCGAGCAGCCGGTCGAGGCGCAGCACCTCGGAGCGGAGGATCGTGTCGGCGATCGTGCGCTTGGTGTCGTGGATGAGGTCCTGCCAGGGCGGCACGGCGCTCCCCCGCAGCTGCTCGTCGAGGGCATCGAGCGGGCCCTCGCCCGCCGGGTCGACGAAGACCCGGTCGATCTCGCCCATCGCGTCGTAGCCGGTCGTGCCGTCGGTCTCCCAGTACTGCGGCAGGCGCTCCCCGTGCTCGAGGATCTTCTCCACGAGCACGTAGGCGCCGCCCGTCGCGTCCGCGAGCCGGTCGAGGTAACCGACGGGATCGGCGAGGCCGTCCGGATGATCGACGCGCAGGCCATCGACCAGCCCGGCGTGCACCCAGCGCAGGATCTCGGCGTGGGCCTCGTCGAAGACGGCCGGGTCTTCGACGCGGATGCCGGCGAGCGAGGACACCGCGAAGAACCGGCGGTAGTTGAGCTCCGACGCCTCGCGGCGCCAGTCCATCAGCTCGTAGTGCTGCCGCTCGTGCACGGCGCGGATCGTGCCTGAGTCCGCCGCGTCGCTGGCGAGCACCGCCCTGTCCTCAGCGGTGACCGAGTCGTCCGAGAGCGGGAAGCGGTGGTCGAAGTAGTGCAGCTCCTCGCCCTCGATGCGCAGCTCGCCGGCATCCACCGCCTCGTCGAATGACCCGCCGAGCACCGGGAGCCGCACGCGGCCGCCCCCGAAGTCCCAGTCGACGTCGAAGGCGGCGGCGTAGCGAGACCCCCGGCCGTGGGCCAGCAGGTCCCACCACCACGGGTTCTGCGCCGCATCCGCGACGCCCATGTGGTTGGGGACGATGTCGACCAGGATGCCGAGTCCCCCCGCGCGCGCCGCTGCACTGAAGTCGTCCAGGCCCCGGGGGCCTCCCCGCGCCTCGTCAACCCTGCTCGGATCCACCACGTCGTACCCGTGGTCCGAGCCCTCCGTCGACGCCAGCAGCGGCGACAGGTAGGCCCAGTCGGCGCCGAGGTCGCGCAGGTACGGCACGACCGACGCCGCGGCATCGAGGTCGAAGGCCCGCCGGATCTGCAGGCGGTACGTGGACACGGGACGCTTCGTCATCGCTACCTCGAGAGCTCGGTCTTCGGCGAGGGGCTGGGCAGGTCGTCGGGGCTGGGGCCCGCGTTGATGCCCGCCAGCGAGGCGGCGACGGAGTGATCGATCTCCGGCTCGGGGCCGCTGTGCTCCATCAGCACGAGCAGCGCCTTGGCGTGCACGATGATCGACGAGCCCGGCTCGATCGGGTCGCCGTCTGCCCGCTCGCCCGCGGTGTCGACGAGGATGTCCCACCGCGGGCTGTACTCCACCGCCGGGATGTGGAAGTCCACGTCGTCGTCGCCGGCGTTGAACAGCACGATGAAGTGCTTGTCGGCGATGACCTCGCCGCGCCGGTCGCGTTCGCGGATGCCGGCGCCGTTGAGGAAGACGCCGACCGCTCGACCGAAGCCGGAGTCCCAGTCCTCGGGCTGCATCTCCGTGCCGTCGGGCCGCAGCCAGGCGATGTCCGGCACCGGGGCGCCCTCGACACGGCGGACGGGACGGCCGTTGAAGAACCGGCTGCGCCGGAATGTCGGATGTTCGCGGCGCAGGCGCGCGAGCGCCGCGGTGAACTCGAGCAGGGGCTGATCGATGTTGTCCCAGTGCACCCAGGTGAGCTCGTTGTCCTGCGCGTAGCCGTTGTTGTTGCCGCGCTGGGTGCGGCCCAGTTCGTCGCCGTGCAGCAGCATCGGCACGCCCTGCGACAGCATCAGCGTCGCGATGAAGTTGCGCTGCTGGCGGGCGCGCATGGTCAGGACCGCCTGATCCTCCGTCGGCCCCTCGACCCCGAAGTTCATGGACCGGTTGTGGGACTCCCCGTCGTTGTTGTCCTCGCCGTTGGCCTCGTTGTGCTTCTCGTTGTAGCTGACGAGGTCGCTGAGCGTGAAGCCGTCGTGCGCGGTGACGAAATTGATCGAAGCCACGGGCCGGCGCCCGGAGTGCTCGTAGAGGTCCGCCGAGCCGGTGAGCCGCGAGGCGAACTCCCCCAGCGTCGAAGACTCGCCGCGCCAGAAGTCGCGGACCTCATCGCGGTACTTGCCGTTCCATTCGGTCCACTGCGGCGGGAAGTTGCCGACCTGGTACCCACCCGGGCCGATGTCCCAGGGTTCGGCGATCAGCTTGACCTGCGACACCACCGGGTCCTGCTGCACGAGCTCGAAGAAGGTCGCGAGGCGGTCGACGTCGTAGAACTCCCGTGCGAGAGTCGCGGCGAGGTCGAAGCGGAACCCGTCGACGTGCATCTCGAGCACCCAGTACCGCAGAGAGTCCATGATCAGCTGCAGCGCGTGGGGATTGCCCACGTTCAGGCTGTTCCCCGTGCCCGTGTAGTCGGTGTAGTACCGCTGGTCCTCATCCTCGAGGCGGTAATACGCCGCGTTGTCGATGCCGCGCATCGAGATGGTCGGACCGAGGTGGTTGCCCTCGGCGGTGTGGTTGTAGACCACGTCGAGGATGACCTCGATGCCGGCGGCATGGAGCGCGCGCACCATGCCCTTGAACTCCTGCACCTGCTGGCCGCGCTCACCGGTGGCCGAATACGTGTTCTGCGGCGCGAAGAAGGCGACGGTGTTGTAACCCCAGTAGTTGGAGAGCCCCTTGTCCTGCAGGGTGCTGTCGTTGACGAACTGATGCACCGGCATGAGCTCGATGGCCGTCACGCCGATCTTCTTCAGGTGGTCGATGACCGCCGGGTGCGCGATGCCGCCGTACGTGCCACGGAGCTCCTCGGGCACTCCCGGGTGCAGCATCGTGAGTCCCTTGACGTGCGCCTCGTAGATGAACGACGCCGCGTAGGGGGTCTTCGGCTGCCGGTCGCCCGCCCAGTCGAAGAAGGGGTTGATCACGACGCCCTTCATCATGTGGGCGGCGGAGTCGGCGTCGTTTCGCGAGTCGGGATCCCCGAAGTTGTAGCCGAACAGGGACTGGTGCCCGTCCACCTGGCCCTCGACGGCCTTCGCGTACGGGTCCAGAAGGAGCTTGTTCGGATTGAAGCGCTTGCCGCTCTTCGGGTCGTGGTCGCCGTGCACCCGGTAGCCGTAGCGCTGACCGGGACCGATCGTCGGCAGGTAGGCGTGCCAGATGTGCGCATCCACATCGATCAGGTCGATGCGGGTCTCCTTGCCGCGGTCGCCGAAGAGACACAGCTCCACGCGGGTCGCCCCTTCGCTGAACAGAGCGAAGTTCGTTCCGTTGCCATCGAATGTCGCGCCGAGCGGGTAACTCGAGCCGGGCCAGGTCTGCACAGTGCCTCCATAACGATGCCGACGCAGGAAAAAGACCGGCGTCGGCAGACCTCCACCCTACCGGGCGGTCATGAAGACGAACGGGGGCTTGCGCTCGGCGGGGTGTGTTGACTAGTCGCCGGGGAGCAGATCGGGGCGGCGGTCACGGGTGCGCTCCAGCTGCTGCTCGCGACGCCAGCGCGCGATGGCGCCGTGATTGCCGCTGAGGAGCACGGGCGGCACCTCGTATCCGCGCCACGACGCGGGCTTCGTGTACGAGGGGTATTCGAGCAGGCCGTCCTCGTGCGACTCCTCCACGAGGCTGGCCGGATTGCCGACGACCCCCGGGATGAGCCGGCCGATCGCCTCGACCATCGCCATGACGGCGACCTCGCCGCCGTTCAGCACGTAGTCGCCGAGGCTGATCAGACGCACGCGACCCCGGGTCGCCGCGTGGGCGAAGACGCGCTCATCGATGCCCTCGTAGCGGCCGCAGCCGAAGATCAGATGCTGCTCCGTCGCGAGCTCGCGCGCGGTCGCCTGCGTGAACAGCTCGCCGGCGGGCGACGGGAAGATGATCACCGGTGCCGTCGCTGAGCCGGAGTCGGTCGGTGAGCCGGAGTCGGTCGCTGAGTCGGCCGACGAGCCTCCCGGTCGGGCAAGCGCGTCCAGTGCCTCACCCCACGGCTCGGGCTTCATGACCATGCCGGCGCCGCCGCCGTAGGGCGTGTCGTCGACGGTGCGGTGACGGTCGTGGGTCCACTCGCGCAGGTCGTGCGTGCGGATGTCGAGGATGCCGGCGCCGCGCGCCTTGCCCAGCAGCGACATCTCGAGCGGGCCGAAGTACTCGGGGAAGATCGAGACGACGTCGATGCGCATGTCAGGCCTGGGAGTCGTCCTCGGTCGGTGCGGCGTCGGAGTCCCGAGCGGCCCCGGCGGCCCCGGAGTCGTCGGCTGCGTCGGAATCCTCGGCGGCGCCGGGGTCCCCAACAGCGTCAGAGCCTCCAGCGGTGCCGGAGTGAGCGGCGGCCTCCGGCCCCTGCTCCTGTGGCGAGGGGGCATCCGGAGTCTCGTCGTCGTCGGACGGCGGGAGCTCTTCGAAGAGGCCCGGCGGAGGCGTCACGGTGACGCGGCCCGCGGCCACATCGACCTCGGGCACGATCGCCGCGACGAAGGGCACCATGATCTCGCGGTCACCGCTGCCCGCGCCCGTCGAGGGGCGCACGATCAGCAGGTCCTGGGCGGGGAAGTGGTCGACCCGGATGACGCGGCCGACCTTCTGACCGTCGCGCACGACATCGAGGCCGACCAGCTGGTGGTCGTACCAGGCGTCGTCCTCTGGGGCGGTGGTCCCGGCATCCTGATCGATCCAGAGGATCGCGCGTACGAGCGCCTCGGCCGCCTCGCGGTCATCGACGCCCTCGAAGAAGGCGACGGGATGCGTGTTCATCCACCGGAATTCGCGCACCGTGAGTGTCTTGCCGTGCCACGGCGAGGACTCGGGAACCTGCAGCGTGAAAATGGCCCCCGGCACGAAGCGGCCGTCGGGGTCGTCGGTGTACAGCTCGAGCTTGAGGGCGCCCTTGAGCCCGTGTGCCTTGACCAGGCGGCCGACGCGAAGCTGCGTCTTATCGGGAACGGAAGGGCTCTGGTCGTTCGACACGTCAGTCGTCCGCGACGTCGACGCGCACGCGCCGGCCGTCGGCGAGCGCCGACACGAGCGTACGCAGGGCCTTGGCCGTGCGTCCGCCGCGCCCGATCACGCGACCGCGGTCGTCGGGGTGCACGTGCACCTCGAGGACGTCACCGCGGGAAGACGTGGAGGACTGGATGCGCACATCGCCCGGGTGATCGACGATCCCCTTGACGATGTGCTCGAGCGCGGCGGCGAGCACGACTATTCGGCGGTTTCGGTGGCGTCGTCCGACGCGTCGGCTGCAGGGGCCTCGGCGACGGGCTCGGCCGGCTTCTCGGCCTTGGGCTTGAGCACGGCCTTCTTGGCGGCATCCTGCTCGAAGGCGGGCTTCGGCTCGCGGACCTTGACGGTCGACACGGCGTCGGCGTCGCCCTTGAACTTGCCCCAGTCACCGGTGAGCTTCAGCAGCGCGGCGACCTGCTCGGTCGGCTGCGCGCCGACGCTGAGCCAGTGCTGGGCACGCTCGGAGTCGATCTCGATGAACGAGGGCTCCTCGGTGGGGTGGTACTTGCCGATCTCCTCGATGACACGACCATCGCGCTTGGTGCGCGAGTCGGCGACGACGATGCGGTAATACGGCGCACGGATCTTGCCCAGGCGCTTGAGACGAATCTTGACAGCCACGATTCTCCAGAATTGTGTGAAAGATGAACGAACCGGTCGCTCGGGGAGTGGGGTGCACACCCGGCGGAAGCTCAAAGGAGGATCCCCGCGCTGGATAGAGGGTCGAGCGGGAGATCCGACCCTCTATTCTTCCATAACGCCGACCCGCCCGCGAACACCCGGTGGTTCCGTGTCGTACAACCGCCGGCGGTACTCCCTGCGCCGGCCAGCAGTTCCAGGTCTGCATCTTCCCGCGAACGGGACTCGGCATATTGCGGCGCATGGCGTCAAGCCGCCGGGAGCCCCCATGCAACATGCCAAGATGAGCGGATGACGGTGCCCTTCGCGACATCCCCTCGTTCGACCGTCGGGCTCGAGTGGGAGATCATGCTTGCCGACGGCGCGACGGGGGACCTCGTCGGCCGGGCTCCCGAAATCCTGGAGACGCTCGAGGAGTCCTCCGAGCTGGAGCGTCACACGATCACCGGCGAGCTGCTCACGAACACCGTCGAGGTGACCAGCGGCATCGGCGACACGGTCGCCGCCGCGGTCGATGACATCGCCGATGCGATCGCCGCGGTGCGCACTGCGACGAACCCGCTCGGCGTGGAGCTGCTCTGCGCCGGCAGCCACCCCTTCGCGCAGTGGTACGAGCAGTCGGTCACCGACAAGACGCGCTACCACACGCTCATCGAGCGCACGCAGTGGTGGGGCCGCAACATGATGATCTGGGGCATCCACGTGCACGTCGGCGTCGACGACGTCAACAAGGTCTTCCCGATTATCAACGCCCTCGCCGTCTACCTCCCGCACCTGCAGGCGCTCTCGGCGTCGAGCCCGTTCTGGGCGGGCGAGCGGACCGGCTACGCCTCGAACCGCGCGCTGGTCTTCCAGCAGTTGCCCACCGCCGGGCTCCCCTGGCCGCTGCAGTCGTGGGCCGAGTTCGAGGGCTACCTCGACGACATGGTCCGCACGGGTGTCATGGCCGATGCATCCGAGGTCCGCTGGGACATCCGGCCGGCCCCCCGCTGGGGCACGATCGAGGTCCGCGCGTGCGACGGGATGTCGACGCTGCCCGAGCTCGCAGCCGTGGCCTCGCTCGTGCAGGTGCTCGTGGAGCACTTCAGCCGCGAGCTCGACGAGGGCCGGGAGCTGACGTTCCTGCAGCCCTGGTTCGTGCGGGAGAACAAGTGGCGTGCGGCCCGCTACGGCCTGGATGCGCGCATCATCATCGACCCGTCCGGCCGCGAGGTCATGGTGACGGAGCACCTCCGCGAGACCATGGAGCGGCTCGCCCCCATCGCCGTCGAGCTCAAGTGCGCCCGCGAGTTCGCCGGCACCGAGACGATCCTCCGCGAGGGTGCCAGCTACGCGCGCCAGGTGCGGGTCGCCGAGGCCGCCGACGGCGACCTGCGCGAAGTGGTGCAGCACCTCATCCGCGAATTCCGCTCCGGCCCGACGCTGCGCGACCACCTGGCCTCCCTCGCCGACTGAGCGCGCGCGCCTCCGGGCCCGCGCGCGTGCGTGCCATCCGCCCCCGCGCGATCCGCCCCCGCGCGGCCTGCAGGAGTTCGGGCCCCTTGCAGGACGCCGTGCCCGAGATCCTCCTGTGGATCGCCCGTTCACCTGCAGCGCAACCTCCTTCTCCCGTGCCGCCCTCAGGCATCACCGGCGCCGGTGAAGCCCCTGCGTCACCGCGCCGAGGATCGTGCGTTCGACGTGCGGCCAGTCGAAGAGGATCTGCTGATAGTCGAAGCGGAGCACCGTGTAGCCGCGGAGCGCGAGTCGTGCATCCCCGCGGATGTCTCGTCGCCGTTGCCGCTGCTCGAGGTGATGTGCTCCATCGACCTGGACGACGAGACGCTCGCCCACGAGCAGGTCCACCGGGTACTCGTCGACGATCACCTGCTGGCGCACGCGAAGACCGAAGGGACGCAGACCGTCGACCACGAGCGTCTCGATGCCCGAATCCGAAAGAGTGGATGCCGTCGCCGCGAGCCTGCGGGCGGACTCCGGCCGCCAGGGCACCCGACCCAGGAGCTCCGGAGTGAGCTCGGTCCGCCGGACGGCCGACTCCCACACCGTGAGCGCCTCGCGGAATGCGAGGCATCGCGAAACGGCCTCCAGCACGTTGATGACCGGATCGAGGAGCTGATACCGCCCGACCGGCGACGGACCGACACTCCAGTGCAGAACCAGGTCCCGCTTGTCATGTCGCCCGGAGCGCGGATCCACTCGAAGATGCAGCGCGGAATCCGGATGCGGAGGCGTCCAGAGTCCGTGGGCTTTCGCGGCCGAGACGCAGGTGAGGCGGCCGCCCTCCGCGATCGCGCGCTCGATCTCCGGCCTCACACCACGGGCGGCGATCCAGCCGCGCGGCAATCGCCTGATCCGTCCGGCGGAAACGGCGGTGTCGATCGCGTACCGCGTGAAGCCGGCCGCCAGCGCGCGACTGTGATGCGCGGTGCCCTCCTGGGCCGCCAGCCAGTCCTCTATTCGGAGTCTCTGCATGCGGACAGCGTGCCCGGGCCGCCGCCTCGATCGCCCCTGCCTCACGCGGCCCGTGCGGAAGCGCGCCCGATACCGCCCCTGTGGAGAGGCGGATGACAGGCTTTCGGGTCATCCACAGGACGCACTCGCGCCCGCCGTCCTGCGGACGGGGCGGAATCCTGTGGATCGCGACCAGCCGCCGCTGGCCTCAGCCCTTGCCGAAGAGCTTCTGGATCTCGGCGAGGTCCGCCTCGCTGGGAGCGCCGGCGCCCTTGGCGCCGAGGCCGAAGCCGGAGCCGGTGGGCGCGACCGGAGCGGCGGCGAGTCCCGCGTTCTCGGCCGCGCGCTTCGCGGGGTTGCCCGAGCGGGACCCGGCCTGCTTCGGCGCCTGCTTGCTGCGCTTGCCGCCGCCGTGGGAGCCGGGCATGGGGCCCATGCCGGGGATCTGCGGCACCCCGCCC
>DASUQB010000225.1:0-11775 GCA_036280835.1 Microbacterium sp. | reverse complement strand
TGCGGCTATTGCGACTTCAACACCTACACGTCCGACGAGCTGCGCGGGGCGCGACAGGATCAGTACGCCGACGTGCTGCTCGGCGAGATCGGGCTCGCGAGCCGCGTGCTGGCCGACGCGGGGCCGGTGCGCCCGGCATCCACCGTCTTCTTCGGCGGAGGGACGCCGACGCTGCTGCCACCGGGCGATCTCGCGCGGATGCTCGACGGCGTGCGCGACGCGTTCGGCCTGGCCGACGGCGCGGAGATCACCGTCGAGGCGAATCCCGACACCGTGACGGATGCCGTCGCCGCGGACCTCGCGGCCGCCGGGGTGACGCGCTTCTCGATCGGGATGCAGTCATCCGTCCCGCACGTGCTCGCGGCACTCGACCGCACGCACTCGCCGGCCAACGTCGTGACCGCCGTCGGGGCGGCGCGCCGAGCCGGTCTCGCCGTCAGCGTCGACCTCATCTACGGCGCGCCGGGGGAGTCGCTCGAGGACTGGACGGCGTCGCTCGAAGCGGCGCTGGGGCTCGAGTCGGATCACATCTCCGCCTACGCCCTCATCATCGAGGACGGCACGAAGCTCGCGCGCCAGATCCGCCGCGGCGAGGTGCCCGCCCCCGACGACGACCTGCAGGCCGACATGTACGAGACGGCCGACCGGATGCTGGGCGCGGCCGGATTCGAGTGGTACGAGGTCAGCAACTGGGCCCGCACCCCCGCACAGCGCTCCCGCCACAACCTCGCCTATTGGCGGGGCTCGGACTGGTGGGGGTTCGGTCCCGGCGCGCACAGCCACGTCGCGGGCACGCGCTGGTGGAACGTGAAGCACCCGTCCGCCTACGCGCAGCGTCTTGCGGCGGGGGAGTCACCCGCCGCCGGCCGCGAGCGCCCCGACGCCGAGGCGCGTCAGCTCGAGCGCGTGCTTCTCGAGTCGCGCATCCGCGACGGCCTGGCGATCGACGCCCTCGAGCCGCCGGCGCGCCGCGCCGTCGCGGGGCTCGTCGCCGACGGGCTCGTCGACGGGCGGGAGGCGATCCACGGCAGGGTCGTCCTGACCCTCACCGGACGACTGCTGGCGGACGCCGTGGTACGGACCCTGACCGCTTGACCCTGATCCGCGGAACACACGAAGAGGAAGAGACCGATGAAGACCTTCACCCTGACCGGAACGGACATCGCGGCACCGAACATCGTGCTGGGACTGATGCGCATCGCGGACAAGACCGACGACGAGGTGCGCGAGCTCGTCCGCACCGCGCGCGACGCCGGCATCGATTTCGTCGACCACGCCGATGTCTACGGGAACGACCTGCACGGCTGCGAGCGCCGCTTCGCCGAGGCGATGGCGCTCACCCCCTCGCAGCGCGATGAGCTCACGATCCAGACCAAGGCCGGGATCGTGGGCGACGGGCCCTACTTCGACTTCTCCTACGAGCACCTCATGGACTCGGTGCACGGGTCCCTCGAGGCTCTGGGAACCGACCGCATCGACATCCTGCTGCTGCACCGCCCCGACGCCCTGGTGGAGCCCGAGGAGGTCGCGCGGGCATTCGACGAGCTCCACGCCGCCGGGAAGGTGCGCGCGTTCGGGGTGTCCAATCACACGCCGCGGCAGATCGACCTGCTCAAGAAGCACGTGCGCCAGCCGCTCGTGGCCAACCAGCTCCAGCTCTCGATCACCCATTCGCCGATCGTGACCCAGGGAGTCGCTGCCAACATGCTCGGCGAGCAGCAGTCGGTCACGCTCGACGGGGGAGGCATCGTCGACTACTGCCGGCTGAACGACATCACGATCCAGGCCTGGTCCCCGTTCCAGGCCGGCTTCTTCACCGGGGTCTTCCTCGGCTCGCCCGAGCATCCGGAGCTCAACGCGGTCATCGACCGGCTCGCCGCCCGCTACGACGTCCCGCCCATCGCCATCGCGACCGCCTGGATCACCCGGCACCCCGCGAACATGCAGGTCGTGCTCGGCACGACCAGCCCGGAACGGGTTGCGGGGGCTGCCCAGGGCTCCGACCTCCCGCTCACCCGCGCCGAGTGGTACGAGCTGTTCCGGGCGGCGGGACACCTCGTCCCGTAGCCGGGCCCGGCGGCGGGTCATCCGCTAGAATTGGCACTCAGGCCAGACGAGTGCCAGTCAGGCCGGACGAGTGCGAGCGGGAGCGCGTCAGCGAACCGGGTGTGTGGGGCGAGCCCCCCAGGGAGGAGCGGACATGGTCACGGAACGCGGCCTTCAGGTGCTCCGCGCCATCGTGCAGGACTATGTCGACACGCACGAGCCCGTCGGCAGCAAGTCGATCGTCGAGCGGCACGCCTTCGGCGTCAGTGCCGCCACGATCCGCAACGACATGGCCCTGCTCGAGGACGAGGAGCTCATCACCGCACCCCACACCTCGTCCGGCCGCATTCCGACCGACAAGGGCTACCGCGTCTTCGTCGACCACCTCGCGCAGCTTCGTCCGCTCACGCCCGCGCAGCGCTCGGCGATCACGACGTTCCTCGGCGAGCCGACCGACCTCGACGACGTGCTGGCCCGCACCGTGCGGGTGCTCACGCAGCTCACCGGACAGGTCGCGATCGTCCAGTACCCCTCGTTCTCCCGGGCGACGGTCACGCACACCGAGCTCGTGCAGCTCTCGCCGTCGCGCCTGCTCGTCATCCTCGTCACCGACACGGGCCGCGTGTCGCAGCGCATCGCTCTCCTGACCTCGGATCTCGACGAGACCGACGTCGCGGCCCTGCGCGGGCGGCTCGCGAGCCTCGTCACCGGGCGGCCCGTCCGCGAGGGCGCGGAACGCATCGAGGCCCTCCGCGCGACCCTGCCGGCAGAGCCGAGCCGCATCGACAAGGCGCTCCTCTCCGTGAGCCACGTGGTCGCGGAAGAGCTCGAGGAGTTCCGCCAGGACCGCCTCGTGATGGCGGGGGCCGCGACGCTGGCACGACGTGAGCAGGACTTCCGCGGCAGCATCCACCCCATCCTCGAGGCCATCGAGGAGCAGGTCACCCTGCTCCGCCTCATGAGCGAGATGGTCACCGATGCGCACGGTCTGGGCGCCAGCATCGGTCGCGAGAACGAGGCGTTCGGCCTGCCGGAGGCGTCGGTCGTGACGAGCGACTACGACGCGGGCGGCGGCACCGCGAGGGTCGGCGTGATGGGGCCGACACGCATGGACTATCCCAGCAATCTGGCTGCCGCGCGGGCCGTCGCCCGCTACCTCAGCCGCCTGCTGGACGAAGACGAGACGCGTCGCTGAGGCGGCGCTCCACCGACGAGGGGTCCGGATGCCGGGCCCACAGGAAGGCGACTGTGGCTGACCACTACGAAGTGCTGGGTGTCGCTCGCGACGCCAGCACCGACGACATCAAGAAGGCGTACCGGCGCCTGGCGCGGGAGCTGCACCCCGACGTCAATCCGGGTGCGGACGCCTCCGAGCGGTTCAAGCTTGTGACCCACGCCTACGACGTGCTGAGCAACCCGGACGAGCGTCGCCGGTACGACATGGGCGGCGGCGATTCCCCCTTCGGGGGCGGCGGGGCAGGCAACTTCGGCGGATTCGGCGACATCTTCGAGACGTTCTTCGGCGCGGCAGGCGGCGGATCCCGGGGCGTGCGCCCCCGATCGCGTCGCGAGCGCGGGCAGGACGCGCTGGTCCGGGTGACCCTCCAGCTCGGCGACGTCGTCTTCGGCGCGCACCGCGACCTGGAGGTCGACACCGCGATCCTCTGCGAGACCTGCAAAGGGTCCTGCTGCCAGGTGGGAACGCAGCCCGTCACCTGCGACATCTGCCACGGCACCGGCCACATCCAGCGGCAGATGCGCAGCCTGCTCGGAAATGTTGTGACGAACCAGCCGTGCGGCTCGTGCCAGGGTTACGGCACGACCATCCCGTACCCCTGCCCGACCTGCCAGGGCCAGGGCCGCGTCCGCTCGCGTCGGACCGTCTCCATCGACATCCCGGCGGGAGTCGAGACCGGCCTTCGCCTGCAGCTGCCCGGGTCGGGCGAAGTGGGACCGGCGGGCGGCCCCAACGGCGACCTCTACATCGAGGTCACCGTCGCCCCGCATGAGGTGTTCAGCCGCGACGGCGACGACATCTTGGCGACGCTGGACGTGTCGATGCCCGACGCGATCCTCGGCACGACCGCCACGATCGAGTCTCTCGACGGCCCTGTCGAGCTCGAGATCCGTCCCGGTGTCCAGGGCGGCGACATCCTGACGATCAAGGGCCGTGGCATCACCCCGCTCCGCGGCACCAACCGCGGCGACCTGCGCGTCGGGGTGCACGTCGTCACCCCGACGCGCCTCGACGCCAGGGAGCGTGCGCTGATCGAGGACTTCGCGAAGAAGACGAAGGCGCCGGCGCCGCACCTCGCGGAGTTCCACCAGGGGCTGTTCGCGAAGCTGCGCGACCGCTTCCGGGGCTGACCCGGTGGCCCTTCACTTCCTGCTCGAGACGGCATCGGAGGCGCAACCCGGCGATGCCGTGACGCTCGGCGGGGCCGAGGCGCATCACGCGGCGGCCGTGCGGCGGGTGCGCGTCGGCGAGCAGGTCACGGTCGGAGACGGTGCGGGGGTCTGGCTCACCGGGGAGTGCGAAGCGGTCGCGCCGCGCGAGGTCGTGATCCGCGTCACCGCCCGCGACGACGTTCTGGCCGCGACGCCACGGCTGGTGCTCGTGCAGGCACTCGCCAAGGGCGACCGGGACGAGCTCGCCGTCCAGGCCGCCGCCGAGCTCGGGGTCGACGAGATCGTCCCGTGGCAGGCCTCCCGCAGCGTCTCCCGCTGGGACGCCGCGAAGGCCGAGAAGGGCCGCACCCGCTGGGCGGGCATCGTCCGCGAAGCCGCGAAACAGGCCCATCGGGCGTGGCTGCCGGATGTCTCCGCCATCGCCACGACCACGCAGCTCGCCGCGCGCGCCCAGGCGGCGGACGTGCTCGTGCTCGAGCCGACGGCGGAGGAGAGGATGTCGATCGTTCCGCTGCACGGTGACCGCGACATCGTCCTCGTGGTCGGACCCGAGGGCGGGATCGCCCCCGCGGAGATCGAGCTGCTGGCCTCCGCCGGGGCGCGGCCCGTGCGACTCGGCTCGACGGTGCTGCGCACCTCGACTGCCGGACCCGCGGCCCTCGCCGTCGCCGCCACCCGCCTGGGCCGCTGGTGAAGCCCGGCCGCCGATGACAGCCGGCGACCGGTGACACCGGGTCGCCGGCGACGCCCGGTCGATAGACTGGACGCATGAGCGAGCCCTCGATCTTCACGCGCATCCTGAACGGCGACGTCCCGGCGGAGATCATCGCGGAGACCGAGAACGCCTTCGCCATCCGCGACATCGCGCCCAAGGCGCCCGTGCACCTGCTCGTGATCCCCAAGGGCGCGGAGTACCGCAACGTGGTGGAGCTCGCGGCGGGCGCCCCCGAGCTGCTCGCCGAGCTCGTCGGCCTCGCCAACACCGTGGCCGCCCAGCACGGCGACGGGAGCTTCCGGCTCGTGTTCAACACCGGAGAGTCGGCCGGTCAGACCGTCTTCCATGTCCATGCCCACGTGCTCGCGGGCGAACTCGACGAAAAGAGCCTTGGTGGCTGACGCATCCGGCCCCGAGGCCGTCGACAGGATCTACGCCGACGGCGTGGCGATGGTACAGCTGCTGGGCCCCCAGGACCGGCTCCTCCGCGTCGTGGAGCGCGAGCATCCGGGCGTCGATGTCATGGTGCGCGGCAACGAGATCACACTGTCCGGAAGCACGTCCGCCGTCGCCGCGGCGCGCTCGCTCGTGGACGAGCTGCTCGCGATGACGAAGGCGGGCCACGACATCGGCCCCGCAGACGTATCGTCCTCGGCGCGGATCCTCCAGAGCGAGGGCGGCCCGCGGCCGTCCGAAGTGCTCGGCGAGGCGATCCTGTCCTCACGCAACCGCGTCATCCGGCCGAAGACGCTCGGCCAGAAGGCCTATGTCGACGCCATCGAGGAGAACACCATCGTGTTCGGCATCGGCCCCGCGGGCACGGGAAAGACGTATCTCGCCATGGCCAAGGCCGTGCAGGCGCTGCAGCGTAAGGACGTGAGCCGCATCATCCTCACGCGGCCCGCGGTGGAGGCGGGCGAGCGGCTGGGGTTCCTGCCCGGGACGCTGAACGACAAGATCGACCCCTACCTGCGTCCCCTCTACGACGCGCTGAACGAGATGATGGACCCCGAGATCGTGCCGAAGCTCATGGCCACGGGCACGATCGAGGTGGCCCCGCTCGCGTACATGCGCGGCCGCACGCTCAACGACTCGTTCGTGGTGCTCGACGAGGCGCAGAACACCACGCCCGAGCAGATGAAGATGTTCCTCACGCGCCTCGGCTTCGGCACGCGGATGGTCGTCACCGGCGACATCACGCAGGTCGATCTGCCCCAGGGCTCATCGGGCCTGCGGCTCGTGACACGCGTGCTGAAGGACATCGACGACATCCACTTCGCCCGCCTGACCAGCGACGACGTCGTGCGCCACAGCCTGGTCGGGCGCATCGTGGATGCCTACACCGAGTTCGACGAGCAGCGCACCGCCGCCCGCCACGAGCGGGACGAGGCCCACGAGTTCGCGAACCGCGCCGAACGCCGCTCCCACGTGGCAGGGCCGCGTGACCGTCAGCCCAAGCGAGGACGCTCATGACGATCGACATCAACAATGAATCGGGCGTCTCCGTCGACGAGACCGTGCTCCTCCGCCTGATGGAGTACAACCTCGCCGAGCTGCACGTCAGTCCCGACGCCGACGTCGCCATCGTGCTCGTCGACGAGGGCGCGATGGAGGCCCTCCACGTCCAGTGGATGGACGAGCCCGGCCCCACCGACGTGCTGAGCTTCCCGATGGACGAGCTCCGCCCCGGCACCGAGGAGCAGCCGACGCCGGCCGGCCTGCTCGGTGACATCGTGCTGTGCCCGCAGGTCGCCGAGACGCAGGCGAAGGATGCCGGTCACTCCACCCTCGACGAACTGGTCATGCTGACCACGCACGGCCTGCTGCACCTTCTCGGCTTCGATCACGCGGAGCCCGACGAGGAGCGCGAGATGTTCGGTCTCCAGCGCGAGCTGATCATCGGGTTCTCGGTCGCCGAGCGGCGACGACCCCGCACATGACCGAACTGCTCCTGCTGCTCGCCGCGGTCCTGCTCGTGGCGTTCGGCGGCCTGATGGCCGCGATCGACGCAGCCCTCGGCGTGACATCCCGGGCGGACATCGCCGAGTGGTCGCTCTCCGGGCGCAACGCGGTCGCGCTGCGGAAGATCGCGGACGACACCGACGCCCACGCCAACGCGGTGGTGTTCATCCGCATCCTCGCCGAGACGACGGCGGCGGTGCTCGTCACCGTCGCCTTCACGCTCCTGTTCGAGAACCTCTGGTGGGCGATGCTCGCCGCGGCGGTGCTGATGACGGGCATCTCGTTCGTCGTCGTCGGCGCCAGCCCCCGCAACATCGGCCGCACCCACTCGACGGGACTGCTGCGCGGAGCGGCGCCCGTCATCCGGGGGGTGCGCATCATCCTCGGCCCGCTCGCGCACGGGCTCGTCGCCCTCGGCAATCGAGTGACTCCCGGAGGCACGCGCGGCTCTTTCGCGTCGGAGGAGCAGCTGCTGAGCATGGTCGACGAGGCCGCATCGAACGACCTCATCGAGGAGGACGACCGAGAGCTCATCCACTCCGTGTTCGACTTCACCGACACGTTCGTGCGGGCGGTGATGGTGCCGCGCACCGACATGGTGACGCTGGACTCATCGGCGTCGACGCGCGAGGCGATGAACCTCTTCCTCGAGAAGGGCGTCTCGCGGATGCCGGTGGTCAACGGCGAGGTCGACGACGTCGAGGGCGTCCTCTATCTCAAGGATCTGGTCCGCTTCGGCTTCCGCAACGAATCGGGCTGGCGCGATGCCCCCGTGCGTGCGATCACGAGGCGCGCGACGTTCGTGCCCGAGTCGATGAAGGCCGAGACGCTGCTGCAGCAGATGAAGCGCGAGGCCGTCCACGTCTGCCTCGTCGTCGACGAGTACGGCGGGGTGGCAGGTCTCGTGACGCTGGAGGACCTCATCGAGGAGCTCGTCGGGGAGATCGCGGACGAGTACGACCCGCGCTCGGAGGAGGTCGTCGAGGTCGAACCGGGGCGGTATCGCGTCAGCGCTCGGCTTTCGCTCGACGAGGTCGGAGACCTGTTCGGCATCGAGCTCGAGGATGAGGACGTGGACTCCGTCGGCGGACTGCTCGGCAAGGTGCTCGGTCAGGTTCCGCAGCCCGGAGCCACGGCCGAGGTCGAGGGACTCGTGCTGACGGGCGGCGCCTCCCGCGGACGGGGCCGAGGACTGGCGACCGTGTTCGTGGAACGCGGCGAGAGCCTTCTCGCGGTGGAAGAGGCATTCAAGGGAGAGACTCGTGACTGACGACGCTTCGACGGGCTCGGCGCCCGAGGGGGAGACCCCCACCACGAGGTGCGGGTTCGCGACCTTCGTGGGCCGCCCGAACGTGGGAAAGTCCACCCTGACGAATGCGCTGGTGGGCGAGAAGGTCGCCATCACCAGCGACAAGCCGCAGACGACGCGCCGCGCCATCCGCGGCATCCTCAACCGCCCGGTCGGGCAGCTGATCATCGTGGACACGCCCGGCATCCACAAGCCCCGCACGCTGCTCGGCGAGCGCCTGAACAGCCTCGTCGAGCAGGTGCTCGGCGACGTCGACGTCATCGGCTTCTGCGTGCCGGCCAATGAGAAGGTGGGCCCCGGCGACCGGCGCATCGCGCAGTCGCTCGATGGGTACCCGCGTGCCAAGAAGGTCGCGATCGTCACCAAGACGGACGCCGCCTCCCGCGAGGACGTCACGGCGCGCCTGCTCGAGGTCGACGCTCTCCGCGAGGACTGGGACGCCGTCATCCCGCTCTCCGCCCTCACGCGCATGCAGCTGGACGTTCTCACCGACGAGCTGCTCTCGCTGATGCCGCTCAGCCCGCCGCTCTACCCCGACGACGTCTTCACCGACGAGTCGCTCGAGGACCGCATCGCGGAGATCATCCGCGAGGGTGCGCTCGAGGGCGTGCGCGACGAGCTGCCGCACTCCATCGCGGTCACGATCGAGGACATCGCCCCGCGCGAGACCGGATCGATGACGGACGTGTTCGCCAACATCGTGGTCGAGCGCGACAGCCAGAAGGCCATCATCATCGGCCACAAGGGAACACGGCTGCGGGATGTCGGCGCCCGTGCACGCGCGCAGATCGAGCCGCTGCTCGGGACCAAGGTCTACCTGTCGCTGCGCGTCCGCGTCGCCAAGGAGTGGCAGCGCGACCCGAAGCAGCTCGGCCGGCTCGGCTTCTGAGCCCGCGCGCCGCTCAGCCGACCGGACGCATGGCGCTGCGGATCACGACGACCCCGTCGCCGTAGTCGGCATCCGCCGCGTCCTGGAGGGTTCCGTCGTCCCACACGACGTCGGCCCAGACGTACCCGTTCTCCGTGTACGAGGCGAGGTGGTGGGCGCCGAGCAGCCCCGGCAGCTCCTCCTGGATCTGCGCCAGCGTCGCCTCGTCGGTCCCCCCCGGCTCCCCGCCGGTCGGATCGGGGAACGGCATCGGGTCGTAGAGCGCGAGCATCACGGGCGGCTGCGTGACCGAGAAGGCCTCGCCGTCGTACGTGCCCTGGACGGCGTACGCTCCCCAGGTCGCATCGCCCGAGGTCTCACTGCCCTCGATGTTGTCCCAGCTCCAGATGTCCATCGGGATGCCGTCGCACTGCGGGGGATAGGACTCCATGATCGGCCCGAGGCACAGTTCCACCTCGCCGCCGACATCCATCACGGTCCCCTGCGCCACCACCTCGCCGGCGGGAGGAGCGGGGCTCACGCTGCCGATCGTGCGCGCGCCGGCCCCATCCGGACCGTCCGAGGGCGTCGCGCAGGCGGAGAGTGCGAGGGCGGATGCCGCGGCGAGGGCGGCCGCGATGAGGATGCGGGCAGAGCGCTTCATACCTCCGTAGTGTCGCACCGCGGGCGTTCGTCTCATGACGCCTCGCGGCATCCCTGCTACCATCGACGCATGCGCTTCGGCCGACTCCTTCTTAGTCGCCGCGACGAGTCCTCGTTCTAGGGCCCTCCTCGTCGCGGAGCTCGGTGTTGGCCCGCCTCATCTGACGAGAGAACAAGCGAACCCATGGACAACACTCAGAAGACCTCCGGCATGCCGATCCACAAGTATCGGCCGTACCGCGAGCAGCTCCGCGTGGAGCTGCCCGATCGCACGTGGCCGGACAAGCACATCACGACCGCGCCGCGCTGGTGCGCGGTCGACCTCCGCGACGGCAACCAGGCGCTGATCGACCCGATGAGCCCCGAGCGCAAGCGCATCATGTTCGACCTGCTGGTCGGCATGGGCTACAAGGAGATCGAGGTGGGGTTCCCTTCGGCGAGCCAGACCGACTTCGACTTCGTGCGGCACCTCATCGAAGACGACGTCATCCCGGACGATGTCACCATCCAGGTGCTGACGCAGGCGCGCGAGCACCTCATCGAGCGCACATACGAGTCGATCGCGGGCGCGAAGCGCGCGATCGTGCACCTCTACAACTCGACGAGCGTGCTGCAGCGCGACGTCGTGTTCCGCACCGACAAGCAGGGGATCATCGACATCGCCCTCGAGGGCGCACGCCTGTGCCGCGAGTTCGAGAAGCGCATCCCCGAGACGAAGGTCTTCTACGAGTACTCGCCCGAGAGCTACACCGGCACCGAGCTCGAGTTCGCCCTGGAGATCTGCAACCAGGTCATCGAGGTCTTCGAGCCGACGCCCGAGCGGAAGGTCATCATCAACCTCCCCGCGACGGTCGAGATGGCGACGCCGAACGTCTACGCCGACTCGATCGAGTGGATGTCGCGACGCCTGGCGCACCGCGAGAACGTCATCCTGTCGCTGCACCCGCACAACGACCGGGGCACGGCGATCGCCGCGGCGGAACTCGGCTACATGGCCGGCGCCGACCGCATCGAGGGGTGCCTGTTCGGCAACGGTGAGCGCACCGGCAACGTCGATCTGGTCGCCCTCGGAATCAACCTGCTGACGCAGGGGATCGACCCGCAGATCGACTTCAGCGACGTCGACCAGGTGAAGCGCACCGCCGAGTACTGCAACCAGCTTCCCGTGCACGAGCGCAGCCCGTGGGCCGGCGACCTTGTCTTCACCGCCTTCAGCGGATCCCACCAGGACGCGATCAAGAAGGGCTTCGAGGCGATGGCCGCACGCGCCGAGGCGGAGGGCGTCTCGGTCGACGAGCTGGAGTGGGCCGTGCCCTACCTGCCGATCGACCCGAAGGACCTCGGCCGCTCGTACGAGGCCGTCATCCGGGTGAACTCGCAGTCCGGCAAGGGCGGCGTCGCCTACCTGCTGAAGTCCGATCACGCGCTCGACCTGCCGCGCAGGCTCCAGATCGAGTTCTCCGGCGTCGTGCAGGCCAAGACCGACGCCGAGGGCGGCGAGGTGACGAGCGAGCAGATCTGGTCGATCTTCACCGACGAGTACCTGCCCTCCGCCGTGGACGAGCACCGCTGGGGGCGCTTCGAGCTGCTCAGCACGCGCACGCAGAGCGACCTGTCGGGCGATGTCGAGCTCGAGATCACCCTGCGGGACGGCGACGAGCGGGCCGAGGCATCCGGGCACGGCAACGGACCCATCGCGGCCTTCCTCGAGATCATCCGCCAGCGCGGCTTCGACGTCTCCCTCTACGACTACGTCGAGCACACGCTCAGCGCCGGTGGTGACGCCCAGGCCGCCGCCTACGT
>DASUQB010000224.1:0-12433 GCA_036280835.1 Microbacterium sp. | reverse complement strand
AGCGGTCGTAGGCTTATGGCATGTCCCACACCCCTTCCACGGCGCCACAAGCGCCGGCCACCGACCTGGCCGCGCGGGCCATCGACCTCGCGCAGCGCTGGGTGACCGAGAGCGATGACGCTCAGGTCGATCCCGCCGCCGAGCGCCTCGCCGGAGTGCTCCGCGACCCCAACGGCCTCCCCTTCACCCTCGGCTTCGTCGACGGCGTGATGCGACCGGAGAGCCTCGTCGCCGCGGCATCCAATCTGCACCGCGTCGCGCCCCTCGTGCCCGGCTTCCTGCCCTGGTATCTGCGCGGAGCGGTGCAGCTCGGCGGGGCGATGGCGCCCGTGCTGCCGGCGCCCGTCGTGCCCATCGCCCGGCGCGTGCTGCGAGAGATGGTCGGGCACCTCGTCGTCGACGCGCGTCCCGAGAAGCTCGGCCCCGCGATCGCCAAGATCCGCGAGAGCGGCGCACGCCTGAACCTCAACCTGCTCGGGGAGGCGGTTCTCGGCGAGCACGAGGCGCTGCGCCGGCTCGACGGCATCCACGACCTCATCCGCCGGCCCGACGTCGACTACGTGTCCGTCAAGGTCTCGGCCATCGCCAGCCACATCTCCATGTGGTCGTTCGACGACGTCGTCGACAAGGTCGTCGAGCGGCTGATGCCCCTGTACCTGACCGCCGCGAGCGACCGCACCTTCATCAACCTCGACATGGAGGAGTACCGCGACCTCGACCTCACGATCGCGGTGTTCACGCGCATCCTCGAAGACCCGCGCCTGCGGGACCTCGAGGCCGGCATCGTGCTGCAGGCGTACCTGCCCGATGCGCTGCCCGCGCTGCAGCAGCTCACCGCCTGGGCGAAGGAGCGGGTCGACGCGGGGGGCGCGCGCATCAAGATCCGCCTCGTCAAGGGCGCGAACCTCGCGATGGAGCGGGTGGATGCCGTGATGCACGGCTGGCCGCTGGCCACCTACGACTCCAAGCTCGACTCGGATGCCAACTACCTGCGGTGTCTCGAGTACGCGCTCGAGCCGGCGCGGTCGCGGGCGGTCAGGATCGGCATCGCCGGCCACAACCTCTTCGACATCGCCTACGCCTGGCTGCTCGCCGGAGAGCGCGGCGTGCGCGACGACGTCGAGTTCGAGATGCTGCTCGGCATGGCCCAGGGCCAGGTCGAGGCCGTGGCCCGCGATGTCGGCCACGTGCTGCTCTACGTTCCGGTGGTGCGTCCCGACGAGTTCGACGTCGCGATCAGCTACCTCGTGCGCCGGCTGGAGGAGAACGCGTCGAGCGAGAACTTCCTCTCGGCCGCGTTCGAGCTGGCCGAGAACCCGTCGATGTTCGAGCGCGAGCGCGATCGCTTCGTGGCCTCGATCGAACGGGCGCGGGACCCCGAGCTGCCGACCGGGCCGAACCGCACGCAGGACCGCAGGAACGCCCCCCGGCCCGCAGCGCCGCGAGTGCTGAGGGATGCGCCGGATGACCCCGCGGACGCGGTCGAGGGTTCCCTGACCCGGGCCGTGCTCGACATCGAGCCGCCCGCCGAGGAGTCGCTCTTCGGCGGGCAGCTCGTCGTCGAGACCGCCGTCTACGAGGCGCGCGAGTCCGGTCCCGCCACCGGTGCGCCCGGCTTCGTCAACGCCGCCGACACCGATCCCGCGCTGCCCGCCAACCGGGAGTGGTCGCGCGGGATCCTCGCCCGGATCGACGGGTCGACCGCCGGCGATGCGACGATCGATGCCGCCCGGATCGACGACGAGGAGGTGCTCGAGTCGACCATCGCCCGCGTGGGGAGCGCCGCGGTCGCGTGGGGGGCGCTGCCCGCCGCGGACCGGGCCGCCGTGCTGAAGCGGGCTGCCGGCGCGCTGGAGGCCCGCCGCGGCGAACTGATCGAGGTCGCGGCATCCGAGACCGGCAAGGTGTTCGCCGAGGCGGACGTCGAGATCAGCGAGGCCGTCGACTTCGCGAACTACTACGCCGCCACCGCGCGCGAGCTCGACAGCATCAGCGGGGCGGTCTTCGAACCCTCGCGCCTGACCGTCGTCGCGCCGCCGTGGAACTTCCCGATCGCCATCCCGGCCGGCGGGGTGCTCGCGGCGCTCGCCGCCGGATCGGGCGTGGTGTTCAAGCCCGCGCCCCAGGCCCGCCGGTGCGCGGCCGTCGTGAGCGAGGCGCTGTGGGAGGCCGGCATCCCACGCGACGTGCTCGCCCTGGTCGACATCGAGGAGGGCGCACTCGGCAAGAAGCTGATCGCGCATCCCTCCGTCGATCGCGTCATCCTCACCGGGTCATGGGAGACCGCCGCGCTCTTCCGCTCGTGGCGGCCCGAGCTGCCGCTGCTGGCGGAGACGAGCGGCAAGAACGCGATGATCGTGATGCCCTCCGCCGACCTCGACCTCGCCGCCGGCGACCTGATCAAGAGCGCCTTCGGGCACGCCGGGCAGAAGTGCTCGGCCGCGTCGCTCGCGATCCTCGTCGGCCCGGTCGCGCGCTCCAAGCGGTTCGCGCGCCAGCTCGTCGACGCGACCAGATCGCTGCGCGTCGGGCCGCCGAGCGACCCGCTGTCGGAGGTCGGGCCGCTCATCGAGGCGCCGCAGGGCAAGCTCGCCTGGGCGCTGACGACGCTGGAGGAGGGCGAGAAGTGGCTCGTCGAGCCGCGGCCGCTCGCGCCCCGCTCGATGGGCCCCGGCGTCGATGTGAACGCGCGGTTCTGGTCGCCCGGCATCCGCACCGGCGTGCACGCGGGTTCGCGCTTCCACACCGAGGAGTTCTTCGGCCCCGTGCTCGGCGTGATGCACGCGCACTCGCTGTCGCACGCCATCGAGCTGCAGAACGCCGTGGCGTACGGGCTCACGGCGGGGCTCTACACGCAGAACCCCGACGACCTGGCGCTCTGGCTCGACCGCGTGCAGGCGGGCAACCTCTACGTCAACCGCGGCATCACCGGCGCCATCGTCCAGCGTCAGCCCTTCGGCGGCTGGAAGCGCTCGTCGGTGGGTGCGGGCACGAAGGCCGGCGGCCCGAACTACCTGATCGGCCTCGGCAGCTGGCGGCCCACGGCCGGCGCCCCGTCGTCGACGCTGCACCTGCGCGGCCTCGACTCCCGCATCACCGCTCTGATCGAGGCGGCGCAGCCGTCGCTGGACTTCGCCGCCTTCGACTGGCTGCGACGGGGTGCGCTGTCGGATGCCGTGGCCTGGGATCGCGAGTTCGGCAGGGTGCGGGATGTCTCGGGCCTGGGCGTCGAGCGCAACCTGTTCCGCTACCGGCCGGTGCCGGCGGCCCTGCGAGCGACGGCCGACGCCACGTGGCAGGCGCTGCTGCGCGTCGTCGTGGCGGCCGCGCGCACCCGCACCGAGTTCACCCTCAGCACCCCGGTCGGCCTCCCGGCCGAGGTGCGGCGGGTGCTCGGCGAGCTCGGCACACCCGTCTCGATGGAGACCGACGAGCAGTGGCTCGAGCGGATGTCCGCCGCGCCGCGACCCCCGCGGGTCCGGCTCATCGGCTCGCGCGAGAGCGTCGCGTCGCTGCACGCGGCCCTCGCCGCCGCGGTGAACGGGGACCCGGATCTGGCCGTCTACGCGAACGAGGTCACCACCGCCGGCCGCATCGAGCTGCTCCCGTTCCTCCACGAGCAGTCGATCACGCTCACCGCCCACCGCTTCGGCAACCCCGACGCCTGGAGCGCCTCGGTCATCTGAGACCGCACCAGCCCGAGCCTCGTGCGCGAAAGGGCACGACTGCACGCTCCCGGGGTTCCGGAAGGTGCAGTCGCGCCCTGTCGCGGGGGACTACTTCGCGGCGAGGGTGAACGCGAGGGTGGTCACGTTGCCGGCGGCGTCGTGCACCTCCAGCGTGTTCGTGCCGGCGACGCCGCCGAACTTGCCGACCTGCAGGTTGTTGACGACGACCGTGGATCGGTCGGCCACATCGTCCTCGACGCCGTTCAGCACGACCCTGGCGATGCCGCCGGTGTCGGTGAGCTTGAACGAGACCTTGGTGTAGACCCCGTTCTCGCCCTTCGACGACGGCATCACCGTGATGGTCGGGTTCGTGTTGTCGATGTAGGGCACCGAGATGTCGGTCCGCTGCTCCGGCAGCTCCGCCTCGTCGCCGAGGTAGAAGCTCGCGAATCCGACCTGGTCGTAGCCGGTGTTCTTGTTCGCGACGCCGTTGCGGTACATCGGGTCGTGCATCAGCGTGCGGATGCCGTACTCCGTCGGAGCGAGCGTCGTGACGATGCCGAGGCGGTTGCCGCTCGCGCGCAGCACGAGCTCCTCGCGCCAGTCGCCGAGCAGGTCGGCCTTCAGCGTCGGGGTGCTCTTGCTGCCCGTCGACGTCAGGCCGGTCGCGAGGTACGAGGTGGCCGCGAACGTCTGATCGTTGATCGCGTTCACCGTGGCGCCGTTGACGGCCATGTGCGTCAGGCCGCCCCCGAACCAGATGGCGTTCTGCCCCTGGGCGATGCCTCGCGCGGTGCTCGTCGTCGTCAGGATCTCTCCCGTGACCATGCTGCGCACCTCCCTCGTCGCACCCGCCGAGCCCGCCTGGGCGCCCGGCCAGCGGTTCGAGAAGTTCCCCGCCACACTGCCCTCGTCGTCGCTGCCCGCGTAGACCCCGTAGATCAGCGAGTTCTCGTAGACGATCTCGCCGTTTTCGCCGAGCCGCTTGCCCTTCATGGGGTCATAGCCGGCGGGGCCGGGGATCCAGCCCTGATGGATGCCGGTGCGGAGGTCGTCGAGCAGGTGCTCCTCCATGCCGGACCACATCCGGATGCTGTCGTCCTTGTCGACCGGCAGCAGGGCGCTGCGGTCGCCGTGACGCAGCGGCGCCCAGACGTTGAGCGGGTTGCCCCGCACCTCGTCGGTGGCGAACTGGAACTCGCCGGCCACGGGCGGGACGCTGTTCTGCCCGGCGATCGTGGGCATGGTGTCGCCGGCGATCACCTTCGGCAGGATCTTCGTCCTGTCGGCGTTCAGCCCGAGCACCATGGCCTTCAGCACGACCTCGTCCCAGCCGTCGCCGTCCAGGTCGGCCGAGTCGGTGAAGTGGTTGCCGCGGTTCTGGTAGTCGTACGCGCTGCCGCCGAGCGACCAGTACTGCTCGTCGGCCGAGTCGAAGCCCGCCTGCAGGTTGACCTGCCCGTCGACGATGTTGAAGGCCGCCAGAGTCGTGCGGTGGTAGTAGCCGCGCTGCGACACCGCGTACTTGTTGACGCCGTCGAGCGCCGCGACGACACCGACGTAGCGGTTGGCCCGGTTTCCCTGCGCGTCGCCGAACGAGGCCGCCTTCCACGGGTTCTCCAGCCAGTAGGCCTCCTTCTCGGCCATGATCTGCGCCTTGTAATCGCTCGAGGACGTACCGGCGCCGGGCCCGGGGAATGCCAGGTAGGAGTAGTTGCCGCGCTGGGTGGCGGGGGTCATCGCCCAGTTCTCGCCGTCGACGCTCGCCTCGTAGGGGTACGGGTACAGCTCGCTGTCGACGAGGACGCCCTGCCCGGCATCCGGGTTCCACTCGAAGGCCGAGAAGAACTCCTGGTCATCCTTCGCGGGTCCGATGGGGCCGACGTGGTACGTCTTGATCCAGCGCTTGAGGGCCGGGTCGTTCGGTCCGTCGTTGCCGCCGCCCGCCGTGGGGCTGCGGTACGAGATGGTGAAGCTGTTCAGCAGCGACCAGTAGGTGTCGAGTGCCTGCTCGTCTCCGCCGGCGAAGTACTCCTTGAACCTGTCGGTGGTGGCGTTCAGGCCGTCCGCACCGCCGACGACGCCGGCATCCGTGTAGATCACCGACTGCGAAGCCTCATCCCAGTTGCCGATGCGGGTGCCGAGGGCCGTCTTGAGCATCAGCTCGGACGTGCCGTCGCCGTCGAAGTCCTCGGCGAAGAGGGTGGTCTCGTGGTCGTTGGCCGACCGCACGTTGTACCCCATGTCGACGCGGAACAGCAGCGTGCCGTCCTGCTTGTAGACGTCGATGTACTCGGGCGCGGTCGTGGTGTTGCCGCCGCCGAAGATCGGCTCGGAGTACATCGGGTCCTGCTGGGTGCTGCGCCACTTGACGACGATCTCGTACTCGCCGTCGCCGTCGAAGTCGCCCACCGTCATGTCATGGGTCGAGTACGGCGCACTCTGCGACGTGTAGATGGCCCCGGAATCGGTCTTCGCGTAGGGGAGCTTCGTGCCGCTGTCGAGCTTCTCGACATAGGAGATGAACTTCGCCTCGAGCTCGGCATACAGCGCGTCCCCGATGATGCCGTCGGCCCCGAGGGTGTTCGTCGGCTGCCAGGCCTCCTCGTTGTGGGCGTTCAGCTTGTCGACCCAGCCGGTGAGATCCGCCGCGGTGACGGGCGTCTGCTCGGCATGCGGCTCGCGGAAGGCCCGGAGCAGATCCATGTCGACGACGTACCAGTGCTGGCCGCCCGTGCCGGGGATGACCATGCTCGCCGCGTTCAGGTTGGTGCCGGGGCCGAAGCGCTTGTCGCGGTACGTGAAGTGCGCGAGCGGCACGGGCGCCGGCGCGGGCTTCATCGGGATGTAGTGCACCGCGCCGCGGTTGGCCTGACCCGCCTGTCCGGGGAGGGCGGACAGCATCGGGACGCTCGCGCCCTGCCTGTCGCCCTCGACGCCGTCGATCACCGGAGCCACCTCGTAGATCGAGGTGAGCTGACCGTCGGGGTCGGTGTAGCTGGACGGCGTGACGTTCTCCTTCACGACGCCGGGGTTGTCCTCATAGTCGCTCTCGGGCTGGACGTCGCGCGGGGCGATCGTCGTGATCTTCGCGAAGTCGGCGTCGCCGTCCTTGCGGTAGACGTTCCACGAGATGCCGTCGGGCTCGTCGCCCAGGAACCGCCAGCTCAGGAAGACGCCGCCGGCCGTCTGGGCTGCGACCAGCCCGCGGGTCAGCCCCTCCATCGGCCGCAGCTCCTTGTCCGGGTCGGCGGCCGCGGCGGGATTGCCCGCCCCGAGCAGCGATACGCCCAGCGCGACGGCAAGGGTCAGCGATAGCGCATTGCGCAATGTCTTTCGCACTCTGTTTCTCCTCATCGAGTTACTTCGTGCGGCTCGGGCAACCGCTTTCCCCACCAGCATGCGCCTCGGTTCGCGATCGGTCAAGAGAAACCTTTAACGTTTCAAGTCCTCCATCGCGCCCTGCGCGAGAGGGCAGGGATGCACGCTCAGGGGCCTCGGGAAGGTGCAGGCGTACCCTCTCGCGCACCGAGGGGGCAGGCTTGGCGTGTAAACAATTCTTGACATGAGCGGGCGAGGCGGAGTAGCGTCGCGGATGTCAAACATTTTAGACATGAGAGGGGCGGGGATCGTGGGATACGCCGAACGCATCACGTGGTCGCAGCTCATCGCGAGCGCGGCCGGGCTCGTCTACTACCTGGCGGTCGTGCTGCCGCCGCTCCTCCAGGGGCGGCCGGTCGGGGAGATCGACTGGGTGTGGCCGATGGTCTGGTCGATCGTCGGCGCCATCGTCGCGTCGATCGTGATCAGCATCGTGTGGGGCATCCTCGCCGGGATGGCGAACCCCGAGGTCGAGCACACGGCCGACCTTCGGGACCGCGAGATCGAGCAGCTCGGCGACCGCGTCGGCCAGGCGTTCATGGTGATCGGCGGTCTCGTCGCACTCGTGCTGGCGATGATCGAGGGCCCGTGGTTCTGGATCGGCAACGCGATCTTCCTCGGCTTCTTCCTGTCCGCGTTCCTCGGCGGCCTCACACGCCTCGCCGTCTACCACCGGGGGATGCCCTGATGGTCAAGCCCACCAGGGTCACCAATTCCATCCGCGGGCTGCGCGAGGCCGGGGGGATGACGCAGGCCGAGCTCGCGAAGCGCATCGGCGTCACCCGTCAGACCGTCATCGCGATCGAGCAGGAGAAGTATTCGCCCTCGCTCGAGCTGGCGTTCCAGATCGCGCGAGTGTTCGGCGTCGGACTCGACGCCGTGTTCCAGTACCCCGAAGGAGACCTCTCATGAGCGCCAGCACCGACACCGCAGCAGCGCAGGACACCCGCACCATGCGGGCGTGGCGGCAGACCCGCTACGGCGGCCCTGAGGCGGTGCACCCTGTGACCGCCGACATCCCGGTGGCCGGCGCCGGCGAGGTCGTGGTGCGGGTGCGCGCCGCCGCGCTGAACGCCGCCGACATCCACATCATGCGCGGTGAGCCGTTGCTGCTTCGCGCGTTCTTCGGACTCCGCCGGCCGAAGGAGCAGGTGCGGGGCAGGGATGTCGCGGGCACCGTGATCGCGGTCGGCCCGGGCGTCGCCGGACTCGCGATCGGCGAGGAGGTGCTGGGCGAGCTGGCCGGCGGCGGGCTCGCCGAGTACGTGAAGACCCCGGCGTCGCAGGTCGTCCCGCGCCCGGCGGCGCTCGATCCCATCACCGCGGCGGCCCTGCCGCTGGCCGGCGGCACCGCCTGGCAGGCCGTCGAGCTCGGCGCGGTCGCCGACGGCCGGCGGGTGCTCGTGATCGGGGCATCCGGCGGCGTCGGCACCTACGCGGTGCAGCTCGCCGCACTCCGGGGCGCCGACGTGTGGGCCCTGTGCGGGGCGCGCAGCCGTGCCCTCGTGGAGGGGCTGGGCGCCTCCCGCACGTTCGACTACACGACTACGGATGCCGCGGGCCTGCCACCGGCATCCTTCGACGTCGTCCTCGACATCGCAGGCACCGCGCCCCTCCGCCGCCTCCGCTCCCTCCTGCGTCCAGGGGGAACCCTCGTGCTCGTCTCCGGTGAGGGCGGCAGGCTGCTCGGGCCCATCGGCCGCATCCTCCGCGCGAGCGCCCTGAACCTCCTCGGCCGGGGTCGCCGCATCCGCCCGCTCGCCGCCACGACCAAGCCCGAGATCACCGCGCGCCTCGCGGCGCTGGCCGCCGACGGCTCCCTCCGCGCGGTCATCGAGCGCACGTGGCCGCTCGAACGGGCGCGGGAGGCGATCGCGCACGTCGACGCCGGGCACACGGTCGGCAAGGTCGTCGTCGCGATCGCCCCCGACGACCGCGCGTGAGAGAATGAGTGTCGGCGTGCCTGAGTCGCACCCTTCCTCGCAGGCGGTTCCCTGGAAGCGCGGCGAGTCGAAGGGCCGCCTGGCCCCTGGACAGCGTCCGCCGCCCCTTCCTGAGGAGCACACATGTCCACGCAGAACACCGCCGCCCTTCGGCCGGCTCAGGGACCGGACACCTCGACGACCGTCACCCGCACCCAGCACCGCCGCCGCTACCTGATGTGCCGGCCGGAGCACTTCACGGTGAGCTACACGATCAACCCGTGGATGGTGCCGGCCAATCCGACCGACACCGCGCTCGCCGTCCGTCAGTGGCAGGCCCTGTACGACACGTACCTCGAGCTGGGCCACGAGGTCGAGCTGATCGACCCCGTCGACGGCCTGCCCGACATGGTCTACACCGCCAACGGCGGGTTCCTGATCGACGGCATCGCCTACGGCCCGAAGTTCCGCTTCAAGGAGCGCGCAGGTGAAGAGGGACCGTTCATCGACTGGTTCCGCGCGGCCGGGTTCGACACCCGCGTGCCCGCAGAGGTCAACGAGGGCGAGGGCGATTTCCTGCTCGTCGGCGATGTCATCCTCGCCGGCACCGGGTTCCGCTCCACCGGCGACAGCCACCGCGAGATCGGCGAGATCTTCGGCCGCGAGGTCGTCACCCTCACGCTGACCGACCCGCGCTTCTACCACCTCGACACCGCGATCGCCGTGCTCGATCCGGTCGAAGGCGTCGCGAACGGCGGTCCCGAGCGCGCGAACATCGCCTACCTGCCCGGCGCGTTCGACGCCGCCAGCCAGTCGATCCTGGCCGAGCGCTTTCCCGACGCCATCCACGTCTCGGACGAGGACGGCGCCGTGTTCGGCCTCAACTCCTCGAGCGACGGCCGCAACGTCATCATCTCCCCGCGCGCGAAGGGCTTCGAGAAGCAGCTTCGCGAACGCGGCTACAACCCCGTGCTCGTCGACCTCTCCGAGCTCCTGCTCGGGGGCGGCGGCATCAAGTGCTGCACCCTCGAGCTGCGCGGCGCGTCGTCATGACCTCCGTCGCAGACCTCGACGCCGGCACCGCGCGCATCATCGCGGGCGAAGAGGAGCACGTCGCGCACAACTACCACCCCCTGCCCGTCGTCATCGCCAAAGGCGAGGGGTCGTGGGTGACCGACGTCGAGGGCAAGCGCTACCTCGACCTGCTCTCCGCCTACTCGGCGCTGAACTTCGGGCACCGGCATCCGGCCCTCGTCGCCGCCGTCCAGGAGCAGCTCGGCCGCCTCACGCTCACCAGCCGGGCGTACCACAACGACCGCCTGGGAGCCTTCGCCGCGGCGCTCGCCGAGCTGTGCGGCAAGGACCTCGTGCTCCCGATGAACACGGGAGCCGAGGCCGTCGAGACGGGCATCAAGGTCGCTCGCGCGTGGGGCTATCGCGTGAAGGGCATCACGCCCGACCGCGCCACGATCATCGTCGCCGGCGGCAACTTCCATGGGCGCACCACCACGATCGTCGGCTTCAGCGACGACGCGACGGCCCGTGACGACTTCGGGCCCTACGCGCCCGGCTTCGTGACGGTGCCGTTCGGGGATGCCGCGGCCATCGAGGCCGCGATCGACGAGAACACCGCCGCCGTCCTGATCGAGCCCGTGCAGGGCGAGGCGGGCGTCGTCGTACCGCCGGAGGGCTACCTCCGGGCCGTGCGCGAGCTCACGGAGCGCAGCAACGTGCTGTTCATCGCGGACGAGATCCAGTCCGGCCTCGGGCGGGTCGGCGAGACGTTCGCGTGCGACCGCGAGGGCGTCGTGCCCGACCTGTACCTGCTCGGCAAGGCCCTCGGCGGCGGCATCCTGCCCCTCTCGGCCGTCGTCGGAGACACCGACGTGCTGGGCGTCATCCGCGCGGGCGAGCACGGCTCGACGTTCGGGGGCAACCCGCTGGCCGCCGCCGTCGGACTGCGGGTCGTCGAGATGCTGTCATCGGGGGAGTTCCAGCAGCGCGCCCGCGCACTCGGCGAGCACCTCGAGCAGCGCCTCGGCACGCTCGTCGGCCACGGCGTGACCGGCTTCCGCATCGCGGGCCTGTGGGCCGGGGTCGACATCGACCCCGCGGCCGGCACGGGCCGAGAGATCGCCGAGCGGCTGCTCTCGCGCGGCGTGCTCGTCAAGGACACGCACGGCCAGACGATCCGCATGGCGCCGCCGCTCGTCATCCGCGCGACGGAGCTCGACTGGGCGGTCGAGCAGCTGCGCCTCGTGCTCGAGGGCTAGGCACCGGGCGGCGACGGTCTCGGGTCAGAACACCGAGACAGTGCGCCAGTGCCAGCCCGTTGCGCCGTCGGGTACGACGCCGACCTCGTCCTCGGTCTGCCGCTCGCCTTCCTTGTTCGTCGCCCGGCACCGGATGACGTGGTCGCCCTTCTTCGCCGTCCACGGGAGGCTCCACTGCACCCAGGTGTCGTCCGAGATGGCGGTGGCGAGAGTAGCCGGACGCCACTCGCCCTCGTCTATCTGCACCTCGACCCCCTCGATGCCGACGTGCTGCTGCCACGCGACGCCGGCGATGACGACGTCGCCGGCCTTCAGGCCCTGACCCCGGCGAGGGACGTCGATGCGGGACTGCAGCTTGATGGGGCCGCGCTCCGACCAGCCCCGGTCCGTCCAGTACGCGCGCTGCTCGTCGAAGCGCGTCACCTCGAGCTCGGTGACCCACTTCGTCGCCGACACGTAGCCGTAGAGGCCGGGCACGACCATCCGCACGGGGAAGCCGTGCTCAGCGGGAAGGGGCTCGCCGTTCATGCCGACGGCGAGGATGGCGTCGCGGTCGTCGGTCAGCACCTCGAGCGGGGTGGATGCCGTGAACCCGTCGATCGAGCGCGAGAGCACCATGTCGGCATCGGTCGTGGGCTTCGCCCGGGCGAGGAGTTCGCGGATCGGATAGCCGAGCCACAGCGCATTGCCGATCAGGTCGCCGCCGACCTCGTTCGACACGCACGCGAGCGTCGTCACGCTCTCCTCGAGGGGCAGGGCGAGCAGCTCGTCCCACGTGAGCTCGACCTCCCGCTCGACGAGGCCGTGGATGCGCAGGCTCCAGGTGGCGGGGTCGATCTGGGGCACCACCAGCGCCGTGTCGATGCGGTAGAACTGGTCGTTGGGCGTGATGACCGGCGCGAGGCCGGGAAGCCCGAGCTCCGTACCGGCGGGAATCGCCGGGGCGGTCACCGCGGCCGCGGGCAGCTTCAGCGCGTCGCGGATGACGGCGATGCCGCGGGTGCCGGCTCGCACCGCCGAGGCGCCGACGGCCGCGAGCACGCCCAGCGCGGTGGCCGAGCCCGCCCAGACGAGCAGGGAGCGGCGGCTGTGGCCCGCGGAGGCCTGGTCGTCGGCGGCCGGATCGATCGCCGCGTCGGCGGCGGCGTCCGGCGTTCGGAGCCGGCGCAGGATGAGAAGCAGCGCACCC
>DASUQB010000223.1:0-5779 GCA_036280835.1 Microbacterium sp. | reverse complement strand
CGTCCCAGCGCCCGCAAGCGGGTAGGCCACGTGCAGACCTGGTTCCTCTACGCATCCCCATTCGGCAGCCCGGCACCAGCGACCCGGGTGCTGCCACCTGACGCGTCAGACAGCTCCCGCGGAAGCGCCCGCTCACCGCGCGTCCTACGAGGCAGATCGAGCTCGTCGCCCTCACGCGTCCGGCCCCTGGGTGACCTCACGATTATGGTCGTCCTCGGCACAGGTTCATCCTTGACGCGACGTACTCGTTAGCCGGGTTTTAATGTGTAGCAGGAGCGGGGCTTGAACCCGCGACCTCACGATTATGAGTCGTGCGCTCTCACCAACTGAGCTACCCTGCCGCGCGGCATCCGATGAAGGATGTCTGAGCCCCGAGTCAGGATTGAACTGACGACCCCTTCCTTACCATGGAAGTGCTCTACCACTGAGCTATCGGGGCGCTGCCCGTCTCCGGGCAACCACAAGAGAATACCATCGCGCGGGCGTTCTCAAGAAACCGAGACGACCGGGTCAGCCGCCGGCGTGCTCGCGCAGCCAGGGAAGCGGATCGATCGCCGTCGTTCCGTTCACGAGCAGCTCGAAGTGCAGGTGAGCGCCGTAGGAGCGTCCCGTGTTGCCGGTGTGGCCGACGACCGTTCCGACGGTCACGTGGTCCCCCTCGGAGACCTCCAGCGAGCCGTACTGCATGTGCGCGTAGTGGCTCGTGATCATCTGTCCGTCGATGACGTGGTCGATGTAGACCGTGACCCCGTAGGCGCCGCCCGACTCGGTGGCGATGCGCACGGTCCCGTCGGCGATCGCCTGGATCGGCGCGCCCTCACCGGGGATGAAGTCGAGGCCCTCGTGCATCCGACCCCAGCGCATGCCGAAGCCGCTGCTGAGCCCGACGCCGACGGCGAAGGGCCACTGGATCGGGGAGGACTGGTCATTGTTGAAGACCGACGAGGAGTAGTTGATGCCCGACTCGGCGGCGATCTCCGCGGCCATCTGGGAGAGCGACACCGTCGAGTAGCCCTCCGCGCGATCCAGCGTCGCGTTCGTGACCTCGGCCGGCGCGACGTAGGCCTGGATCTCCTCGGTGTCCTTCGAGACCTGAGTCCGGTTATCGATGGCCGCGATCGAGACGGTCCCGTCGTCGCTCGAGCCGACGGCCGCGACGGCCTCGGCCGGCGTGGTCATGCCCACGGTCAGCAGTCCGACGATGCCCATGACCCCCACCGAGAACGATGCGGTGGCGACCCGGCGGAAGGCGGCGCCCGAGCGACGGCTCGACGTCACCGCCCGCGGGGCTGCAGGAGCGGCGATCGGCGGCGAGACCTCCTCGGCCGGTGCGACGACGCGCGTCTCGCCGGTGAAGCTGAACAGCTTCGCCGCATGGGCGAACTCGTCGATCTGCGGGTCGGACGACCGGGGGGCCGCGTCATCGACGGACGCGGCGCCGACGATGGTCTCGGACTCCGGCGCGGCGTGCGTCTGCACGAGCAGCACGGGCTCGACCGGCTCGGGCGCGTCGGCCTGAGCGAGCACCTCGGGCTCGGAGGCGACCCGCACCTCGGGCTCGCGCAGCTCGAACGTCTCGGCGGACACCTCGGTGACGGCCTCGCGCACCGGCTCGACCGCGGGGGCGCCCGTCGCCGGGGCCGCCTTGGCCCTGCTGCCGCGGCGCGTGAGAGGGGGAACGATGGGAGCTGCGTCCGGGACGACGGACTGCGCTTCCACGATCACGGGGGCGATGGGGAGGCCCCACACCGGAGTCGGCTGGGACGCGGTCGTTCCCGCCGATCGCTTGCGCAGCTCGGAACGGGAGATCGAGTCGCCACCGACCGGAGCGGCGGAGGGCATCACTCGGTCACGGGTCGAGCGTCGCGTGCGAGCGGGCTCGGCCATAGGGGTGTCAAGGGGCAACGCGCAGGGGGCTCTCGTGTCGTGCCGCTCGGGCGCGGCCATGGGGCATCGGGGGGAGAACCTCGTCATTCGGGCGACAAGGTAACGATACGGTAAACACTACAGGTGAGCGCCTGAGAATGCCATGTAAGCACCCCGGGCGCGCCGTCTCATTATGCAACGGAACCCAGGGCGCGCCGCCCGAACCCCGGTCCTACGCCTCGATGACCGCCTCGATGGCCCGATAGACGGCATCCCCCGCGGCGATCGTCATCGCCTTCCCGGCGCGCATGCCGGGGTATCCGCCGACGCGCCCTCCGGCCTCGGCCACGAGGAGCGCGCCCGCCGCGTGATCCCAGGGGTTGAGCCCGCGCTCGAAGTAGCCGTCGAGCCTTCCCGCCGCGACATAGGCGAGATCCAGCGCCGCCGAGCCGATGCGCCGGAGATCCCGTGCGACGGGCATCACCCGGCGCACGCGGGCCAGATCGCCGTCGTGCGTCGCGGGGTCGTAGCCGAACCCCGTGGCGAGCAGCGCCCCCGCGGGTGCCTCCGCGTTGACGGCCAGGCGCTGGTCGCCCAGCCAGGCGCCGCCGCCGCGCGACGCCGTGAAGAGCTCGTCCAGTGCCGGCGCGAAGACGGCCGCCGCGAGGGCGGTCCAGGTCTGCGGGTCGGGCGGGCCCTCGACCGCGGCGATGCTGACCGAGTACGCGGGGATGCCGTAGGCGTAGTTGACGGTTCCGTCGATCGGGTCGACCACCCACGTGATCCCGGATGCCCCGCCGTCGCCGCCGGTCTCCTCGCCCAGGAACCCGTCGTCGGGACGCGCGGCCGACAGCCGCTCCCGGATCAGCGCCTCGACTTCTCGGTCGGCCTCGGTGACGATATCGGCGACCGCGGACTTCGTCGCGGCGATCGACACGCCCTCGGCACGCCGGCGCTTGGCGAGCGCGCCGGCCTCCCGCGCGATGTCGGCGGCCAGTTCGAGGAGGTCGGCTTCGAGCGTCATGCCTCCACGCTAGCCGGGTAGCGTGAACGCATGGTCTCGAGCAGCGCCGCCGGATTCACCCATGACGTCGTCATCGTCGGAGGCGGCCACAACGCACTCGTCGCCGCCGCCTACCTGGCCTCCGCCGGCAGATCCGTCGTCGTGCTCGAGCGGCTCGGACACCTCGGCGGGGCGTCCGTCTCGGCTCGCCCGTGGGAGGGCGTCGACGCGAACCTCTCGCGTTACTCCTACCTCGTGAGCCTGCTCCCCCGCCGCGTCATCGACGACCTGGGACTGGGCATCGAGCTGCGGCGTCGCCGCTACTCCTCCTATACGCCGGATCCCGCCGACCCGTCGCGCGGCATCCTCGTCGACACGCAGGATGCCGCGGCCACGGCTCACACGTTCGCACGGGTCACCGGAGATGACCGGGAGGCCGGGCGCTTCGCTGCCTTCTACGACCGCCTGGCACCGCTCGCCCGGGCGCTCTTCCCGACGCTCACCGAACCGCTGATCTCCCGCTCGGCGGCACGGCGGCTCGTGGGTGACGACGAGCTGTGGGACGCGGTCATCGAGCGCCCCCTCGGCGGCGCGGTCCGCCGGGCCGTGGAATCCGACATAGCCCGCGGCATCGTCATGACCGACGGGCTGATCGGCACCTTCGCCAGCGCCGACGAGGAGAGCCTGCGGCAGAACCGCTGCTTCCTGTACCACGTGATCGGCGGGGGCACCGGCGACTGGGACGTGCCCGTCGGCGGGATGGGGCGCGTCTCGGCCGAACTCGAGCGCGCGGCGCGCGCCGCGGGCGCCGACCTGCGGACGAACGCGGCGGTGACGCAGGTCTCGCCCGACGGCGAGGTCCGCGGCGAAGGGGTGACCCTGCGTGGGCGGCTGGTGCTCAGCGGCGTCGGACCGGCCGTGCTGGCGGAGCTCCTGCGCGCGGGTGGCGCGCAGGCCGCGGATGCCGAGCGCCCCTCCGGAGCGCAGTTCAAGGTCAACATGCTGCTGCGCCGGCTGCCGCGCCTGCACGACACCGATGTCGCTCCCGAGGCCGCGTTCGCGGGCACGTTCCACATCAACGAGACCATGGCGCAGCTGGACGAGGCGCACGCGTGCGCGGCGGCGGGCGGCATCCCGGATCCGCTGCCGGCCGAGATCTACTGCCACTCGCTCACCGATCCCTCGATCCTCGGCCCCGAGCTGCGCGCCTCCGGCGCCCAGACGCTCACCCTCTTCGGCCTGCAGGTGCCCCACGCGATCGCGACGACGGGCGACGCCGATGCCGTGCGGGCGGAGCTGCTCGCCGCCGCCGAGCGCTCCCTGCAGTCGGTGCTGGCCGAGCCGCTGTCGTCGCTGCTCTACGAGACGTCCGACGGGCGGCCGTGCATCGAGGGGCGGACGACGCTCGACCTCGAGCACTCGCTCGGGATGACGGGCGGCGACATCTTCCACGGGTCGCTGTCGTGGCCCTGGGCGGAGGAGGTCGGCCCGGAGTCGGACCCGGCGTCGCGGTGGGGCGTCGGGACCGAGCACCCGACCGTGCTGATGTGCGGGGCAGGGGCGCAGCGCGGCGGCGCCGTGAGCGGCATCGGCGGGCACAACGCGGCAATGGCCGCGCTGGAGATCCTCGGTCGCTGACCCGGGGCCCGAGAGTCCCGGGCTGCCGCCGACCTCGACGCGGCTCGGCGTGCGGGAGCTAGGGCCGCGGCGGCAGCGGCGGCAGAGGCGGCGGCGTCGGGTATCCGCCGGGCGCGCTCGCCGGCGGCGCCGCCTGACCGGCGGGGGGCGGCGGCGCCGGGGCGTACTGCGCCGGGCCGTAGGTCGGGTATCCCGTGTAGTACGCGTTCCAGTCCGGGGTGCCGTCCGGCATGACAGGGAGCGGCGTGTGTCCGTCCGCGTAGGTCGGCCACTGCTGCGTCGGGGCCGGATACGGGTGCGGTGCCGCCTTCGGCCGCGCGGGCTTCTTCGGAGCGCTGAGCGCGTTGATCAGCGGGATGAGGGCCGTGCCGACGGCGACGAGGATCGCGAGCGCGACGACCACCCGCCAGTAGAAGTCGGCGTAGTCGAGCTCGCGCGGGAAGAGCAGCGGGATGAGGAGCATGACGACGAGGATGCCGAGCAGCGCGATCGTGACCATCGTGACGACCGTCGTGAAGGTCGTGACGTACCGGGCGTGGGCTTTGAGGTACAGCCGCACGTGCAGGAGCGCGAGACGTACGACGAGCACGATCGCCAGGAACTCGAAGAAGCGGGTGACGCCGTTGTCCCAGCCGTACAGGTCGAAGTCGTTGTAGGTGCTGTAGCGCGGCATCCAGATCTTGAGCGCTCCCGCGATCAGCACGACCACCCACGCGACCATGCTGGCGATGACATACCAATCCGGGCGCCGCGGGGCGACGTGCGCGTCGTACAGCGCAGCGGCCGCGAAGCCGGCGAGCAGCAGGATCGTGAGGAACGCCCTGCCGACGATGTCGTTCTGCGCGCCGACGAGCACCCAGATCACGCACACGATCGCGGCGGCGATGAGCGCGCCGATCGCGATCCACACCGCATACCGCATCAGGGGCCGGCGCGCGCCTGCCTCGTGCGAGCCGGACACGGGCGGGCGGTGGCCTGGCACAGTCATGGGAGTCCTTCCTCGGCGCGGGTTCCCCGCGTGCTCATCCTGACACGCGGCCCCTCGGCGCCGACAGATGCGATCCGCCGCCGCGGGAGGCGCCGCCCCCGGAGCCGCCGCGGAAGCCGAAGCCGAAGGCAGCCGTCAGGCGATCGGGCGGCCGAGGCCCTCGATGACCTGCGCGCCCGGGAGCGCGGCGAGGGCGACCCCGGGGAGGAACAGCTTGCTCCCCCGGACCCCTCCGCCGATCACGACCTCGGAGGACGCCGCGACTGCGGCGTCCACGAACACCG